>CAIYHQ010000109.1 GCA_903926075.1 uncultured Methanomicrobiales archaeon
TAAACAAGGTGAAAATTTATACTTATTGCACTATGATTCATCTCAAGGTGATTACGAGGATAGTATTTATATTTATGATCCTTCTAAAAATTTAATATACGATAGAGAGTATCCTGATGATGTTCTTTATCAGTACCAGGGAGATATTCTCAATTAAAACTAAAAATTTAATCAATTTATGCAGGATCCACTTTATAACTTGACCCTATTCCCTACGGGCCTTTTTCATTAAGGCAAGCAAACCCGCGAGAATCTGAACCGGAGTAGGGGGATTACCCGGTATTTTCAGGTCGACTGGTAAGATCTTCTCTACTCCTCCAAGCACGGCGTAGGTTCCGGAAAAGATCCCTCCATCGCAGGCATCATCACCAACGGCAACTACAAATTTCGGTGAGGGCATTGCATCGTAGGTCTTTTTTGCGGCTATCACCATGTTGTGCGTCACACACCCGGTTACAATAAGCACATCTGCATGACGGGGTGATGCTACAAACGTGATACCAAAACGCTCCACATCATAGAAAGGGTTGTTGAGATTGTTGATCTCAATTTCTGTGGCATTGTCACTGCCAGTATCCAGTTCACGAATCGCAAGGCTCCTCCCAAAAACAGCATTTATTGCTATTTTAATCTCGCGACCGATTACCTCTATTTCTTCATCCAAAACAGGCAGATCTTCAGTTACTTTCTTTTTCAGCAGGCAGGTTAATACACTCACCATTTTTTTACCTCACAGATCCGTTCCCGCATACGAGAGATTCAGGCTCTTGTTTATCACAGGAAAATCCGGAACAATATTTCCCTGAACTGCATGTTCGATTGCGAGCCAGTTGCTAAATGATGCAGTCCTGACCTTGTATCGTTCAATTACACCATCTTTAATCCATACCCAACAGAGGTTTTGTCCCCGTGCAGATTCAACCATTGCAAGAGTGTATCCATCGCGAATTATTGCATCTGACCTGACATCGCCTCCCGGAACGGATGCAATCAGTCGTTCAATTAAATCGATTGAGTCCATTATCTCCGATGCTTTTATCGTAAACCTTGATAGCACATCTCCATCCCTGAGACGCTGTGGCTTTGGAGCAAATTTATCATAGATACCATAAGGGTGATTAAGACGTACATCCACCTTCCCTCCGGAAGCACGTGCAGCAGGACCTGTTATATTGAGCGGTCGTAGTAGTGCAGGAAGAATCACACCGGTGGTGGAAAAGCGATCGATAACTGATGCTGTAGAGAGCACAATTTTCAGCCCGATCCTGTACCTTTTACGCAACTGATGAACAAATGAGAGGAGTTCATCAAGTTGTACCTTGGGGATATCACGACTAATACCGCCTATAGCGATAATTCCCCGCAGGAATCTTGAACCTGTCAACTGGTCACTTTCGCGGAAACATTCCTCACGGAGCACAGAAAACTGGCTCGCCCCCAACGGAAACGCCACATCGATAAGCATACCAGCCTGATCTCCTAAATGAGAACAGATTCGTTCTAACTCAAGGAGGATCGTCCGAAGGTACCATGTCCTTTCAGGAACCTGTATATGAGAGATTTGTTCAACCGCCATACAGAATGCAGTTGTATTTGCCACAGATTCATCTCCGCTCACCGCTTCTGCTATCCTGATGCAATAAGTGGGAATTTTACCCTCTGCAAGTTTTTCGATGCCCCGGTGCTTGTAAAACATCCGGCACTCAAGATTGAAGATCGTCTCTCCAATTACACTGAACCTGAAATGGCCAGGCTCAATTATCCCTGCATGAACAGGGCCTACCGGCACCTGGTATACCCCCTCACCCAGAACTTCCAGGAACGGGTATTCATCAGCAGGGTTAATGATCTCTTTCGTGACAATAGATGCATTTTTAAACGATTTTTTCAAAGGATGGAAATCATCAGGATACGTCTCGTGAAGGAATAGTCTGCGGTTATCAAAAGCCCCCTCAAATTCTATACCGAATCCATCACGGCATTCACGTTCAAACCAGGATGCGCAAGGATAGATGCCGGCAATTGAAGTTGCATATCCATTGATACCTAAAAAAACCACGAGAATGCTGGTCCTCCGTTCAAATATATAAAAGAGCGTCTGAGTAGCATGGAGAGAGAATCTTTCACAGCAGAAGATACTTATCAGGACAAACTTGTTGGCAGCCAGATGAGATATTGCTATTTCAAATTCCGACTCTTCGATAAGTAAATAAAGTTCATTGTTGGGTCCATGCATGATCCGGTCAGCCAGGGCATCACTACCAAGAAATTCCTGCGCAACCCTGATACCAATATCATTATCTGTAGTCATTTAGAATTTCAGCTCCATTACAATCTGATTGAGATACTCCATGCCATGTGAGGGAAGAAAAATTCCGATAATCAGGAGAAGCCCTATCAAAAAGATTATTGGAACCTTCATGCTGGCGGGTGTTAGATATGGTTCAATATCTGAACCTGTATCCGGTTCAGACATCTGTGTAAATGTTGTAAGCACAAAGTATCCAAGTCCGACGGAAGCTATGAAAAGCAGGAGAAGCATAATGCCAAGGACCCATAAGGAGGCCGCACCTAATTGCAACATGATAAAGAATTCGGAAAAGAAAAGAGGAAACGGAGGCATACCAATGATCGCGAGTCCAGATAAAATAATTATCCACGCTGCAAACGGCTGAAGTCTGAATATGTCGCGTATATCGTCTGGTGCATCGCTCGAAAAGCGGTTTCGGTACTGTCGGTGCAGGATGCCTGCAGAGAAGAACATTGAGGCCTTTGTTAAGGAATGTGCCACTATCTGGAAAAGCACCCAAAACAAGGCAACCGGAGTGGATATGGCAAGACCAACAAGCATGATTCCCATATTCTCCACACTGGAAAATGCCACAAGTTTTTTTAAGTTTTTCTGTGGTAGCATGGAAATGGCTGAAATGCCAACCGTGAGAAGTCCAAAAACCGTAATCATGGGTGCAAGGGTAGTAAATGCAATTGTTTGATGCACAATCGCATACATGCGGATGATTCCGTAGATACCAACATTCAGGAGTACTCCGGAAAGAATAGCACTGACTGCTGACGGGGCTTTGGCATGAGCTTCAGGGAGCCAGGTATGGAACGGGAAGATCCCGGACTTTGCTGCAAATCCTATAAAGACGAGTACAAAGGAAGCGATCAGCATTCCAGTAGGGAATCGGTCAGCATACTGCATTAAGACTGTCCAGTTCAGGGTACCGGTACCCAGACTGACCCGTGATATCTCAAAGAGAAAAATGAACCCGACAAAGGCAAATAGCATGGAGATTGATGCAATGAAAATATACTTGAACGCGGCATCTATGTTTTCACGGGCAGCGAGAATTGCGATAAGCATTGCTGATATGACTGTGGTCAGTTCTGCAAAGATCCAGAAAAGTGCAAAATTATCAGAAAAGAAAGCAAAAACAATTAACAAAAGGAGCAGGGTCCATGCAGCATAGAAAAGTTTTAGACTGCCTTTCTCCAGTTCCCCGCTCTCAAGAAGTCCTTCGACATACCCACGGGCATAGGTAGCAGCACATGTAAAAATAACGGTGGCGATGAGAACTTCAAAAAGACCAAAGTGATCAATAAAAAAGTACTGACTTCCGACGAGAAACGAGAAAACCGGCACATGCTGGGTTAGTGCCAGATAGACCGCCAGGGCAGCAAAGATCAGTGCCTGCATGATACAGACTGTGTTCATATGTCGGTGATTACGGGTGACAGCAATTAAGACAAGAGAGACTACCGATACCAGGACAAATGAAATAAGTATCATTAATTCTCCTCCGAATCTTTCAAAAGATGGAACTGGTGGAGACGTTTATGGTAATCCTCAAGTGTTGAGTCAATACCTACAGATAAAACAGCCGTCAGGATAACTAAAATGATAAGGTCGATAATTATCAAAAATTCGATGATGAACGGGAGTTCAGTGACAAACATACCAAAAAGCAGCACTCCGTTTTCCATGGAGAGAAATCCCAGAACTTTTGTGATAGCCCGCTTCCGGCTGAATGTTACCATCATGCCCATCAGCATTAAGGATATCCCCAGGACCGCACCAAAAAGAAAGAGGCTGTTATGTGCCGGTGTTTCAGGTACTATTTTTGAAAGAGCCATGTAGATTACGAGCATCAGTACCATGGAAAGGAGAAGTGAACTTGTTGGATTTAGATAATGAAACTCGATATCCCTTTTGATACGGATCTTTTCCTGAATGGTTGCGATAAAGTAAGGGATTATGATGACCTTACTAAAAAACGTGACCAATGCTATTTCAAGAAGAACGATGGAACCCTCGAGTGAAAAGAGCGAAATGGCGATAGCAACTAAGGTAAGGCTCTGGAGGGCATAGACTGACACCACTGAAAGCAGGTTTCTCGTTGAGATAATGTATGCAGCAGTAATTATGATGCAGACAAACAGGATCCTGATAATTCCAATAACTATTGCTGTATCTATCATGAGAACACCGCCATGATGATTATCAGGGTAGAGAAAAAGAAAGCCATGGCAAAGAGACTGGGTAGCTGAAAGAACCGTTTTTTTGCCATCGAAGATTCAAAGAGTCCGATTAACCCGGCAAGAATTGAACCTTTTACCACGAAGGCCACTAAAGCTATGAGAATTCCTGCAAGAGTAAGAGTTGTTGTAAGTCCAAAAGGAACTATCAGATTAATGAGGAGAGCCATAAGTATGGTCATCTTGACCGCAGCGGAAAGTTCCAGAAGGGCAAGATTTCTTCCAGACTGTTCAAGAATCATACCCTCGTGGATCATTGTCAGTTCCAGATGCGTTTCAGGGTTATCGACCGGTATCCGCGAAGTCTCAACTATTATAATTATAAATAACGATATTGCTATCAAAATCAATGTTGGTGTTTCAAGTAACCCGTTTGCTGCAGTACTTGCAAACATATCAAAGATATTGAGTGTCTTAAATACGAATGCAAGTGCAGCAAAGACAATAATTGTCGTGGGTTCAATTATCGCAGAGATGCTCATCTCCCTCGAACTACCCATCCCTCCAAAGGAACTGCCGGCATCCAGACCCGCAAGAGCCATAAAAAACCGGGCTAGTGCAATCAGGTACAGAAATAAGATAATGTTGCCAATCCCCCCCTGTGGTTCAGGTAAATAAACGAGCGGGACAAATAGAGCAGCAACAAGGAGGGCGGCCATAGTAACAAAGGGGGTGACTCGCATGATTCGTGAAGAGTTCGGAGAGTAGATAACTTCCTTTTTTAACAGTTTTATCAATATAAAGTAAGTCTGGAATATCGGAGGGCCCTGTCGTCCCTGAGTTTTGGCTTTGACCTTTTTTGTTAGACTTACAAAAAGGGGTGATATTGTAACCACAACAAGCGTATTGATTACAAGGTAAATGAAAAAATCCAGGTTCATGCAAACCACCCGAGGAAGATGATTAAGGCAATTACAGCAACAAATACATATAGGAGATAGGTGTCAAGGCAACCATTCTGGAATCTTGCGACAAATCGAGCTCCTTTCATGGAATACTTAGCAATGGGGTGGTAAAGGTATTCCTCAAAGACCTTTAAGAGACGGATCTCTCCTGAACCTTCCTTAAAGAGGCAACTCTTCTGATCAAAGAACTTTCGTTCATTTTTTATACGGGTCCGATAGATGGCAGAAAAGATGACGTCAAGAGGTTCTGAAAAACCATGACCACTATATTCTGCCGATGCCTTCTGCGAGAGCAATCCACATCCCCAGGTTTCACTCACCCGTACCTCATGGGAAGCGGTGAAATACAGGACCAAATATGTGAAAACAGCCATTCCTACGAGCAGGATGCTGACAAACAGCATATCCGGCAAGGGGACTGCAAAACCAACGACCGTAAAGATCTGTAGGGCAAAAACTCCCAAAAGAATGCAGGCAGCTGCAAGGATACCTGGCCCAATTAGCATTGCACTGGGAACTTCATGGGCATCAGTGCTCTCCGGCGAACGGGGCATGGCAAGAAATATGGATCCAAACGCCTTGACAAAACACGAGGCAGACAGGGCACTCGTTAAGGCAAAAAGGGCAATGCTGATAAAAAGAAGTACTTTAAACAGTGGATTCACTACGGCCACTGAGGTGAAGAACGCAATGAAGATAAGTAACTCGCTTGCAAATCCGTTGAGTGGAGGGAGGGCTGCAATCGAAACAGCACCTACAAAGAAAAACGCAGAAGTAACTGGCATCCGGTGGGCTAGTCCACCCATGTGTTCAATATCCCGTGTATTGGTGGCAGATACAACAGAACCCGCAGTTAGGAATAGCAGACTTTTGAATATGGCGTGGTTTAACGAATGGAATAGGGCTCCGAGAAGGCTAATAGTCGCCAAAAGAGGAAGGTTACTGGCAGTGAAGATAATAGACAGCCCAATACCAATGAAGATAACCCCGATATTCTCAATACTTGAATACGCGAGCATCATCTTGACATCATGCTCTTTTAATGCGTAGATGATGCCAAGGACCGCCGAAACTGTACCTGCTATAAGGATCAACACACCCCAGGAGACGTCCGGAGTGAAGACATCTAACAGAAAACGCACAAGACCATACACAGCGACCTTGAGCATTACTCCTGACATTAGAGCAGAGATTGGAGATGGACTTGCCGGATGTGCATACGGTAGCCATTTATGGAATGGGATGATTCCTGCCTTGATGGAAAATCCTGTAAAAAGAGCTAAGAATGCAATGGTAACAAGAGGTACTGATGAAGTTGCCAGATGCAGAAATGCAAATGAATTGGTAATAACAAAGAGAATGATGATTCCCAGCAGGACAAATAGAGATGATAACTGGGTCATGATAAAATAAAAGATTCCAGCTTTTTTAGTCTCCTCCCGGGTATATTCATAGGTTACGAGCAGAAACGAACTTGCAGCCATCAGTTCCCAGAACAGAAAAAATGAGAGCGTATTTGCGGAGGCAATTACAAGCACCATTGCCAGAATGAAAAGACAGGTACTACTGCAGAGCAGGTTCCTGCGGGAATTTCCATCCATATGTTCAATATACTCAGTGAAATAGATGGCGACACAAGCCGAGACTATTGATGTGAGAAGCAGAAAAAATGAGGAGAGCCTGTCGATTTCAAATGACAGGGAAAATAGTTTGATAGGCTGGTATACAGTAAATAACACTGATTCACCTGAGATCAGATTAATAAAAGAGAAAATACCGAGCAGAATGGATGAAACTATAATAAATGATAAAGAGGTTGTCCGTATAAATTTTCGGTCCAAAGATGCAGTTATAAGAGGGAATATTGTTCCGGCCAGAAGAACGAAAATTGCAATAATAAAAAGTATTAGAATCATTCGTTGCTCCTCATAAATTTATTTTGAAAAACCTTTTTACTCGTTTTTAATTAATTCAGTAAAAAGAGGAGCTGGATCTCGTTTCATATGACAGATTTCAGTTCCCTCGATAAATTCCCGGCTGAACTCAAACCGGCTCCTGATTGTTTTTGGTAATTCCTTCTCGGTTATAGGATAGAAACCCAGACTTCCATAAAAATCTACCAATGCAAATTTTGAATACAAGTAAAGGGTCTCCTGTCTGCCACATTCTTCTATGAGACGGTGCATAACAGAACGTGCAAATCCATGTCGCCTGTAGTCATCCAGAACATAGACTGAATCAACTTCAAGACAGTCAGGATGACGCGAGCAACGTGATACCCCAATTAGTTTTTTACCCGCAAATGCAGCAAAAAGCCGGTCATTGACGCGATCCACGGTCTGGTGATGATAGTGGGCCCAAAGTTCCCTTTCGGCACGGTTGAGTTCAGAGGGGGTAAGTTCTCTTACATCCACAGTACCGATATCCTGCACCCGGGAGTGAACTATACCATGAGAGAACAGGGCCCTGCTAATTCGAATAAAAAAGTGAGGGCGGAATGTAACAAAGCCCCCACTTTCCTCTCCGGCAAGCGAGTAGAGGGTAAGTAGCGTCTGGTCCTCACTGAAGGGTTCCGGCTCAACATACGAAGAAATGATCGGTATACTGCACCTCCATAAAAGAAGTTCTCCAGGTAGTGATATGATAAGGGTAATTATTCATTTAGATCATCAATTAGACGTGTCCCTATATTTTCACTTTAGAAGCATAAATGAATCCTCTGATCTTTATGGAAATAATCGGATGTAAAAGAAATTTTTTTCTTCTTCGTATCCTGCAATAAGATGAAAATCATTTTTTTAATAAAAAGATCATTTTGATATCGAATCAGGGAATAAATTTCGATTATTCGGGTTGATGCGCGGCAATATAATTTCTTGGTTTTGCATAATTCATATTACTAAAAATAAGCCGATAGAAAAAAAACCTCCCAAAATAAACAGTGTTGCAAATAGTCGGCTAAAATATGATTAAAAAGTTCAATCGGTCCGACAGCGGATTATTGTTATTCTGTTTATAATTATAATGATAGTGAGAAATAATTAGGACAATATGTCAGAGACAGCAAAGCCGGTGAAAGCATAAATAATAACCTTAAGTGTTATCTATGATAACCCGTGTTGCAGAGGAACGAGTCAGATTCCTAAACAATGAAAAGATTAGGACTGGAAGGTATGTTCTCTACTGGATGCAGTCTTCCCATAGGACTGTAGATAATCCGGCATTACAGTATGCGGTTGAAAGAGCTGACCATTCCAATGCTCCGGTCATTGTTTACTTTGGTTTATCAGAGACTTATCCTGAAGCCAACCTCCGCCACTTTAATTTTATGTTAGAAGGCCTTGAAGAAGTTTCAAAATCTTTTGAAGAAATGAACATAAAGTTTATTCTCAAGGTGGAATCACCAGATGAAGGGGCCCTAAATCTTTCCCGTGATGCAAGCGTTGTTGTAGTTGATAGGGGCTATCTAAAACACCAAATCGGGTTATACAACTTAGTAGCTGAGCGTTGTAGGTGTCCATTCATACAAGTTGAAGGGAATGTAGTAGTACCGGTAGAGACTGCATCCCCAAAGGAGGAGTATTCAGCCGGGACTTTTCGACCTAAAATTACCCGGCTTCTAGACCGTTTTCTCCATCCGGTTGAAAATATAAGTCCCAAACTATCTTCACTACATTTTGATTTCCCATCTCTTGTTGGTGAGCCAATCCAATCAATTCTTTCAGGACTTAATATAGACAAGAGCGTTCCCGTCTCCAGTTTATTTAAAGGGGGGACTAATGAAGCCAAACTGATTTTTACTGAGTTTATGCAGGAGCGTCTGGACTCGTTCTCTGAAGGTCGTAATGATCCTGGGGGTATAGGGAGTTCTAATATGAGCCCATATCTACACTTTGGCCAGGTCTCACCAGTATCACTTGCTATCCAATCTCAGGAACATGGGGGTAAAGGAACAAGTGTTTTTCTCGAAGAACTTATTGTACGCCGTGAGCTGGCAGTAAATTTTGTCAGGTATAATAATCAATATGATAATTTCCAAGGACTTCCTAAATGGTCACAGAATACTCTTAACAGTCATACTGATGATAAAAGGGAATATGTGTATTCATTAGACGAACTTGAAAATGCTTCAACTCATGACCAATATTGGAATGCATCACAGCTCGAAATGAAAAAGACCGGAAAAATGCAGGGTTATATGAGGATGTACTGGGGAAAAAAGATCCTGGAATGGACAGAGGACCCAAGGGAAGCTTATACCAATGCGGTATTTCTAAATAACAAGTATGAGATTGATGGCCGTGACCCTGGTGGATATGCAGGTATTGCCTGGTGTTTTGGTAAACATGACCGTCCCTGGAAGGAACGGGAAATTTTCGGGATGGTACGTTATATGAATTTCCAGGGCCTCAAACGAAAATTTTCGATGGACAATTACGTTCAAAAAATCAGAAGATTTTATTAAGTTTCAGGTTAAAATAGCGAATATCTATTTCGGTTAATGAATTATCCGTTAGTAGAAAGGTATGGCGACATTATGATCTATTACGTAAATGTTCCAATGGGCGGGGAGTATACCATTGAAAACCCGTTTGATATGTATAAAGCGGATGATAGTCAAATCTGGGCAGTGTCAAGAAAGGAGGGTAAATGGGTAAAAATAGCGCAATTTGGCACCGGACTAAGGAAAGAATTTATACAGAGTGTTAAGTATTATCCAATATCAGAAGCGGACGCAGCAAAGATAGCACAAAAGTGGGGTATAGTGGGTGATTAACTGGAGAGATCAGTTAAACTTTCTCTATTGAATAGTCTCAATCACCCTCTCGTTGTCTTTCGGTATACCATACCCTGAAAGATAGCAATATTCTCTTCTTTATCATCTGTAATTTTCACAGTATACGTGGCTATCTTTGGGCTAATTGAGAATTCCTCAGCTTCAGCATACAAGGTTCCGGATGAAGCTGATTTCACATAGGAGATGTGGGCGTTAATTGCTGCCGCCGGGACCCCTTGGGAGTTGGAGGCCAGGGCAAACGCCGTGTCTGCAAGGGTGAAGATTACACCACCATGCACAGTCCCATGGCTGTTTTTATGTCGATCTCCGATAAGCATTTTTACCTTTGCTCTTCCTGGTGAGACATCCATGAACTCTATTCCCGCTTCTTTTGCCCAGGCATCTTTTGCAAAAAACTGATCAGTAGTATTCACAATAAAACACTTTAGGTGTATAAGATGATAAATTGGAATAAGTAAGGAACCCGACTATTTTTAATAGAAAAAAGTTGAACATTCTTTAATACGCACCTTATATTCATTTTATGCCGTATTTAGAGAGAACAGAGTGTAATTATAGTTATTTATTGTTTAAAAGGTAATTTTCTTTTTTGGACATTAGAGGAAAATCCATAAGGGTCAAGTATGAAAACTCGCTCAAATTTCTTATGAAAAATGCACATGGCAGGAGGTCAGATGGTTTTCACATTTCCAAGAGTATATAGCACTATAGGGACTGATGATTATGGATTATTACTTAAATCAAACAAATTCCTTAATTATAGATATTTTTTCGATTACCAATATCAATAACAACAATTACCATTATTTGGTCTTTAAAAGTGAGAAGAACTCGGTATACCCCTATACGATATCGATACACTTTTCCTTGATATTTCCCTTCAATTTTAACGAGATATTTTCTTGGATTCGCAACAGATTCAAGGAAAAGAAGCTTTTCTTTTATTCGCCTTGAATCATTCAAGGGTAATTGATGTAAATATTGCTCTGCGTCTTCTGTAAAATCGATACAATATGGCAATTATATCCCTAAATTTTCGGTTATAGTTCGCAAAGGTCTGTGATTCCCCAATTCAACATCCTCAAGCCCTTTTCTGACGCGGGCATCGGTTTCTTCATCAATCTCATCATCTTCAGAATAGAACCTAACCAATTTGGAAATAATATCGATTGGAGTTTCTTCAGGTTCACTCTGTAACGCTTCAATCTTGTGAAAAAGATCTTCCGGGACTTCAAGTGTAACAGACATAATCAAAATCTCTCATGAAGATGATTAATGGTTTTGATTTTCAACTTTGCCATATTATTGACTCCTAAATATAAGATGCCTCAATGATAAAATCCAGATAAATTTTTACTTATGGATATATGTTTCGTTTCGTTCTCTGAAGAATTATTTCTTTTATCAACGGAAGCATTACGAATCCTGAACAATTTCTAGCTCACTGCATCCCACAAACGTATTGAATTAAGTTTCAATTATAAGTGGAACATGAATTGATTTCATGTACCCCTCATCTGTGTCTATGTATTAATTCTTTTCTTACTTCTTTATAGGCCGGGTGTACTCTTGAATATGTGAATCAATAACATATAATTAAAATTTTCATGTCCTACACCCAGTGTAGGGGTGCATATGAAAAAACAAGGTCAATTGGAAATTAAATACGAAATCCTACCTATCAATACATATAAATGAGATATTAGGGTATTTTGTCACCGGGTAATGTCCATGGATCCTATCTCCATTTTATGCCGTATTTAGAGAGAACAGAGTGTAATTATAGCCTTTTATTGCTTATAAGATATTTTTTTGTGGACATCAGAGACCCGATCATAATGGGCAAGTCTGAAAACCTGCTAAAGTGTCTTATAAATCGCTTGTAAAATGCATATTTTTAAGGAGTGCAACATAACACTCGAAATTAGGCTTTATTTCTTTAATACTTGCTCAATATCTATATTTCTTCTAACCTTCTTTTTTCATTCATTCAAGTAAACAAAAAATCAAGAATACTCTTTCACTTTTCATTTAATTCCCAGGCGATTTTCAATATCATCCCGTGAGATTAAATCCCCATTCTCATTTACATGCTTGAAATGCCTAATAATATCCTGTTTATACTGGTCTGAAACCAGATCAGATATAAGCTGATCAAAGGTTTCACCTGGCTTTTTTAGAAGTGAGAATTGATACCACGCACGGCCTGGATTTTGTGAAGGTTGCGCATAATAAAGGAAAGTGATCCTTCGAATATTTTCGGCAAAAAGGAGAAGACCGGAAGGTTCAACATCCCTTCCTCTGTTGCCAGGTTCATGTTCACAAGGCGTAATAGTTCTTCTCTTGAATTGACACGGGGTTTATCCGCACCGCTCTTCAGCCAGAAAACTCAGTTCCTATCAAAATAAGATTTATCCAGTCCTTTTGGAATAGTAAGGATAGTAACAACCTGGTCGTCATTTGTACTGACAGTTTTTTTTATAAAATCACATAAACGATGGGCGTTAAACAAATCTGTAAGGCACTATTGTTAGTGGAAACCTTTTTTGGTGCTGTAACTTACAAATTATAATCTATGACAAAAGCCACTTCCATGTCCATCTCTAAATCCCAGGTTCTTAAAAAAGATTCATCTGGAAAGAATAGTAAAACGACAATTCAGATCCTTGGGCCTACAAAACACTGGCTTAACCAGATAATTGAAGAGAAGGGTTTTTCGACCTATGATGCAGCAATTATGTATCTCATAGAAGAAAGGCAAAAAAACCTGCCCTCTGGTTTCGGTAGCCGGCCGGACTTAGAAGATTATGTCTGTCCTGGAGAGGATTAAAATCGTCATAGTCATTGATACATGGGCATGGATAGAGTATTGGAGTGGTAAAAACCGAAGGGTTCGTGACTATATCGATGGTTCCGGAGAATGCTGAAGGAGGGTGGTATTGGTGATGCAATAATTTATGCAACCCCTCAAGTGCATCATGGTGAAGTCCTTACTGGAGACCCCCATTTCAGGGATTTACCTGGTGTTATCTATATTACAAGAGAATAATATTCTTTCCTGTTAATTTCGCATCACTTTCATTATAAAATGGTTATTGAAAAACTTTCGATAATTCAACAAGTGAGAACCATCTATCTGGATCGGTATGCCAGGCATTTATTTTCAGGTTACATGGCCGGATAGTATCTTCTATCCTTTTACGACTGAATTTTCGGGAGATTTCGGTAAAAATTGATTCACCCTTCTTAATATGAACTGTAAGAGGGATCTTCTCGAAAATCACGGTAACAGGCCGGTTAGCAACGAGGTGCATCTCAATCTGTTCACGCCCTGTATTATAAAAAGCAAGATGATCGAAATCATCCAACTCGAAATCTGCTGATACTTCCCTGTTAATGACATTAAGTATGTTTTTATTAAATTCTGCAGTGATTCCAAGGGAGTCATTGTATGCCGCTTCAAGAATGACGGGATCTTTTACCATATCAATGCCTAGGAGAAAACGGTCTCCGGGATTCATCGCCCTGCTGACATCGCAAAAGAGTGTATACATCTCTTCATCTGTGAAATTTCCAATAGTACTTCCAAGAAGGATGAATATCGTATTTTCAACGTGTGGCAGATGATGGAGATGACGTGTAAAATCGGCCACATATCCAAGAACCTGGATCCGGGGAAATTGAGAAGTTAGACATCTTGCTGCCTCATACAGGGCAGATTCTGAAACATCAAACGCAATATACCTGATACCTTCTCCCTGTAGATAGGAAGATGCCCTTATCAGCCGTGCAATTTTCGTGTCTGATCCAGAACCCATTTCTACCAGGTCTATCTGCGAGGAGGAACCAATGATATAGGGTGCAATATTCTCAAGTATCGAGATTTCAGTCCTGGTAAGGTAATATTCGGGCAGGGTACAAATCTCTTCAAAGAGCTGTGAACCATTTAAATCGTAAAAATACTTACTTGGGATATATTTCTTTTTTCCTGTCATTCCCAGTGTAATATCCTGAACGAGATGGTCTGCAAAGGAGTAGTCAAGATAGTTATAAATTTCACATCTGGAGTTCAGGACTTGTTTTTTTCCTTTCATTATTTTTCTCTTTTACCGGCAGGTGACAAACCTCACCAGGGGTTTTTGTTCTGTGACAAGAACTTGCAATTCCTGGAGAAATCTATCAACTTCTTCACAGGTTGAATGAATACCCAGAGATATACGGATTGAGCAGTGCACTTCTTCATCTGATAAATTCATGGCACACAGTATATGTGAGGGTTTAGGAGACCCTGAATGGCAGGCCGACCCGGCAGATATATCAATTCCTCTCTGGTCCAGGGCGAGCACAAGAGACTCTCCACGGTAGCCAGGGAGGTACATATTGAGCGTATTGGGCAGTCTCCTGGTCGGGTGGCCGTTTAACCGTGCAGCAGGCAGGATCTCACGTATCCCCTGTAGGAGGCGGTCTCTTAAGGAGAGAATTTCATCTGTTTGCATAAGGTGTGTCCTTGCCAGTTCTGCCGCCTTTCCAAGACCCGCAATACCTGCAACATTTTCGGTACCTGAACGAATCCCACCTTCCTGTTCACCACCATGCAGAAGAATATCGATGTTGGTGCCCTTTTTCATGAATAAAGCACCTACACCTTTAGGGCCATAAATTTTATGACCAGATAGTGAGAGAAAATCAATACCAAGATCAACAACGTCGATAGGGATCTTACCAATTGCCTGGGTTGCATCAGTGTGAAACAATGCCCCGTTTTGATGAGCGATTGTGCAGAGTTCGCGTATAGGCATTACTGTCCCGGTCTCGTTGTTGGCCGCCATAATTGAAACGAGAAGTGTATCAAGGGTAATCACGGCCTTAAGATCCTCAGGTCTTACCATGCCGGTCACGTCTACAGGTAGGAAAGTCACCCGGAACCCATGCTCAGCGAGCCATCTGCATGGTTCAAGGACAGATGAGTGTTCAACAGCAGATGTGATGATATGACGCCTGTCGCTATTCCAGTTAGCAAAAGCGAGACCCTTGATGATAGTATTGTTAGCTTCAGTACAACAACCGGTAAAGATTATTCTTCTTGCAGTGCAGCCCAACAACTGGGCAAGGGATCGTCGGGATGCCTCAACCGCGGTCCTCGCTTCTCTTCCCTCCCGGTAGATGCTTGAAGGATTCCCGAAACTGAGAGAGAGGTATGGCTTCATGGCTTCGAATACTGCGGGATGGACTGGAGTCGTTGCATTGTTATCGAAGTATATACGGGTCACAGGTATTCTCTGTTCAGTGATAACAGGTGCCTCTTCCAGTTCCCCGCTGCAAATTGAAACCCTCCCAATTTGACTTTCTTCCTTTGTCACCTCGCAGAGAAGCACTTTGTAAACTGGGAATCCGGATATTGGGTCATAATTATTGAGATCGGTGAGGAGGTTTACGTTTCCATCCTGCCAGGCTTCTGGACCGACATGGCATCCTCCTCCCATATTTGCCTCGATAACCCCTTGGATGATATCATCAGTGACGATTGCCCTTAGTCGGACTTCACCCCGTGGGCTCCTTACAACCACCCGGTCTCCATTATTAATACTCCTTACTGCTGCATCCCTGGTATTGAGGGTTACGGTAGGCTCTGGGCGTTCCTTAAGTAATCCCCTGATCCCATGATGTTGTGCATGGAAATCAGTAGTGACTCTTGCCCCTGAATTAAAGATAAGTGGGTATTTCTTTGCCAAATCTGGACGCGAGACTGGACTCTCTGATGGTTCAGTGTATTCCGGGAGTGGACTATACCCGTTCTCCTCTAGAATTGTAGACCAGATCTCAAATTTTCCAGTGGGCGTATCAAAACCAGGTCTTCCATCAGGCCGAAGAAGACCTTTCTCCCATTTCTTATACCCGGTTATATCGGTGGGTGAAATGACAGTTCCACCTGCATTCTTCACATCATCAAGCGAGAACCCGGATCCTTTTAGTACCCGGTGTAGCACATCCTCCTCGGTTTCTGGGAAGAGAGGGCCGTAACCGAGGCGTTTTGCCAGTTCACCCATGATTACAAGGTCATTTCTTGCCTCACCTCGGGGAGGAATAACTCGTTCCCTCAAGCGGAATATCGGGCCATAGGTCATGTATGAATAATTTTCATAGAGCGTTGTTGCAGGGAGAACAAGGTCAGCGTACGCCGCATCAGCGGTAAGGTGGCGATCAATGCATACCAGAAAATCAAGGCTGTTCAGGGTCTCCCTCCACACCGGAGTCTGGGGCCATGAAATGAGAAGAGATCCAGCCTGGATTATCAGCCCTCTGATGCGGTAAGGCCTGCCTTCTAACACTGATTCCGGAAGTGCAATTGCATGTGACTCTTTACGGTATGCGGTATAGAGGGGAAACCTGTCTGTCCCTATAGCTTTTGAGAGATCTGGATTTGAAAGATAATCAGATCGATTAATGGGAAATTGATTGCCGGGCATTGTGAAGCACCGGCCGCCCGGAACATCAAGCTGGCCTGCAAGGGCCCAGAGAACAATGGCGGCCCGGATTGCCTGCACACCACTGTTACTATACTCAATACCTGCATACATCGCATATGTAGCCCCGTTGGAATCTGCAATCCTCCGGGCAAGAGATATTATCGTTTCACCTGGAATTCCCGTTATCTTCTCTACTACCTCAGGCCGATAATGCTGGACAAGGTTTGAGAAATCACTAAATCCATGTGTCCAGTTCTTCACGAACTCCTCATTATAGAGTTCTTCTGTAATGAGTACATTGCACATTCCCAGGGCAAGTGCACCATCAGTGCCAGGGCGAACAGGTACCCATTCTGCATTGCAGAGTTCAACGGTTTTTGTCCTCCTTGGGTCGATCACTATCACATCCGCACCGCGTTTCCTGGCCTCCAGGATCTTTTTCAGGGTAAGCGGAGGTGAATCAGTTGCCGGGTTGGTCCCCCAAACTACTATCAGGTTTGCATTTTCATAATCAGAATAGGTGTTAATATGCATCCGTCCCATCGTTACATGTGGAGCAATCATGGCAAATGAGACATAACAAAGTGCCCCTACACCCATGGTATTGGGCGAACCATAGGGAAAGAGGACACTTGACGCCGATGAAACTGCGACATCCCGTGGTTGGTAGACATCACAGTGTGATAGTTCGAAACTGCCGGAACCAGTGTAAATTGCCATCGCTTCAGGACCGGATTCTTCCCGAATTATCTTCATCCTCTCAACAATGATGTCATACGCCTCGTCCCAACTAATCTGTTCGAATTCATAAGTACCCTTTTTACCGATACGTTTTAAGGGATGGAGGACCCGGTCATCTGAATAGACCATTTCAGGGGAGTGTTCGCCAAGCTTACAGATAATGCCCAGTTCTGAATTTTCATCAGCCCTTACAGCGGCAATTCTCCCCTCATTGTCATAATTAACAACGATGCCACACCCAGCAGAACAAATACCACAAATGGCCCGCTTTTCTTCAAATTCGAATTTAGCCATATAAGTTTTTCCTAACTATGTTCAATCTGAGTTACATCAAGCATTATAGTCCGGTCCATTCTACTCGCTACATGTGACGAATGCGTAATACAGATTATGGTCTGATTCTTCATAATCGAGAACAGGTCGTCAAGAATTTGTTCTTCAGTAACACTATCCAGCCCTGATGTAAACTCATCCGCAATCAGAACCTGTGGTACACGGATGAGGGCACGAGCGAGGGAAATACGTTGTTGCTGACCTTTTGAAAGTGAGAGACCTTCAACATTAAGGACAGTATCAGCCTTGTCAGGGAGTGCATTAATAAAATCACTAATATGAAGATTTTCAAGAAGGGAGGTGAAGATAAGGTCATCAGAGATAAACCACCCCATCTCGATATTATCCCTGACACTGAGCCTGAAAATATGAGAATTCTGACTTGCATAGGAGAAGAATGTATAGAAAAAATGGGGTGGAAAAGAGCAAATATCCTTTCCTCCAAATAATATTATACCTGAATCCGGTTTAATCAGCCCAAGAAGGAGACGGGCAAATGTTGTCTTTCCAAATCCGCTTGGTGCCATAATGGCAACTTTTTCTCCAGGATTAATGACAAGGTTCAGACAGCTAAATATTTTTTTCCCTGAAGGATAAGTAAATGCAACATCCCTGAACTCTATCGCTCCAGAATCAGGTGTCTGTTCAATCCTGACAGGAGGTAATTCTATCTTTGGATACGCATCAAGTATCTCATCGATGCGATCTATCGAGGGTACAACTGATAAACTTCTTATAGAGGAATAGGCAAGGGACGTGATATATCTTGAGCAATAAACCATAACCTGACTGAATGCAACCAAAACCCCGACTGTTGCGCCAGCAGCATGATAACAAATAAAAATAGCACCAATGATGATAGGTAACACGTTCATTATGCGGGAAAAACGATCAAGTGTTGCCCAGACAGAATCCCTCGACCAAACCGCCCGGATCTGGGCGTTACAGTATTCCAGTCCCTTTTTATTAAAACGTTCCTGGAACGTTGATTCCTGTTGATATACCCTGATTTCGGATTCTCCATCAAGAATATCCTGGATAAGATCATTTCTTTCTGAATTTTTATTCTGTGCAATCCGGACATTTCTGACAATAAACTTGTACTTTAAGGCCGATACCAAAAAATATATTGAAAAAAATATGCAGCATAATGTAGCAAGCATCCAGTTCAGATAAAACATCCAGATGATAAAGGCAATCGTAATTGTCAGATAAATAAAATTAAATAATACATAATCTAAAAAAAATTCACCTATCCTGAAGAGATCATTTGCAAACCTTGTAATGATATCTGCAGAATTATAATGATCAAAAAAAATTGGATCCTTGGAAAGTATCTGGCCGATAAGTCTTCTGCTTTTGGCATAAACTGCCTTTTCTGTTACTATAATTGCAGATTTGACCACTACAAGATAAATTCGATAAGCAAACAACAGGGAAACGATAATTTCCAGTGAATATAGCCCGACGAGGTAAATATTTTTCTGGGGAATTGCAATATCGATCAACTGCTGTGTCAGGTAAGGACACAGAATGTCAATAATGCTTACAGTTATTGTTAGAAGAAAAAATAGGAGAAGCCTTTTTCTCTCAGTTGCGAGTTCACTCTTAAAGAAAAAGATAACCTTTTTCACTGAATGAAAGAAATTTTCCTCGATTTGAGTGGATTCAACATTATTCTTAATCATTCAGTATTTCCAAAGTGCCACTTTCCCTTCGGCACTGTTATTTCAAACCGTGCCCCATCCCAGTGATCTTCCCAAATCCACATTCAAAAAATTTTTCCTTCCCTTCGGCCGGTACACCCTCGCCATCATCTTTACATACAATCGTATGATAATCGCTGCTGGGGATTCCTCTGAAATAATCCAGAATTCCCAATCATAAGTGAAATCAGCCATTATGCGATATTTTTCCTCGCTCGCCTCCTTTCTGTAGATGAAAATCAGCACCTTCGTTAAGCGCCTTGATAACCACTTCTTCGCGTCCTTTACCAGTAAAGATGATAAACGGGGGGTATCCCCTAATATTTTGAGTTGCTTAAGAAATGTTATCCCATCCATCCCCTGGCATCCGGTAATCTGATATATTGACATCGAAGCATTGTTGTTCGAGGAGATCTAATGTAACATATACCGAATCTATATTTGTAACTGAAAATTCACCTGATTTTTCAAGAAACAGTCTTTCGATCTCGAGAAGAATAGGTTCGTCATCAACATAGAGAACCCTGATTGGCTCTGTATCAATAGTCATTGTCCTTCGAACCGCCACTTCCCATTCGGCACCGTGATCTCGAACTGTGCTCCCATCCCTGACTTACCGGTATCCTGTATTGTCATCCCGGTAATTGCAAGAATTTCACGTGAAAGATAAAGTCCGAGACCGGTATTCTTACCGAATCCTTTTGTGAACAGTTTTTGTTTATCTTCAATACTAATCCCATCACCATCATCTTCAAATAAAATTAAATATCCCCTCTCATCATTATGATTATTGATACGGATATTTGTCATTTGCTCTCCCCCATAACGCAGAGCGTTGTCTATGAGGTTGTAGAACACTTTCTCAAGCAAAGGATCACCAAAGATTTCGATATCAGGATCCCCAATATCCACTAGGATATTTCTCATGGGAAGTCTCGAAGTTACATCTCTCACAATATTAGAGACACTTTGCCAAATTGGTGCTTTTATCCCCATTTCTTCATAATCTTTTGTAAAATCGATCTGGCGGGAAATCGTTTCAGCAATATGCTCCTCTTTTGTAATAAATTCTAAAATTTTTCCGGTATCATTGATAAAATTTCTTGAAATCTCCAGATATCCATTAAGTGCGGTTAATTGATTCCTGATATCATGCCGTGTGATTCCAGAGAGAAGATTAAGTTTGTGATTTGCTTGTTTAAGAGCTCTTTCCACAATTTTACGTTCGGTAATATCCATAAGAATTCCAGACAGGAATAATTCACTATTCTCATCAATTCTGTTCTGGATGAAATCCGAAATCCATTTTATTTGCCCTTTTTTCGTGAATATTCGGTATTCTCTCTGGATACTACAATTGATATTAGTTAAAAGTTTCTCATTATCCCGCTGTTGTATCATAATAAGATCAAGAGGATGGATTATTTGGTCCCACCTGGGATTTCCGGTAATAAAATCCTGTTCTGTATACCCAGTTATCTCTTCAACCGCCCCATGGAAGAAGATAGGGATCCAGTTTGAAGCTGAAAGATATGCGATACCTTGGAATGACTGAACAAATGAACGATAGCGATTTTCGCTTTCTTTGAGTGCCTCTTCTGCATTTTTACGATTTGTTATATCAATAAAACTACTTCGGATAAGAGTACGGCCAGTAGATTGTAATTTAATGAGCCTGACTTCTATAACAAGATCTTCATCTCTGGCATTTCGAATATATCTCTCAAATATTATCTTTTCCCCTGCCAGAGCATGTTGGCGATGTTCAGTTACTGTTTCAGAGAATTGCCTTAAATCAGGTTGATAATGCCTGTAAAATTGTTGAGGACCAAGATCTAACAATTGCTGCCGACTACACCCAAATAACTGTTCTGCGCTTACATTTGCCTCAACATACCGGTCAAGGTTAACATCAAAAAGGAGTATTGCCTCCGGTGCCTTCTCGATGGAAATTCTGAACAACTCTTCGCTCTCCATCAAGGCTGTTCTTGCTATACCTGAATTTACAACATATGAAAGAGTATTGGCAAGATCTAAAAGAAGTTTCTCCTCACGGTTTACTATTTCAGTTTTCCGAAACAACGCCATCACTCCATTCAGTTTAGATTCATCTGATAAGATCCGAAATCCTGCAAATGAGACCAGTCCGAGGGATCTGGCCCATCCATGATCATGCACTTGAGGATCATTGGAGGCATCGTTTGTTATGAAAAACGGTTCTTCTCCCGAAGCGACACGACCGATTTTGTAACATCCCAGCGGGACCCGTTGGTGATTACCATTGATATGCGTGTATCGGCCGGAACTTACTTTGAGATGAAGACAATGATCCCGGTTTCTGCATACATCCGGCCCTTCAATAACAGATGCATGTACGCAACCATTATAGCATAGATCAGCATTATCAACGAGCCATATTCGAGCAAAGTCAGCGTCAAAAATATCGATCATTGCATCACTGATCATTTTAAGTTGGATTTCCAGATCTGTGGCCTCTAACAGTTTTTCTTTGAGATTACTCAGTTTGATGATCTGTTCCTCATTCTTCTTACGTTCAGTGATATCACGTCCATAGATTGCAAGGCGGAATACTTCTCTGTTTTTATCCAAAATCGGAGATATATTATTCTCGATAATTCGGCCAAGCCGAATATCCTCGAATTGAACCGTTTCGCCCGTTCTAATCACATTTTGGACCAATTGTTGCCTTGATGTTTTGAGTTCAGGAGGAAGGACGGAATATGCACTTTTACCTATTATTTCTCCTATATTATTCCAGCCAAGCCGGTTTGCAGTAATAGTATTTGCTGCAAGAATTATACCATGAGTATCAATGAGCAAAGCTGATTCATTTGTTGCATTTAGCAGGGCTTTTGCCGTGGCTTCACTTTCACGCAACGACATTTCATTTTTTTGTCTCTCTGTTGTATCATGGGCATATACTGCAACACCACTAATTATACCCCTGATATTTCTTATAGGGTTGTGAGATACTTCAAAATACAGCCTCTTCTTTCTCTCCTCGCCCGAATATGCCATTTCTAAAAAATGTTCACCTTTCAAAGCCCTATCCAGGTTCATTCTTGCTTTTATACGGTCCTCTGCGACGGTTTGGTATTCCAGGATATTATACCCAAGTTCAATTTCTGCTCCATATAATTCTTTCATTACCAATTTATGGCTGTCATTAAAACTGGTATAGATATATCCGGTATCAACAGAAAATATCGGACTATTTGAGCTCTCTATGATTCCCTGGAGAGTGGTATACTGGTCCTCGATTATTTTTTCAGCACTTCTCCGTTGTAAATATCCAGCAACCTGTCGAATGAAAAGGGAAATAACTTTCGGGTTTTCCAGTTGAAATCCGGGAGGTAGAATGAATGTTGTGACACCATGAAGAACTCCTTTCCAGCTGATACCAGTGCCATAGATTTTACCGAAGAATGGCATCTGTTCAATTTTTGTGCATATGTCTTTCGGAAGTCCTCCAAATGTTAATGTAAGAAGGCCTCCTTCCAACTCGTCACATGTCCCAGTACGTAGTGGGATCATAGCAGGATCAGGTAATGAGAATGAAATTCCGATTAGCTGGCATCCAAGCATAGCTTCGATTTGAGGGAGGTAAGGGTTAAGGCCCTCGAATGCTTGTAAAGTAACCGTTTTCTTATCAGGTTCAATGGAATTAGCGAGAATTATTGTCCCGGGCGGTGTAACTTTTTTCAGTGATCTAACAATATAAGCATAGATATTATCATCGGAAGAGAAATCAAAAAGTTCTGTTGCAGTTTGTGTTAAAAAATCTATATTGCTCTCGGACTCATTCATCATATTATTTTTTTCTTCTTCAGTTCCTATCATCCCAATCTCTCCCCGAAAGAATAAAGGAATAAGTCATTTATTATTGTTAATTATAGGAGTTAAAAATTCTCATTTCAAGATATTCCATTATAAATTATTCCATTCAATCCTTTTTCACCCACTTTAGCACGAGGGAGCGAAGGGGTTTCACCCGTCATCAGATGAGAGGAATGACTTCTCAAAGTCTGTGGGATGACGAATTCACGTAATTGGGAAAGCAATCAGTCCGGTTCTTTTAGAAGATTGGGGGTTGAACTTGGGAACTCTTATGAGCTTCCGGAAACACCTACTTTTCAGGCGATTTATTGAGGTTTTGGTCAATTGTTTTAGATCAAGATTATAAAGACATATGACCAAAAAAAGTTCAGTGGTATAAAGAGGATATAACTTTTCAATATGACTCTCCACTCTATCCCCATTAACTCCCAATACCTGACCTACAATATTGAACAACTCTTCTGACCAGGTCACAGTATCGGTTTCTATAACCCAGTCAAATGTTCAAATCGTGCCTTAACATCGGAAAGATGACTGGTCTTTAAGAAACCTTTACCGTGTTATCATAATTGCCTTCCATCGTAAACATCTTCAGCCCATCCACCTTTCCGCTGCTATTCCGGGTAAAAATAAATGAATCTTTTGACTCCGGGGTCACAAAAAACGTGTCATTTCCCTCGTAAAAGAGTTCTACCGTCTCTCTGGGCATAACCGAATTATAATACAGGCGGTTATCCTGAGGATACACGGTAATCGTCCATGATTTTTCCCATTCCGGTTCATATGTCCCAGTATATTCTGCAAGTTGTTTTACGGTAAGGGGAACTTCCTTTCGGTTAATCTTTTGCGGCAGGTTATACGACTCATTAAAGACAATTGACGAGAGATCTTTCGTTATTGACATCGGGGTTCTATCATAGTTGGAGAGAAAGATTATACTCGTATTCTTGTCAGGAGAATAATACGTTTGCGAGATGAAACCGAAGTTGCGGCCGCTATGAAAGATAATGGTCCGGTTATTCAATACATTCTTCTCAATCCCGTACCGGTTTTTAACCATTGCATCTGTAGATTCCGGAGTAAGGATTCCACCCGGTGTATTGAAGGCACGAACCCACCTGAACATATCTTCAGTTGTGGAATGGATAGACCCGGCACCATAGGAGTTGTGGATATTCTGGAGATCATAGTGGATTGGTTTTCCAGCCATAGTTGTATACCCGGATGACCTGTTGGTAAAAACATCCCTGGCATTGTCCTGCCCGGTGCTGTTCATGCCAAGCGGTAAAAAGAGATTTTTTTTCAGGTAATCCTCATAAGACATTCCTGAAGCCTGTTCGATGATGTAACTCAGTATGATATACCCATTATTGGAATACGTATAGCTCGATCCAGGTTCAAAGGTCAGGGGTAGAGCAAGAATACGCTCAATTATATCAGGGAGTGCAAGATTTGCAGGGTCAGTAATGACAAATGCCCCATCTGACTGGATTCCAGCGGTATGATTCAGGAGGTTGTAGATTTTGATATCCTTCCATTTCGTGGCATTGGGAATGTACCATGTAACAGGATCGGTTAAATTCAGCTTTCCCTGCTCCTGCAGCTTCATAATAGCTGCAGCTGTGAGCTGCTTGGTGTTTGAGCCGATTGGAAAAACCGTCTGCGGTGTATTTGGAACTGAGAACTCCTGGTTTGCGAGTCCATAACCTTTCGAGAGAAGTACAGTATCGCCCCTTGCCACAAGCACTGCCCCACTAAACCTGCCGGCATCAGTAAGTGCGGTCATATAACTATCGAGTTTCTGGGATACTGCCGCATCAGAACCGGTAAAAGATGCGGGTATGCCTGCAGTAACAGTTGCCAGGCCGCTTCTCTCCAGATTTGACGATGTAACACAATAGGCTGTACAGATGATAATTAACAGAATAAAACCTGCAATCTTTAAGTTCATGGTCTCCACTTCTTTCCCCACCCGGATTATTGTAAAACACCCAGAAGATATGTGAATGGATGATGGATATGAATAAAAAATTTTGCATTACAGATTTATTTCATTAGCTGGGAATATTCTCACAGCATCATAGATGATGTTTTTCCAACAAGGGGATAAATCTTATTTTCATTTTAAATAATTACAAAAAAATTAAACGAATGAAGGAGACAATAGCTATGCTGATATAAAATTCAGTTGTGTTATGACTTCAATAATAATTCCAACAATAAAAGCAATCATCGTAATTGTCGGCCTGATTGGGATATGCCTGGTATTGAAAAAGAAAGGAATCATAACTGAACAGCACAGACCCCTTTTTGGAAGACTTGTTACAGATTTTGCACTCCCCGCTTTGATATTTTCGGGATTAGTTGCAAAAGAACCCAGCATGGAAGTCCTTCTTGCAGTAATGGTGATGGTACTGGCAGTAACCTGTCACCTTGTATTGTCATGGATAATTGGTAGGATATTACACTTAAAACGTCCTCAACTCGGTTCTTTTATGCTTGTTGCTGCATTTGGAAGTTCCGCGACCCTGGGATACGCCCTTGTTACCCAAATCTTCCATCATAATACCGGTGCTATTACAGATGCAGTTATGATCAGTGAGTTAGGGATTGGAATCCCCCTTTTCTGTATAGGGGTAATAATTGCAATGCATTTCGGTCAGAAAGAAGGAGGGTCCCTTCTACTCAACATTCGATCATATCTTATATCTCCGATATTCATAGCCCTGATAGTTGGTTTTATCGCCTCGTTTTTTCTTGCTGGATTTAAAAATCCTGTATGGGAAATTATTCTTTCAATTACTCATTTAATCGCATCTTCCCTTGTTGTATTTGTCGCATTGAGTATTGCACTTATGCTACGTAAAATACCTCTAAAATCGTTTGGAATACTTGCAATTGCAACAATCTTCCTGACTCTTATACTGCAACCACTTATAGCACGTTATTTATCAGGCATTATCCACCTGAGTTCAATAGAAACAGATATCCTGGTACTGGAAACTGCAATGCCTTCGGGAATGGTGGCAGCGGTTCTTTCTGACCGATATGGGTGTGATGGTCAACTCGCATCAGTACTTGTTGTCACCACATATATCTTCAGTTTGATAACACTTCCTTTTATTATGATTCTGGCCCCATAATTTTCAGACCTTATAGTAGTGTTCTGCCAAAGTGAAGTCAACAAAACCACACTTTCAACCCGAAAATTTCATTAGGTTTCAGAGCAGAAAAACAAATATCAACTAAGGAATGTGAAATTATGCAAAACTGGCAAAATCTCGGAATACTTGCAATTTTGATAACGGGATTTTTATTGATTAGTGGATGTACAACAAATGCCCCTGCCGGGCAACCTGTACAAACAGCGAATCAGGTAACAATTCCAAATTTGACAGGAACATGGAAAATAGAAACTCAAGGCGGAGTCATACAAAAATCAAAAGTCCCGGGACAATGGACTCATCACAAAGGCGATTACGACACTCTGACCGCTCAGGCAGTGATAACCGATCAAAAAGACAGAGTCATGCATGGAAAATTTTCAGCACCACTTGGTAACGATGAGAGTTTTATAGCAGTAATTGGTATGGACAATCAAAGCTGGTATTATGCCGATTATGATGGTACAGCTGAAGGACAAATTGTCAATAATGATCTGATAAAATTTGTTTACAGACAGGTTTCAGCTAATGATACCGTTATTGGAGTTGGAACCTGGACACGGGTCAAGTAAAATCGCACATCTATAACTTTTACAAAAAAAGGGTCGGAAGGGTATAATCTATCAGGTTCATAAACCCTTTTTTTCTTTATTTTCATACTCACTATCGGGCATGAAGTGTAAATGTATCGCCGGTTATCCAGGTCCTGGTCTCGGAATTATACATTTTTTGCACCCCGCTGAATGTCCCGGTATCTTCATGAACAGTAATGATGATATAACCAACTTTCTGATCACTCTGAGATATTACTTTACGTGGGTATTCCAGAGTCAGTGCCGGGTCGGAAGACGCCGGATCAAAACCCTGCATAGGGGCCCCTGCATTCCCGCTGACAATCTGACTAAGACCGTCTTTTTCACCATGGAAATAAAGGTGAGCATGTCCACAGAAATAAACTGATACTTTGTTGTTCACCATGCTATTCCAGAAAGTGTCGCGTTCTGTGGGATGAATCGCAAGGCTGTAGGGAATGTCTTCCGTATCGTTGTTCACGAGGTATACAGGGGAATGACCGAAGACAAACATGAATGGCAGGGTATCCTGTGTGAGTTGCCCGTTAACCCAGCTCTGGTTCACGGTTTCCTTAAGACCATTGTGTTTGATATAATCGTCTGTAGCGATGAATTTTGCTCCTTTGTGGATGAATGAGTAAGTTAGTTTCTGTTCATCAGACGGCCCGTTTGTTGGCATGCCTGATGCCACGGTTGAAAGATATGTGTCGAGAAGGGGAGTAATATTTTGGGGAGGACCATCTTCATGATTTCCTCGGACGACATACAGCGGGATACCAGTGCTGGTGGTATAGTTATAGATGGGAGAGACCGCCCCCATCCAGTTCTGAAACTGCCCTCTATAATTATTCTGCATTGGCGATTTATTGGAGAGGGACCACCCATTGATCAGATCACCGATATACAGGGCAAGGTCTGGCTTCTCAGCGGAAATCGTCTTTGCAATCAGACTAAGGGCCGGGCTGACTCCATTTGTAGTATTGATCGCAGGGTCAGGTGAGTCTCCGAATACGACAAATTTCCATGTGCCATTTCTTGTTGTTGTCTTAATTATTTCAGTATTCTGCTGATTTCCGGTTTTTGTTGGAACCGGAGTCTTTGTTGCTGGTCCGGGGTTCCCGGTAGGGTCAGGTAATTCACTATTACCTGATAGATTGAATTTTTCAGTTTTCCCACCTGAATAAGAATAGGTTACACTCTCATGCGAAACAGAAACCCCTTCTTGTGAAATATTTCGAATATTCAAGGTGACTAATATTGATTCAATTGGGAGTTTTTCATCCACAAGTTTTGTCTTTGCAAGTGAATTAAGAGATTTTATTACATCTTTTGCACTTTTCATGTAATCCTTCACAACTTGTGATGTTGTGTTAGCTCCTCCATTCTTGAGTTCTGCAAGAACATTACCTGGAACTGATTTTAGTGGAAGAGCAACGAGGATATAGCCATCAAGCTTATAACCCCCTCCACCGAATGTCCCATTTGAATTAACAAGTGTTGAGTATTCTCCTCCCCAGATGGCACTATTCGTGACAAAGATGTAATCCGGATAATCCTTTATATTGGATATAACATAAGTGATACCCTTATTTTGCATTCCCGGAACTGGAATATCCGCAGAGACAAAAACAGGGTAAATAAGTAGTACATTCACAATAATAAAGAAGATAATAAATATTTTGTCCAAATTCTTCATAACCGGTTCCCTTGAGTTTTATAGTTTTTCAAAGGGAAAAGGATATCGCAGAACATAATTGGCAATTAAATTGCCTGTAGCCAAAATTATTTTTTTGAATTATCTCATTTATTATTTACTCCTTTTGCCAGCTCCTCGCATATCCTTCGAAGCTGGGGTGTGATGTCAGTTTTTTCGAGAACTACTTCGATTATTGACAAGTCTTTTGATGACATTGATTCCTTCAAAGCCTGTACAAATTCATCTTCTGTTTGAACAAGGTATCCCCTGCCACTTTCCAGAATATCAGGGATGCGGTGATAACGCCAGAGAGATACATCATTAAAGGGACCATCAATCATTGGGCGTTCTGTCCCAAATCCACTATTGTTAAGAATTATAACTATTGGGTCCATCAGGTACCTGGCTGCTGTGGATATTTCCATTCCAGTCATCTGGAATGCACCATCCCCCACGATGACAAGTGGCCTGAGATCCGGACGGGCAGCCTTAGCTCCGATGGCAGCAGGGACCGAAAATCCCAGGGAAGAATAATATATGGGGCAGAGGAACTGCATGGGCTTCGGAACTGTGATACCCATGCAACCCATACCTGAATCTCCAACATCGGCAATAAGCAGTACCGATTCATTCAGTAGGGAATTCACGGCAAGGAAAAGTCTTTCTGCTGTAATTTTTGTGTTAGTCGGAAAAAATGGAGAGTTCCTCTGAGCTTTTGTCAGGGGGATCTGACTAATATTATGAGAAACGAAAACCTTTTCACATAACTCTGGTATTGCCTCAAGACCTGCTCCGCTGTAAGATCTGCTGCCAATCATACACCCTTCACTAGACAAAGTGATTAAGTAATCAGGATTGAGTTTCGCAGTATTGGCTCCAAGGTTTACATCATTTAATATTACACCCATTAGAAGGAGGCAGTCGCTTGATTCGACATAATCACGTACCTGCTGATTTTCAATAACACCTGCATATACACCAAGGTATAAGGGGTTAGCCTCATCAATCGCAGATTTCCCAAGCATTGAAGAAACAAGAGGTATTTGGGCTTTATTTGCTAAATCATGTATATAATGTCCGAGATGGTTTCTTGCTATTTCCACACCGGCCATTATTACAGGGCGGGTTGATCTATTAACCCTGTTTACAATTTGCTCTAAAACATCAGGATGGATCTTCTGGCTGCCAATTTCTGATTTAATAATAACCGTACTGGATTTTATATCGTGTTCCGGTACCTGGTTGACAATGTCCCTTCGAAGTTCTATATAACCTGGTCCCTTTTTTTGAATTATTTCTGCGAGGACACGGTCAATTTCTTCATATGCATTAATATTCTCCCTGAGTTCAGTAGAGGCTACGGTGATTCGTTTGAATATTTGATATTGATCATCATATTCCTTGACCTTGTGATGAAGAAGCGTATATTTTTTCCTTTCCTCCAACCCCGGGGCACCGGCAATAACAAGTACAGGTGACTTTTCTGCGTAGGCCTCTGCTGTCGTATTAATGACTTTTAATCCACCGACATTATATGTCACGCATACAACCCCAAAGCCATTGATTCTTGCATAGGCATCAGCTGCAAACCCTGCTCCCTGTTCATCGCAGGTATTGATAACCGTGATCCGGCTATTAGTGAGCATGGCATAGAAATTCAGAATATAGTCTCCTGGCACTCCAAAGACATGCAGGACCCCTATTTCATAAAGTCTCTTAATCAGGTATTCGGCAACCGTCAGATGGGAATTCGTGGAGTTCAATTCATCCATACAAAAAAGAGGGTATTTGAATATATACAATTTTTCGTGATTTACGTATACCCAGTAATTAGAAAAAGTTATGAATATGAAGTCCTTTTCATTTTCCAATTTATTTTTAAAAAACTATAAATATAATAAGAAGGAAACTTCCTACTATATTGAGGGAATCTAATTAAAAACCTCAATTCTTTTTACGAAATGAAAAAAATGGCTTGTGAGAAGAAATGATGATTGACACTGGGGCGACTGCCTGGGTTCTTGCTGCGACTGCACTCGTTATGATTATGACACCCGGCGTTGGGTTTTTCTATGGAGGGCTCGTCAGGAAAAAAAATGTTATCAATATGATTGCTCTTGCTTTCCTTGCATTTGCACTTATTAGTATACAGTGGATTTTATTGGGTTATTCACTTGCTTTTGGACCTGATGTAGGAGGTATCATTGGATCTTTATCCAATATCGGACTTTCTGGAATTGGAGTTAATCCGGCAGTTATTGCCGGGACTGAATATCCAATCCCTGGACTTCTCTATGTAATGTTTCAACTGGTCTTTGCAACTGTTACAATTGCAATTGTAACCTCGGGTCTCGCTGAAAGAGTAAAATTGAGTGGGTTTATTATCCTTGCTCTCCTCTGGACTACTATTGTTTATGACCCCCTTGCACACTGGTTCTGGGGTGGCGGATGGTTAGGGACGCTCGGTTGCCTTGACTTTGCCGGAGGGGCAGTTATTCATATCAGTTCCGGATTTGCTGCATTGGCAATAGCCATTGTAATAGGAAAACGTTCTGGTTTTGGTGAATATAGTATTGAACCAGGAAATATTCCAATGGCTCTCCTTGGAGCGGCTCTTCTCTGGTTTGGTTATTTTGGGTTTAATGCAGGAAGTGCATTAGCAGCAAATGGTGTTGCAGCCAATGCATTACTTGTAACGAATACAGCCGGGGCAACAGGCGCTATAGTCTGGATGATAGTAAGCTGGATTAATGGAAAACCTGCTTCACTTGGTATCGTAAGTGGTGCAATTGCCGGACTTGTTGCGGTTACACCTGCAGCCGGATATGTGACACCACTTTCAGCAATGGTAATCGGAGGAGTAGGCGGTGGCTTATGTTACATGATGATGATGTTCCGGATTAAAAAAGGTTTTGATGAAAGTCTTGATGCCTGGGCAATTCATGGAATGGGAGGTTTATGGGGTGTAATTGCTACCGGGATCTTTGCATCTGCCGCTGTCGGTGGGAAAAATGGCTTGATATATGGAAATGTTCAGCAATTTATTGTAAATTGTACTGGAGCATTTGCAACAGTTATCTATGCATTTGTTATTACCCTAGTGATTGCATTTATTGTTCAGAAAACAATTGGACTGCGGGCATCAGAAAATGAAGAGTATATAGGACTTGATCTCTCCCAGCATGGTGAGAGGGTTTAGGGAGCATATCTGGTATGAAATTAATAAAAGCAATAATCAAACCAGAAAGATTCGAGAAAGTAAAGAAATCTCTTGAAGAAAAAAATATCTTTGGTATGACCATTACCGAAGTAAAGGGTAGAGGAGAGCAAAAAGGCCTCACTCTCCAATATAGAGGTGGGTCAATGATTGTAGATCTTATACCAAAGATTGAGATAGACCTGGTTGTAGAAGATAGTAATGTTGATATTACGCTCCAGATAATCATGGAAGCTGCTGAAACTGGAAAAATTGGGGACGGGAGAATCTTTGTTGTTCCAGTAGAACGTTCAATAAAAGTGAGGACTGGCGAAGAGGTAAAATAAAGATTATTAATTAATTAATAATTTTCCTTGTCCATAAACCGGTCAACCAATTCTATCACGTCTAGTACTTCAATGTCCAGACCAGAACCGATGCGTGCATCATCCAGGTTTCTCCTACAAAACGGGCATGTTGAAGCCAGAATATCAATATTTATCCGTTGAATGAAATCAAACTTTTCATGCGCAATACTTTGGGCTAGCGCCGGGTCTCCTGTCTTTACACCCCCTCCAGCACCGCAACAGGCTGAAAACTCACGGTTCTCAGAATATTCAAAAAGTTCGAGACCCGGGATAGCAGTTAGAACATCCCTCGGGGCCTGGAATACCCAGTCCTTTCCCAGGTGATGCATCAGCTGTCTACCCCCATGGCAGGGGTCATGGTACAGTACCCGCAGTTTATGGCGTGAACTGAAAATTATCTTATTTTCTTTAATAAGATCGCGAAGAAAGACTGAAAAAGGTATAGTTTTAAATGGCAGCGATCGACCGTATAACCGCGGCCAGTCAACTGTTGCTGTTTTCAAGCAGCCTGCACATAAAAACAGGACTAATTTTACCCCTAGTTTCTCGAAATCCTGTATCATTGTTAATATTGTACCTGAATACTCATTCATTGACCCTGTGCGGAACAGAAATGATCCACAGCACGATTCACTCGGTCCAAGCATGCAGAAGTTTGTCTTTGAGAGTGTCAAGATACGTAGAGCTGCCTGACCCAGTTCTGGTTGTCTGAATGCAATTGTGCAGCCGGCAAAGAAGCCTACCGGTGCAAATTCAGCACCTTTGATGTCATCTGGGATCCATGCCGACCGAATTTTGGATGTCATGGCATATGGATTTTTCATCTGCGTTATTATTTCGGCAGTCTTTTCAACAGCCGCATCCTTAAACCCAAGTTCACGGCCGGCACCCCTCATGGATTCCCAGAGAGATGTGGTGGAGATTCCGGATTCGCAGACTACTGAACAAATACCACAAGTTGTACAACGGAAAAGACTCTCAAAGAGGGCAGTCAGATCCGATCCTGATTCGGACTTTTTTAAAAGGAAAGATTTTAACCGGTTTATAGGCGAACATGTCCTCCTCCAGACTTCTATTCTTTCCATGGCTCCGTCAGGAATACCTGCCCTGACGACCGGACAAGCAGCCACACATTCCTGGCACCTTGTGCAGGCATCAAGTTCGAGCATCTGGAGAGGTGTAAACCAATGTGACTGAATTTCAGAGAAATTGTCTCCCTCCACCTTAATCCCCTCCTCTTCTTGAGAACAGGGTTAGCGGAACTGTTATTATATGTCTGAACTTTGTCCAGGGTATGACCATCGCGAAAAGGAGGAATGCCACATATATATGCCATGACATGAATTCAAGGGCTAAATTCCAGTTTTTTATGAAAGGACCTACCAATGTCGCATAACCGCTGAACCACTCTGCCATCATTCCTGTTAGTGCTATAACAAAAACGGTTCCTACAAGAAAAAAGTCCGAAAAATTGGTGCGTTCACGAACTTTTTTGACGATGAGTCTTCTTCCAAGTGCAATACCGGAGCCCACCAATATAAAATATCCAAGCAGATCATAAGGAAGGTGAAAACCTGCTATATAGTGGGAGAAATTGCCACCTGGGCCAGTTGGATCGATATATCCAAAGATAATTCCGATGATTGATAATATGGTAAAAGCAGTTAGTATAATGAAACCCCAGAACATTATGAGATGTATTGCCCAGCGGCGTTTACTCCTGTGCCATATCCTCCTGAATAGGAGGATATCAAAGACGAGAACCCGTGAAAAAGATATAACTCCATCTCTGAATGATTCATTCAACCAGACCGAAAAGAACCTTAATGAGCTACGATGGCCCCATCTGGAGATGAGAAGCCAGAAACCGGCGATACAAATGATAAAGGAAACAACCAAAAGGATGTAAGATGTTAATCCACCGGTAAATGCATGAACGGCCATTATATATCAAATATTATGTTCATCGGTTTTATTTAATTGTACTGAAAACAATAAAGAGATGAATATTCTGAATAATCGGGCTTCTCTTGCATATAGATTAATTTATTTTCCCCAACCAGTTATTCGCGAGCGACGTCATATACCTCTCTACTAGATGTTAGGGAAAACTCTAATTAGGCGGATATACAAAAAAATAGTAGTTGGAAAATAAAATTCAGGACTTTTCCCGGATTAATATACACTTAGCAGATCAGATGAGAAGGACAATAGCATGAACTGGACAATCAGAACAAAAATGATCATACTTCTTATTCCTGCAATAATCATAGTCCTTACTATAGCAACAGTGTTGTCACTTCAGATAAGCAGTTATGAACAGAAAGAAACAGAATTTAACAGCACACAGAACCTTGCCCGGGTATATGCAGAGGAATTTAACACGGAGATGTTTAATTTCCTAGTAATTTCCAGGACTTTCTCAACTGTCCTTGATCAGAATACCGGATTGACAAGGAAAAGTGTACTTGATATCCAGCATGTCATTCTCAATAATAACCCAAGTGTCATCGGTGTTGGTGTCATTTTTGAACCTGAAACTTTTGACGGTCAGGATGCAAGTTATGCAAATACACCCGGTCATGATGCAAGTGGGCGGTTTGCTACGTATTGGAACCGGATTAATGGGACTGAATCACTTATTCCAGTTGTAGACATCGAGACATCTGACTGGTACACTATTCCAAAAGAGACAAAAAAAGAGGTCGTAATGGAACCTCTTCTCTATGAAAATGTGCCGATGACCTCATTTATTACTCCGATTATCCGAAATAACACTTTTACCGGTACAGTGGGTATGGATGTCCCACTTCAAAACATTGACAGGATAGTGAGCAATGTAAAGGTATTTGAAACCGGATACGCCTTCCTTGTAAGCAACACTGGTATTTTCATATCATACCCGAATAAAAATTTCATTGGTAAAATGTCCCTCTTTAAAATAAGCCAGGAAAAGAATAACCCTGTTCTCGCTGCAATGGCAAGTGATATCAATATGGGAAAAGAGGGCAATAGGGAGATGACTGACCCTTTAACTGGTAAAAACGTTGTCATGTTTTACAGCCCAATCAGAACTGGTAACTGGAGCATGGTCGTTGTTGCACCTACAGATGAGATGCTTGCAGGGGTGAAAAATCTAGGCACGATTATGCTTATAATCGCATTGATTTCCATCATACTGATAGGTGTAATTGTTTATTTTGTTTCAAGAAATCTTTCAAAACCCATTATAGCGATGAGCCGGACGGCAGACCAGATTGCATCCGGTGACCTTGATATCAATGTACCTGGACAAAGTGGTGAACTGGGTATTCTCGCTAATGCATTCAATAATATGGCAGCTCGTTTGCGGGAGCTTATTGACAGGCTTCAGACAAAGGTGGATGAACTCCAGAATACGCAACAGGCCCTGAGGAAGAGCGAGGAAAAATACCGTACATTGTTGGAGAGTCTGCCAGAGTGCATCTTCGTGCATAGAAACGGTAAAATTCTCTATGCTAACCCGGCATTTCAAAAAGAACTAGGTTATTCATTTGAAGAACTATTAAATCAGTCCATGATGCCTATAATTGCCCCTGAATTCCATGAAAAAGTCGAAACCGCCATTAAACAAAGGATGTCAGGCGAAGAAATAATTCCTTATGAAATTGATATTTTTGAGAAAGACGGCAGTCGGAAGACAATGGTCATTCAGGGAAGTCTCATTGATTTTGAGGGTGCTCCAGCTTCCTTAAATATGTTAACTGATGTTACTGATAGAAAGCGTGCTGAAGAAAAGATCAAACTTGCCAACCGAAAACTTGCCCTCATGACTGATGTGACTTATCAGGATATTCAGAATAAAGTAACGGCATTAAGGGGATTTGTTGACTTCAGTCGATTTGCACAGAATGAACAGAATCGTTTGTCAACATTAAAAAAAGAGGACGAGATTCTTGAGACGATTCACAACCTTATCAAAAAGACAAAAGAATACCAGCAAATGGGAATAGATAAACTTCGATGGGTCAAACTGGAGCATTCAATCAAAATCCAGACTGCTCTTGTAAGTGGGAAATCGGAAATAAAGGTAAATATTGATCTCCAAGGACTAGAAATTTATACAGATCCCCTGATTGACAGGGTAATATACAACTTCGTTGATAATGCGGTAAAACATGGAAAGACACTTACACATATCTCTTTTTATTGCCACTCAAATCCCGAAGACCTTACTATTATCTGTGAAGATGACGGCGTTGGTATTCCTAACCATGAAAAAAACCATATCTTCAACCGTATCGTAGGAGAGGGCCAGTTTGGATTGTTCTTTGCCCATGAATTTTTAACAATATCTGGTATGACAATTAAAGAAACTGGTGATCCCGGAAAAGGTGCCAGGTTTGAGATTACAGTACCGAAAGGGATGTACAGGTTTGTAAAAATAGATAACAGGGAAGATAAGATAAGCTGAAATACTGATTAACACTTTAAAACATTTGAAAAATTTTTTTAATCGAATCAGCATTATATACTGATTTGTGACTGACCTGGCACAATATACCTCCCAGAGCCAAGGAACCATGTCCCATCAACATTGGTAACATAACTGATCTTAAGATCCGTCATATTTGTCGCAGGATTTACAGAGTAATAATCAACTAGTCCACTTCCGTTTCTCGCAGTGTCAATCATGGCCTTTATGTGATATGTGCCCATTGGATCTATTGAGTTATACCTGTTTGCGCCGACAAGGTCGGGCCTGTAAGGCCAGGCAAGAAGGGTCCCGTTATAATCGTAGGCAAAGATATAGAGTTCACCGTTAATGAATGGGCCATTAAGATTATTGAACTCTTTGAGAGCTTTCTCTCTTCCATATAACAGAGAATAATTTCTTGCATCATACACAAACTTTTTGAGTGTTTTATCAATCAGTTGATCCTCGCTTGTATAGATGCCAGCTCCTATAAAATACGTATCATCAACAGGGCTGATATAGCTTATCTTGTAACTGCTTGTGAAATTGTCAACGGGTTTTGGGTATTTATAAAGGAGGAATCCACCGCCAGACTTCGCAAGACTAATTCCAAGATTCGTTGTAGATTTTCCGGATGCATCCGTAACATTCATGTAATTTTTACCCAGAAGATGCGTATTGTACGGTTGGGCAAGTGTTGTACCTGAGAAATCTATTGCGTAGATATATAGGTCTCCTTTTACAAATGGCCCGGATTTATTGTTAAAAGAAGCGATTGCTGCTGCTTTTCCCACTTTTTTTGCGTATAGAACTGCATTTTTAACATAGTCACTGATATCCTGGGAAGTCTCAGGCGCAGGAGTTACCTGTGTAACAACAGGTGTCGCATTATCAGATGAAACATGCTTTTCTGTGCAGCCTGATCCAAAAATTAAAATGCACATAAGAGAACAAAGGATGATACCTGCTAGTCCTGGTTTCATATAATATTAATTCAGACTCGATCCTATTTAAGGAATTTTTTTAAAAAACATTAGACTCAAATAGTCTCTCTTCCCAAATCACGTATGGATAAACAGTCTCTCTGCCTGATCCTTTTTTTTATAATAATTATTATCACTTCCGGTTGCTCTTCCTTAACTCAACAATCATCGAGCAATTCTAAAACTTTAAATCTTTCAGTTACTCCCGATAAAAATGGAACCCAATCTTCAGCACAAATAGATCTGATTTCATTTGTTAATGACGCAGTTGTATACTCACAGAGGGTTGGAAAGGACGAGGCGCTTAAAGAATTTTCCAATCCAAATGGTTCCTTTATCAGAGGGGACTCTTATATCTCGGCTTACGATTTTAATGGCGTAAACCTTGCAAATCCCTATCATCCTGAATTGAAGGGGAAAAACGAGTTACTCCTGAAAGACAGCTCAGGAGTCAGGATGATAGGTCAGATGATGGAAAAGGCACGAAATGGAAGTGGATTTGTAGCATACCATTATATCAATCCTGAAACAGATTCAACCGAAACACGACTTGTTTACGTCAAAAAAGTCGATGATTACTGGTGGCTAGCATCAGAAATATATGGATCAAATGCCAGTATCCCATTTAATTCTCCTGATGCAATAAGGGATGTCCTTCACGCAAAGGTAGAATATGCAGTCGAATTTGCGCGTGAAGCTGGAAAAGAAGAGACTGTTTCTGAATTTTCAAATATTTCCGGACCTTTTACAGAGAATGGTTCTTATTTCTTCGCATTTTACATGAACGGTACTGCCCTCGCAAGACCTTATGACAAGCAATGGATAGGTGTAAATGCGACAAATGTAACAGACCCAAACGGTATACCAATAGGTGAAGCCAAATTGACCAATGCAAAAAAAGGCGGGGGTTATTTCTATTACATCTTTAATAATTCTGCTAATGCAGGGAAACCGGAATTTAAGATCTCATACGTAGAGCCAGTCGATTCCAACTGGTCAGTCGGGACCGGAATCTATCTTCCCTCGGTTCCCACCTCATTCTCTGAGGGAAAACGTAATGAGTTGATATCACACGTGAATGAAGCAGTTGAGTATGTGAATGAAAATGGAAGGGATGCAGCAGTTCAGGAGTTCAGCAATCCCAATGGAACCTTTTCCCGTCGTGATATGTTTATCTATGCCTTTGACGAGAACGGGACTCTTCTCGCCGATCCACATCTCCCCGGAATTGTAGGTGTAAACCGTCTTACAGACCGTGATCCTTACGGAGAATATCCTGTTCAGAACATCGTATCAAATGCAGAAAACGGAGGCGGATTCACTTACTATTTCTTTGCAGATCCTGCAAATAATTACAATGTCAGTTTGAAACTCGGTTATTCCAGGTTGGCCGGAGATTCCCTTGTGGTAGGAGCCGGAATATTTCCGGATTGAAAATTGATAAATTTAAATGATTTTATTAATTAATATCTTCCAGTCATTTCCATAGAGCCCTATTGTTGTCCAGGCAGCCGCTTTTTTGACTATATCATCACTTTGGGAGTACTGGTTCTGCGGGTCAGGTGTTGAACCTCTAATAAATATATATGAGCCAGATCCCGTTTTCTCGGACATTATTCTCTTTATAATACTTTCAAGGGATGGAAAATCTTTGAAAAGCAAACTATTAACCGAATTTTCCCCAATCTGTTTTTTATCACTATCATAAATTATAGTCCCGTCTTTTTGGATTACCGTGGCAGCGATTAAATCCGAACCAGTTGAATTAACTATGTCTGAAAAAAATGGATCAGAATTCAGAAGCAATGTAGTTGCTCCTATAATTTCACCGTTCCTGTTGAAAACAGGATAAGCATTATCAATGGCATCAACTCCTTCGACTGTTTCTATAAGATCACTCATTTGGGGTGTTTCTGTCTCAAATAACTTCTTGATGTGGTCCTGATCAGCAATGTTCTGACCAATCACTGATGAATACTGTGGGGGCTCTGCAGCCATTATCGTTCCATTATTTGCAATAGTTATGCAGTCTATCGAATAAGGAGTTGTTTCTGACAATTTTTTCAGGGCTGCGTCTGCACTGTTTCCAGTTAGACCTGTTACTGAAAGTACCTCTGATGTACCTTTTAACCCATTATCAATCGAACTAAGTTGCGTTGTCGCATTCTTTGCAATGATATCAATATCTTTCTGTAAATCGGTATTTGCTGTTGTAAAAGACTTTTTGATAGTATTATTTGTGTACCGTCCTGCACCTAGGAACCACGACCCATCAACATCAGTTACATATGAGATCTTTTCTTCCTCTTTAAAGTCATCCTTTGGATTCTCTGTAGAATATGTTATAAATCCAGCTCCATTATCTGCAATATCCCTGAGTCCCTCCACAGAACGGAATAATGATGAATCCAAGTGATTTAACCGGTTTGTACCGATATAAGAGGGCTGATACGGCTGGGCAAGTGTGTTCCCTTCATAGTCATAGGCAAAAATGTAAAGTCCATCCTTTGTAAAAGGACCATTTACATCATTGAAGACAAACAGTGCTTTTTCTTTGCCGTTTTCAATTGCATAATCCAGTGCTTTATTAACAAATTCTTTCAAATCAGTATTTTTTGTACCAATAACTGCAGCGGTTGCGCTAGTCTTGTTGGAAAAACCGTTTTGATTGTCGGATGATGAAACTACAAAAGATAATATAATACACAATGCAAGTATCGCGAATAAAGAACCGGCCAAATGTTTCATAATTTACTCTTATATATCTACATTTATTTATGAATTTGTAACAAGTCGAATATCCCATTATATTTTGATTAATTACTTTTTTCGCGAGCTGTGAAAGTGTAAAAGAGAAAACTAATAACTCGCGAAAACAAGACCGGGACCTTCTCGTCATCTTTAATAAAGATTGATCATGTATTCTGCCTGTTTGGTGCCTACAGACCGACATCCTTGGCAACATTAAAAAATTTTTGAATTTATTTGCAAAGAGCCAGTTCAGGCACTTCCTGGTTTGTACCAGTCAGGTAGTACTAAGTTGCTTTGACTCAGATCAGCAGGATAAATAATATTAGGCCTGAGTTCCTGCGTTTTGTTATTCCAGGCGAGCTGTTCCATATAGAGATTAAAATTAGCTTCACGGTAATCCTTTGAGAAGGTAATCTTTCCGTCTTTCATCTCTTCTATCATTTCAGTCATGTTTGTCCCTGCTAGAGCATTCCTGATCTTTGCTTTGTCAAGTGAACCCGCCTGTTCTACTGCATTTGCAACAATTTTTACACTTTCGTAGGTTGTTGCTCCCATCATACCCGGAAGCCCTCCCCATCTTCCCTGGTATGTATTCTTGAATGCAACTGCAGCGTCGGATGTAGTTCCATTGGGGACAGTATAGGGGCTGAAATGACTTTCAATAACCGAACCCTCACCATAACTACCCAGACCCTTATAATAACCCGGGTCATCGTTACATTCAACCACGACAAATATGGTATTCAGGCCTACATCCCTTCTTGCTTGTGTAATCATGGGGATCTGTTCATTGAGGAAAGCTGCAGAATATATCACATCGGGTTTGGATGCCTTTACATTCGTGAGCAATGTCCGGAAATCCGTCTCACCCATCTTAAATAGTTCAGTGCTTACATTTGCAACAGGCAGATTAGAATTCTTTATCGTGTCCTGAACTGCAGCGAGAACACCTTTCCCGTAAGGACTGTCCTGATATATAATTGCGAGTCGTAGAGGACGGTCTTCACTAAGGTTGAATTTCTGATAAATTGCAGGTCTGAGTAAATTACTAATAAACAGTGTGGTCTCTCTTCCATAGTCATCAGTTGTGGGACAGAAGTGATACATATACGAAGTATCAATGTCGGTTCTCCTCGTAATAGTCGGACTTGATGCACCAGAAATGACATATGGAACTTTATTTTCTGCAACTACTGACTGATGTGAGGTTGTGACAGCACTGGAAAAACCGCCTACTAGAGCATCAACCTTATCAGAGGAAATGGCCTTTGAAACAGCTTTCTGTCCCCCCTCACGAGTTGATTCATCATCAACCGGAATTAATTTAACTGGGATCTTCTGCCCGAATTCCTTTACATAAACTCCTCCATTGGCATTTATTTCATCTGCTGCAATCTGTGCAGACTGCCACATGTCTTTTCCTGTCACAGCTGACGGCCCGGTTAATGAAACAACGACACCTATCTTAATCTCCTTGGGTACCCCAGTAGTCTGGCTGGTACAACCTGATATAATGACACCTGCAAGAATAAGACCCGCCATCAATATCAGCAGAAAATACGTAGATCCTTTCATCAGAATTCCCTCTTTACCATACATTTTCTTTGCATCACATTTTGAACAGTTATTGGGATATTTCTTGAATAATTACAATATCCCTGCACTATCGCCCTGTTATTTGTTTTTATAAAGATTTTAAACATAACAAATCACCTTTCGGTAAACTTTAAAAAATGCCTTTACAGGAGGCCTGGCAATCTGCCAGGTCCCCTATCTAAAGGAGAAAAAAAGAAAGTCTGCTACTTGATTTTTATTTGTGCAAAACTTACACATTGTAGCAGACATTGGTTTACCTGATTATATTTATTCAAATTCTTTATACTTATTCCTTGCTATGAATTGACATGTTGAGGAGTTATTTACTGATCTAATATTGGTATAAAAAATTTTTTCCACTCTTTTATTTCGTAAGACCTATATTCCATGATGTTCTATGATATTATAGGGTGAACCCTGTGAAAAAAATTAAAATCTGGATAGTATTATTGATAGCCATTCTTATGGCAATTTCAATGGTATCGGTTGAAGGTGTAATTGTTTTTGGACCTGTAATAATGCCACCGTCAGGAGCGGGTTCAGTTTCACTAGTTATCCATCCTGTAATTAATGTAACACCGACACATGGAACCACAACAAATTCAACAGTTAGTGGAAGTTGTAAACCAGGCGAACCATGTTACCAGAAAAATTCAGTCGGCGTAAAATACTGGGGTTTCAGTGTACCACCACCCCAGGTGTTGAATGGAGGATTCATTTTCCTCCCAGGAATGCCTAACATTCCAATGATATCTGATATAAGTGGAGGGGGTTGCTGTTGACATTTATTTTCCTCCCAAGAATGCCTAACATTCCAATGTCTGCATAATAACCTTTTATTGGTTATTTCCGAATAATTTTTTCTGATTTTATTGACCTTGAGAAATTTTACCAGTTATAAGATAGAATATGACATTCAATTGTGTTCAATGCGGAAAATGCTGTATGTACATGGGAGATTATATTCAGATAGAGAAACAAGTCTCAAAGTTCGAATATATCATATCATCTGTCTCAACAGGCACCACGGTGAAAGCAGTCATTGACACCGACAAGAGAGAGATAGAACTTCCAAATAGCTGGAAAAATGAAAATCCTCATGCCTGCTCTTTTCTTCGCCCTCAAAATTCAAAGGTCCTCTGTATCCTAAATAGAGAAAAAATGATCACTACAATGTTCTTACCTTACCCTTGAACACAATATCAAGACCTACATTAGAGAGAAGTTTCAACGTCTTTTTTTGCATATTGATAAAGTAAGCATCCATTGAATCACCTACATTA
>CAIYHQ010000110.1 GCA_903926075.1 uncultured Methanomicrobiales archaeon
CATTCAATTCTTTACTTCCTGATGATTGCTCCAGGCCAAACAGACACGCTGCAAGGTTGCGCACCTCAATAAGATGATGCACGGAAAGCCTCAGTTCGTCTATAAGCAGATATGGCACAGAGGGTCTGAAATAAATAACTGGTTCCGGCATCAGGATAGTGTCCCTGATATCATGTGGTACAGTCCATGGAGTCTCACCATTATAGAGTACCACCGGAATAATTCCTGGCAATGGCATGGTAGGTACAATTACCCCTGTCCGGATAAGATCCTGCCAGAGAAATGCCATATATGACATTATTCTGACTGGCATTGTAGGATCTGGTTGATTCTGAAATTCGATAAGCAGATAGAGTACAAGTGTCCTGTCTCCCCAGCGCAGTCGCCATATCAGGTCATCCTCCCGTTCTCTGAGATCGTCTGTCACATAACTTCCGTTACATCGCTCAAGGGTTGTAAGGTCACAGATTTCTGTAAGCTCGGAATTGAGAAACCCTCGAATGAAATCAGCCATCATCTCCTGATGACTGAACAGGCGTTTATATGGGTGATCAAAGTCTTGCATGATAATGAAAATCCCTTGTTACTTGAGGGATATGAATATGCGGTGAATATTGGTGTATTTTTCGATAGAATGACTGAATTTCTTCTTTTCTATATGGCATCATTGTTCATACTTTCTTCTAACATACAAAATACCTTCTCATCTTTAGGTAATTGAAATACTGCAATTTTGTTGCGAAGGCAATTGAAATTATACAAACTTCAGGTCAATGAACACTTACAAGGGACTTAAAAAAAAAGAATCAGATTTCACTGACCATATGCTTCTTAGCTCCAATAACTGTAATCCCTACAATCTGATCTCCCGAATAATGAGTGATGATATTATCATCAATCTCACTCTCATCAGCATGTTGAGGCTTTCGGAAGCTCAAATAAAGGACATCTGCCTCTTGATCATAATCAATCCAAATGTGCCTGGAGGGCATATTTAGTAGATGGGGTATCGATTTCAGAACCTCACCTATTACTTCTCCCATAATATTCCTCTCTTAATAATTTTTTCATATTTTGTTGTCATAAATGCTGTAATTACAAATCCATTGAGGGCGTTTTTAAAGACTACTACTGCATATGTATCCTTACATTCTATGAGATGATATCTTTTTAGGGCAATCACTTCATCTACCCATCCTTTGACAAGCCAGTCCGGGTTCTCAATAGTTTCAATAACAAGATCCAAATGTCCAGCCATATAATCATGTGATTCAGTAATGTGGACCCATCTTTCCAAAGGAACCCTTATTACAGTTCCATCTCTGGTAATTGCGGTCCTGATCTCTTTACTCGTCAAAATTCCGGACTCTTCTCAATATTATCCCAGTTCGTATTAAACCATCCATAAGATCCTTTTCAGGATTATCAAATGAGTCCTGGTTGGCAAAGTGAGCGGCAAGATGGTACACTATCTATGGTTTATCCTTGAATGACCATTTAAGATATTAATTATTAAGAATATCTCTTTTAATAAACTGAATTTTCTGCCATTTTACAATATTCCATTCGTAAGATGATGACAGATTATCAAGTATAATAATCTTTTTTGTGGGCAGTTCAACAAGTTTTTGAACAAGATTGATTCGGAAATTTCTAATCTGACCACTTACCTATTCCTCAATAAATATCACCTGACATGTTGTACTTGCAACACCTGCAAGTCGCCTATCAGCCGTTACAAGTGGGGCTTCACAACGAACCGCTGCAGCGACAAAAAGGGCATCATAGACTGCGATTCGATAACGACATGCAAGGTCCCATGCCAGATTAATCAATTCATGTGCCGGAATCACCTCACAGATCTCCCGAATAAACGCGATACCGTTACAAAGGGATGTCTTTATTAACTCCGAATCATTACCTCCATGTACTGACCGTTTCCAAGCAACATTTGACACTTCAACATATGCCAAGTCTACAGTAATGCACGTATTATCCGCTGCTACGTCGATTGCTTTCCCGGTAATAATATCAGGTAAGAAGATTGCGGCAATTATACATGAGTCAAGGACAATCTTATCGGGAATCACGGTCCTCACGTATAACTTGTGAAGCCGGAATACCGATTGGCAATCTATTTTGATTCTCACGGGCCTGATAAAGAAGATATTCTTTACGTTTCTTTTTTACTGAATGTTCAATGAGTGCCCGGATCTCCCCCTGCCAGTTCTGGTCTGGCATCTCCTCAATCATCTTCCTTACTCTGGAATCTATCCTGACACTGTATACAGATGTTGATGATATAATTCTTTGTTTACTATTATTGTATATCAATATTCCTCTTCTGGAATGTGTTTTATCACAAATATAGCCTGCAGGTCGCAACAATCCTTTCTCCGGCTTTTCCATCTCCAAACGGGTTCTCCCAACTATCCCCCACATCCATCATCTGCTTAAAAGACGAAACAATATTTGCAGGAGAAGTCCCTGCAAGAACATTTGCTCCCACCTCAATTGTTTCAGGCCTCTCGGTTGAGTCACGTATTGTTACACATGGCACACCAAGGATACACGCCTCTTCCTGGACCCCACCCGAATCAGTAATGATTAATCTACTGTTTTCTTCAAGAATAAGAAACTCAAGAAAGCCAACCGGTTCACACATAATAACACCATTTGCCTCATACCCAAATGTCTTGATCATCTTACTCGTCCGCGGATGGACTGGAAACAGAACAGGCATTGATGAAATATTGTGAACCTCAGAAAGTCCTTCAAGAATCCCTTTTAATCGGACAGGTGAATCCACATTCTCTGTCCGATGAGAGGTTACAAGAACATATGCACCTTTACTTAGTCCCAACCGTCTCAAAGGAGAGACTTTTTTCCTTGCGATAATGAGGTTTTCATTAACCGCGTCAACAATCGTGTTTCCTGTAACAAGGACATTTTTTCCCTTAATCCCTTCATTTTCAAGGTTCTCCTGGGCTTTTTGAGTTGGGGGGAATAGAAGGGAAGAAATATGATCTGCAATAATCCGGTTGATCTCCTCAGGCATTCTCCGGTCAAAACTCCTAAGGCCGGCCTCAATGTGTCCAACCGGGATATGAAGCTTAATTGCAGCCATTGCACCTGCAGCAACAGTATTAGTATCACCCTGGACTAGAACAATACCGGGTTTCTCTGACAGAAGAACAGGTTCTGCTCTCGTGAGAATGGCTCCGGTCTGCTCCCCATGGAGACCAGAACCCACATCGAGACTGTAACGCGGTGAAGGGAGTTCCAACTCCTGGAAAAAAATCTTGTCCATCTCGTACGAGTAATGCTGGCCTGTATGAATTATAAAAAATGGTAATTTTTGCCTTTCACATGCACGGATAACCGGTAACATCTTTATGATTTCAGGCCTTGTACCAACAATTATTGCAATATTTTTCGTCTGCTCTTCACCATCCTAAGTTCCAGTACCCTTATCTCTCCTCGCTCCTTACCTCATATCACATGAATATACGTAATTATCTTATCATCGGATTATTCTTCCTTACCTTAATAATCCCTGGATCTGCAACTTTTGATTACCAGGTCATTGATCCTATAAGCCACACAAGCATATCCCTCCTGGGTCCTTCAGCTGACATAGCAGTCAACCAGACTACCGGGGATGCCCCTCTGACCGTTCAGTTTATGGATAAATCTTCAGGTGAGAGGTATACTTGGTTCTGGAAGTTTGGAGATGGCGGTTTTTCGGTTGAACAAAACCCGGTACATACCTACACACAGGCAGGGGGTTATACACCAGAACTTTCAATAACAGGACCGAATGGAAAAAGTTCGGTCAGAAGTCCAATAACAATTATGGTAACTAATCCGCTATTCCGTCTTAAACCGTATCAGACTCCAGTTTTAACGAAAAATACAAGTTTAAAGGTTAATGTTTCCCGCACAACAATTGCGTCCACTGTTTTATCACTTCCTACTCTGATGGTAGCGACATCTACGCCAACAAAAATTCCCATTGAAGTGATACTAACTAAAGTGCGACCAGTTGCGATAATGCAAGCTTCCCCTGTAAGCGGTCAGGTTCCATTAACAGTTCACTTTACTGATAGTTCTACAGGAAACCCAAATATGTGGAGATGGGATTTTGGTGATGGTAACAGTTCATATTCTAAAGATCCAGTCTACATATACACAAAACCAGGTAATTTTACACCGCGCCTTAGTGTAAGCAATTCGGAGGGTCGTGATGATGCTACGGGATTCATCGTGATACAGGTTTGGAACAACTCATCAATTCAGAAATCTGCAACAACCCAGATAATAATTACAAAGATTGATACTGTCAACATTCCATCTGGTCCCTCAATACAGATATCCTCAATTGATCCGTTTACTGAATTCCCTCCTCTGGCCAGGTTTTCGGCTGCTCCTCTGGAAGGAGTTGCACCACTTACTGTAAAATTTGTAGACCATTCATTAGGCACCCCTTATTTCTGGAGATGGGACTTTGGAGATGGTAACAGTGACTACAAGATGAACCCGGTTCACGTTTATAAAGAGCCAGGAACATATCTTCCAAAGGTAACGATACGTAACGGTTGGGGAGAAAGTGTTGCTGAGAGCACATATGTTATAACGGTTCATGCACCAGGATGAAATAATACCGAGAAATATATTTAAAATAAACAATGTTAACAATAAAATCCGGATCTTAATCATCCCTTAATCCGGTTTCATATCCATTAAATAGTCATAACGTAACAATTCTTGTTAACGAAAAAGCTTTATGGAGAACATACCTGATCCTTACATAATCGAATACCCCTTTATCGCGGCTATTACCGATAGGAATGGGGAAAAAGTTGAACTTATTGAGTTTTTTGACTGTATCGGAGGTGCAATGTGGACAAAACTTCACTATGGAAAGAGTCCATTAGTGGATTCAATTAGACAGATTGGGTCCAGCGCACGATATATACTGAAACCAGGTTTTGTTGACCTGGCTCTTGAAGGTTCGAAATTTCCAGCCGGTATTTGTGGTGTGAAAGTTAACACACACACAATTGAGATAACATACGTTGGAATAGGTGGAGGTGGTGTAGGAGCCTCTGTTTGCCGTGCCAGGGCTAAAGGCGTGATTTCCTCGATTGAAGAACCATCAGGGGGAGGAAGAAGAGCACAGGCGACAATTACACTCCCAAGGCTGCAGCGTGTTATTGTCGGAGTTGATGATACGGATACACCGCTTGAAGGAGCAACATGGACTCTTACGCATAATATTTCAAAAAAAGTAGCAATAGCCACGAATTCTGTATATCTCTCCCATACAATTGTCCAATTATTTCCGGTTCCCTACCGGACAAAGAACTGTGTAAGTATTGCCTGTGAATTTGCGACCATGGACCCTCTGTTGCTTATAGAATCGTATAAAGAACTTCTTGTTAAGTATACGTTGTCAGATGAGACCGGTATGGCAGTCTATACCGGTTTTTCTCCAGAACCACTAATGCCATTTGCAAAACAGGTAAAAAGAGGGGAAGTCGATAAAGCAAGTATTGATTCACTTAAAATTGAGGGACTCTCAATAATCCTTAATGGAAGGGGTAGAATCGGTGCTGTGGCAGCAATTCCTTTTGCTACTTATTACGACGAGGCTCTTCAATTATGGAATGGTATAAGCTGAAATCAAAACTCCTTGAAAAAGGTTCAGCCAGACTGACCGGGGTACCCTGGAATATTATAGCCCGCTCTTCAGCCGGTCCTGGTGCAGGTGGTTCAGGCTCGGTCTTCTTTTCATATGAAGGAAAGAGGATCAGATTATCTATAGACCCTGAAAGTTCAATCGAAGTTCATCACATAGGAGATGGTAGAGCAGAACTGATATATGAAAATGAAGTAATTGAGGGAACCCTGGAACCTGCTTATCTGCATTGTCCCAGGCAGGCGTATATAACAATTACTGCCGGTTGCCGCTACCATTGCAGGTATTGTAACGTGCCTCTATTTGAACCAAAAAGAAAGAGTATTGAAGAGATCATAAAACTTGTAGAAGGAGCAAGGGAGTATGTTGATGCTATCTCACTTACGAGCGGTGTCTTGTACTCACCAGAGGAAGAAGAGGATTATACCTGCCAGGTTGTTGAAAACCTCAGCCGCTTTCATCTTCCAATTGGTGTCTCAATTTATCCCACGAAAGATTCCCCAAAAAAACTACACTTGAAGGGTGTGGCGGAGGTTAAATGGAACCTTGAAGCAGCATCTGAATCCATTTTTCAGAAGATGTGTCCGGACTTAGACCGTGAATTAATGTGGTATGTTCTCAGGAAGTCAGTTCCACTTTTTGGCAGAGGAAATGTTTTTTCAAACCTCATCATAGGTCTTGGCGAGACTGATGAGGAACTCGCAGTTTGTATCAGAACTTTGACTCAAATGGGGGTAATCCCTGTATTACGTCCGGTTAACCCTATAGCGGAACTGAAAGGACTTACCCGGCCAAGTTCAGATAAAATTATTGCTGCATTCAAAATTCATGAAGATGCTCTCAAAAAAGCAGGTCTTTCTCCCACGCTGGCAAAAACGATGTGTAGCCTTTGCACTGGTTGTGACCTCGTTCCGGGGAGAGACCGATGAAAGCGGAAGAATTTATTTCAAAAGCCCTTGCTATCTGCTCAGACCGGATTTATGCAGTTCCGGGATGGCCTATAACTAATATCTCTTCCATTTGTAACGCTGAAATTGTGGTAAATGAAAAGGTGGGACTTGAATACGCCATCGGGTCCTCCTTAAGTGGTAATACCGCGGCCCTAATAATGAAGCATGAGGGCCTGAATGTCTGTGCAGACCTGCTTCTTCATTCTGTCCCACAAGGTTTACGAAAAGGAGTTGTTCTTGTTGTAGGTGATGACGTCAGGGGTGAGTTTTCACTCACTTCCCAGGACTCAAGATATTATGGAGAACTTGCAGAAGTACCGGTCATTCAACCAGAGGGTGAACAATGCGGTATGGCAATAACTGAAGCTTTCAACATATCTGCGCGATTTTCAAGACCTGTTATTATTCGACTTACACCCTCTTTCCTGTCATCAGATATACCTGACTCAAAAGTCTTCAGGTCAGATGAAGAGGGAGAATTAGCTTCTGCAGATTACCCTCTGATAAGTAAAATCCTTCTCGCAAAATCTAGATCGGCCGAGATGTTTAAGTGGGCGTCCGGTTCAGGGCTGAACAAATTTGGTGATTGTAATAATTACCAGGAGATAATTACGATGTATCCTCCTCCTGGTCCGGAAAAAATACCAATATCGATAAAAGAAGAGGGGCGTCCTTTCCTGTTGCATCACCGGTGCATCACTCCAGAATTAACGGATAGAATACCTGAAACTTATACTGAAAGAGGATATTACCGGACGCTCTGTAAAAATTGCCCATTTCACCCTTTATTTTTGATCTTAAAAGAGAAGAATCGACTGGCGGTTTGTGATGCTGGCTGTTCAGTCCTTGCACTAAACCCACCATTAAGGCTGGGAATAGCTTCTTATGGTCTTGGTAATCCTGTCGGAATAGCTGCAGAAAGCACAGGTCTTGCATTGCTGGGAGATTATGGTGTCCTTCACAATGCACTTCCCTCACTTGTTGATGTCTTTGAGAAGGGGAAACCTGTTCTTTGTGTTATCCTGAAAAACCGTGTGATGGGAATGACAGGAGGACAGAAGGGTTTCGACCCTGCGCCTTACCTGTCATTTACAAACCCGGTACAACTTCACGCAGAAGATGTAAATGGATTAAAAAAGCATCTGGAACTGGAAGAAAATCCAAAAGTCGTAATCGTCGAGGGTGAATGTCCGGAAGGGAGAAGCCATGAAATCGTTCAATGTTGAGATCTGTGACGTTACATTGCGTGATGGGGAACAGACGCCGGGTGTCTCGTTCACATTTGAAGAGAAGCAGGAAATTGCGAATATCCTTGATCAGATTGGAATTGAAGTTATTGAAGCCGGGTTCCCGATCGTTTCAAACTATGAAAAGGAGTGTGTCAGGGGTATCGCAAGATCTGGTCTCAACGCAAAGATCTGCTGCCTCGCGAGAGCGCGACAGGCAGACATTGAAGCTGCGATTGACAGTGAAGTAGACATGGTAAGTGTATTTATTGCAACTTCTGACCTTCATATCCGGCATAAATATAAAAAACCAAGGGAAGAGGTCCTACTTGATGCACTTGAGATGATAGACTTTACTCGTGACCATGGTCTTCTTGTCCGGTTTGCAGCTGAAGATGCCTCAAGGACAGAAATCAGTTTTTTAAAGGAGGTATTTAAAAAGGGTGCAGAACATGGCGCAGATTACCTCAGTTTTGCAGATACAGTTGGTTGTCTCACACCTTATGAAATGTCTGAAGTCATGCATGACCTGGTGCAATCAATTCCTGCCCCCCTCTGTGCACATTGCCATAATGATCTCGGCTGTGCCACTGCAAACACAATCTGTGCTGCAAACGCCGGTGCATTCCAGCTTCATACAACAGTCAACGGTATTGGAGAAAGAGCAGGGAATGCACCTCTTGAAGAAGTCCTTTCCATCCTCAACCTGAAATGCGATGTCACAAAGTATGATCTCTCTTTACTAATCAAACTCTCAAAACTTGTGGAAAAACATTCAGGAATCCCTGTTGCAAAGACTAAACCTATTGTTGGTGAACATGCCTTTGCCCATGAAAGCGGAATTCACATAGCAGCAATTCTGGAAGACCCGAGGACCTACGAGTTCATACCTCCAAAACTTGTGGGGGGTGAAAGGCATTTCCTCCTGGGGAAGCATACCGGAAAGCATGCACTTGAATATGTAGTCAATACTTTCGGTTATCACCTTGAAGAGGACCAGATTTGCTGGGTACTTGACCGGGTTAAAAAACTAGGTGAGAGAAAATGTTCTATTAATGACGAGTTATTACGGACTTTGATCGGTGAAGCAGAGAGGCGCTACTGAATGACAACATTTTCTGAACAGGTCCTTCATGCAAAGGAAGGTACCTTTGTAGATATCGCTGTTGACAAGGCTTATGTTCATGATGGGACTGGACTTCAGACACTGATTGCATGGCGAAAACTTGAGAGAGATGCACCCCTTTTCCCTGAACGACTGTCTATAATTTTTGACCATATTGTCCCCCCCAATACAGGTCTTACAGCAGATCTTCAGAACGAGGTGCGAAGATTTGCAAAAAGCCACAATATCTCTTTCTCTGAATGTGGAATCGGGATATGTCACCAGGTCATGGCCGAAGGCCGGGTCTTACCTGCTGAAGTGGTTATTGGGGCTGATTCTCATAGTTGCACACTTGGGGCGCTCGGGGCTTTTGCAACAGGTGTCGGAGCCACGGATATGGCCGCTATCTGGGCTACAGGTTCAATATGGTTGAAGGTTCCTCATACAACAGGAATTGTCCTTTCAAATTCATTTACTGGAGGCGCTGAACCAAAGGATTTGGCACTCAGTTGTGTTGAACTCCTTGGAATGGATGGGGGGACCTATAGGGCACTTGAATTTACTGGAGACGGGGTGGAGCATCTCAACATTGATGACCGTCTCACTATAGCAAATCTTGCTGTTGAAACAGGAGCAAAAACCGGTATATTCTACCCCGATTCAATGACCAAAAAATATCTGAGTGAATTTGGCATTATTTCAGATACGAAGTTAAGCCCGCCTTTGAGTTATGAATCAAAGATTGAGATAAATTTAGAGGATATTGAACCCGTGATTGCTTATCCCCCCCGTGTTGATGATGTCCGTCCTGTGTCTTCCCTCGAAGGTCTTGAACTTGATCAGGTCTTTATAGGTACGTGTACCAATGGCCGGTACTCTGACCTTTTCCGACTTTCACAAATCCTGAAAGGAAAAGAGGTCCGTGTGAAGACAATTGTGGTACCAGCTTCCCGAAAGGTCCTTGAAAAAGCCTCATCAAACGGAGTCCTTGATATACTTATAAAATCAGGTTGCATGATAGGTGTTCCAGGTTGTGGTCCGTGTCTTGGAGTACATATGGGTGTTTTAGGTGAAGGAGAAATATGCCTCTCGACCGCAAACCGCAATTTCAAAAACAGGATGGGAATAGGTGGAGACATATATCTCTCATCAGTCAGTACTGCGGCAGCTAGTGCACTTGCAGGAAGGATTACTCACCCGGAGGTAAATAATGAAAATTGAAGGTAATGCCATTTGTCTGGGACCGGATATTGATACGGATCTAATCATAGCCGGGAGATATCTGCGTACAAAAGACCATACCGTTTGGGTTTCCCATATCTTTGAAGACCTTGACCTTGACCTCGGAAAACGTCTTAACGGATCTGTAATAATAGCAGGTAAAAACTTTGGGTGTGGTTCCTCAAGAGAACAGGCAGCCGTTGCCCTTAAAGGTGCAGGAGTAAAAGCAGTGATAGCCCCTGGTTTTGCACGGATTTTCTTTCGGAATGGAATAAATATAGGTCTCCCCTTGATAGAGTGCGAATGTAAATGCAAAGAAGGAGCAGATGTAATCTGTTATCCTGAAACCGGAGCTCTTTTAATTGATGGAGTGGAATTCCACTTCGAACCCCTTTCTGACAGAATTCTTGCAATCCTAAAATCCGGAGGCCTTCTCCAGTATATAAAGGCGAATCAATGATACCACCCTGTAAAGAAATTGGATATGCAAAAGAGAAACCTTGTGGAGACAGGGTCTATTTTCTAACCCGCTACCTTATCCACGAAACTGATAAAGGTACTGAAATCCTGGAAGTATCTTTAGCTCGTGGTACAGAAATTATGCGTGAAATAGAAAATGTCCATTGTCTTGCCCATGAAGATGAGGTGGTATGGTATCCTGATAAAGTGCAGATCCATGACCAGGCTAAGCTGATAAGTATTGCATTAACCACAGGTAAACCCTGCACAATATTCCGGGCTTTTGACGAACACCTCACATTTGTCCTTAACCCTGGTTCTATTGAACTTATGACGGTTCACGTCTATGATATTATTCCACCACTTCCAAGCCTTGCTACGACTCTTAATGAACTTGAAAAAAACGGTCTATTTTGTGATCTCCGGATCCGTCTGGAATATCACATAACCGATATAAGAAATTTTGAAGCCGATGTTTTTCCATGCAGTGCAGCGGGTTTTTCAAAAACTCTTGATATCGATTCTATGAGTGGTGGAGAGAGGCTTGCAGGCTGTGCGACTGGCGACGCCATATTCCGTGAATGTTATGGTGATAATTTTCAACGAATAGACACATGTCCGCTTTCCCAGGTTAACAATGAGCCATTTATAGCACGTTGTTGCCGAAAAGAGCGCTGTTTTACCGGAATGCATAATGGCAGGTTTGGCAGTGTCGTCCATTGGGGTGCATCTCCCAGGGAAATTCTTTCTGCAGTAGAAGAGTTGATAGAATCGCTGGAGAAGATATGACTGAAATAGCTGTAGTGGAAGGTGATGGAATTGGAAAGGAAGTTATACCGGTTGCGGTTGAGTCCTTAAAAATATTAAGACCAGATCTTGATTTTTTCCCGGTCACAGTTGGTTATGAGCGGTGGAAAATAACAGGGACTGCCATTTCCGATGAGGATATTACTTTATTAAAAAGGGCTGATGCTATTCTTTTTGGAGCTGTGACAACTCCACCTTTTAAGGAATATTACAGTGTGGTTATAAAAATCCGGAAATCTCTTGACCTTTACGCTAATGTCAGACCAGTAAAAACTGACAATGTTGACATTATCATAGTCCGGGAAAATACTGAAGGTTTATATTCCGGGATAGAATGGGAAGAAGAGGACAGGTCCTGCACATTAAGGGTTATTACGAGGAAGGGGGCGACCCGGATTGCGAGGTTTGCATGTAATATTGTCAGTTCGCGAAAACTACTCACAATTGGACATAAGGCAAATGTGATGAAATCAGATTACTTTTTCCTGACAATATGCAGAAATATGGCGGGATCAATGAACGTCCCGGTTAATGATCAGTTCATTGATTCTCTTGCCCTAAATTTACTCCTTCAACCTCGTAAATATGACGTTATTCTTACGACGAATATGTTTGGAGACATACTTTCAGATATTGCAGCATTTCACACAAATGGACTTGGTATGACACCTAGTGCCAACATAGGTGATAATCATGCTCTGTTTGAGCCAGTACACGGTAGTGCCCCTGATATTGCAGGTAAAGGAATTGCAAATCCTGTAGCTGCACTTAGGTCTGCAGTCCTCATGCTCGAATACCTGAAGGATTTTGAATCAGCAAAAAAACTTGACTCAGCAATAGGGCATACTATCTCATCAGGTGTTAAGACACCTGATATCGGGGGTAATGCAACGACTGATTCATTTGCCCATTCACTTCTAAAGGAACTTAGTTAGTACATCTTTCCCACCTATTATGAACTACCTGGGGTGAATGTATTACAATGGTCCTTGTTGGTGTCCACGTCTCAATTGCAGGATCAATTGCATCGTCTGTAGTACGTGCGGTTAATTCGGGTTGTGACGTCTTTCAGATATTTTCGAGAAATCCCAGGGGGTGGAATGAGAAACCACTCTTGTCTGAAGAGATAGTTCAGTTTCAGAATGAATTTAAAAATAGCAAATTGCAAATCGCTTTTGTCCATATGCCGTACCTCCCAAACCTTGCTTCTCCAAGGCTTGAAGTGTATGAAAAGTCAGTAGAAAGTCTTGGTATTGAGGTCAGGAGATGTTCAGCACTTCGGATCCCTTATATAGTAACTCACCTCGGCCACCATCTTGGCGATGGAATTGAGAAAGGGCAAAAAAGAGTTAGTGAAGCCATTAATCTAGTACTGGATAATGATACTTCAGACGTGCAGATCCTGCTTGAAAATACAGCCGGTGAAAAAAACAGCGTTGGCAGTTCTTTCGGAGATATCCGTGTTGTAATAGATGGGATTAATAAAGCAGAGAGGATAGGAATCTGTTTTGATACCTGCCATGCATTTGGGGCGGGTTATGATTTAAAGAGAGATGGCGGAATTGATGATGTGCTCGCTGATTTCGAAAAAATTATAGGAACAAAACGGATCAAACTTATCCACCTGAATGACTCAAAAGGAGACCTCGGAAGTGGTCTCGACCGCCATGAACATATTGGTCTTGGAATGATAGGTGAACCTGGGTTCAGAAATATCTTAAAAAATCCTTTTATCCGTTCACTTCCACTGGTTTGTGAGACCCCAGTTGACGCGCGGCGTGATGACAGGGGAAATATTCAAAAAGTACATGAACTAGCCCAGATATCACCTGTACAATGATGAAATTATTTACAAGTCCGTGATTGATTGCTTTTTTGACAATCCAGGTACACAAATGATTTTCATTTTAATGTCACTTTTTTGAAGGTTGGATTCCAACATATCCTGATGAATGCCCGGTTTGATGGGATGTGGCTGTGGCTCCCAAAGGAAGCAGGTCAGTTCTATGAGCAAAGCGGGTACGGAAGACCTGCTGATGAGGGTTTAAGGCTCGCCCCGGAAGAAGGTCTTTACCTGGTTTCACGTGGAAAGATCCAGATTGAAGGAGAGACGTTTGATACTTTTCTTCCAAAATGGGCAGTTGAACCTGATAAATTGCGGAAATATATTGTATATAAGGATTTGCGGGAACGCGGGTATGCGGTCCAGACCGGGCCTCATGACTTCCGGGTATTTCGACGAGGTCAAAAACCAGGCAGTGGCGAATCTCAATATTTTATAAGAGTACTCTCTGAGAGGTCACTCATTGTATTTTCAGATCTTATTGACGAAGTCACAACAACCAGCAATATGCGAAAGCAGCATATTCTTGCAGTTGTTGATGATGAAAGTGAAATAACATATTACGAGGTAAAACTCCCAATACTCCCTGAAATACTTACAAGTCATGAAAAAAAATTTTTAAAAGGCGTGGTTACCGGATGTTCAGCAATAATCAATACACCTGAAAGGGAACACCTTGAGCAGGCATTTTATGGTACAAGGTTCGATGAACAAAGACTCTTACTCTCACCAAACGAAGCCCTTTTTCTCCTTGAAAATAATGAATTATCCCTATTGAGAGATGAACAGGAATTATCTCTCCAGGATTATTCTGGTTCATTGATTTCACAGGACGATGAAATGAAAGAAAAATCTATCCTATATTCGTACCTCCGAACAAATGGTTATATCCCACGTACAGGATACAAATTCGGTCATCATTTCAGAGTATATTCAGGAAAAAAGACTCATTCTGAAATGCTTATCCATGCGGTAGGTGAAGCTGCAGATCTCCCTATGAGTACAATTTCCAGATCAGTCCGCCTTGCCCATAGTGTGAAAAAGAAGATGTTGTTTGGTTGTGTACATACTAGAGGAATCCGGTTCGTAGAATTTGCAAGGATTAAACTCTGATTCACATGGAATATGTTGTTAACCCCTGGGCTGGTAAACAGGAATTCGATATAGAACGCCTCTATACTGAATTTGGGATTGAACCCGCTGATAAGTTAAAGGATATTTTACAAGAACCGCCATATTTTTTCAGACGGGGTATTGTTGTCGGACACAGAGATTATGAACCAATTGCACAGGCCATAAGGGACAATAAAGAATTTCATGTTATGACTGGATTTATGCCTTCAGGTCATCCTCATCTCGGACACCTGATGGTAATGAAGGAAGTAGTCTGGCACGTGGAAAAAGGTGGAAACGGTTATATTACAATTGCAGACAGGGAAGCTCATGCAGTTCGGAATATAAGTTGGGAAAAGTGCAAAGAATATGGGAAAGAGTACCTCCTGTGCCTCTATGCACTCGGGTTCACAGGTAAAACCTATAACCAGAGTACAAACGCTATGCTAAACGCTCTCACCTTCGAAGCCTCTACAAAAATAAATTTTTCCGAACTCCAGGCGATTTATGGTTTTTCGCAGGAAACTCAGGTTGCTCATGCTATGAGCGTCATAACACAGGTCGCAGATATCCTTTATCCACAGGTAGACCTGACACCTGCACCAACACTCGTTCCTGTTGGTCTTGATCAGGATCCTCACATACGTCTTACCCGTGGAGTTGCACATAAACTTAGAATGTTTACTGTTGAGGACAGAAAAGATCATATAAGCATTCGTTCGAAGAATGCTCCGACTAATGTCATGGACGAACTTTGGAAACAGTTCAGGGGGTCTAAAAAATACGAAGGTCACATTGATATTCCTGGGGGCGACCTGAAAAATGTGAAGGAAATTGTGAGGCGTATTGAACTTTCGGCAGGTGGATATGGATTTGTAACGCCATCCGCAACTTATCACAGGTTTATGCCTGGCCTGCAGGGTGGAAAGATGTCAAGCAGTATCCCTGAAAGTACAATCGGTTTCTTTGAGAACGAACCGAGTATAAAGAAAAAAGTTTTGGCTTCTCTCACTGGTGGAAAACCTACCCTTGAAGAACAAAAAAGGGAGGGTGGCAATCCAGATTCCTGTTGTGTTTATCTTCTGAACCTTTTTCACATGATTTCTGATGATAATGAACTTGGAGAATTAAGAGAACAATGTGAATCAGGTACCCTTACATGTGGACAGTGTAAAAAAGAGACTTATCAAAGGACTATTGAGTTTTTACTTGATTTCAGGGAGAAAATGGACGAAGTAAAACACTTACCTGAGGAGAAATAATGGACCTTACTTATAATGAAAAACGGCTTCTATTAGCCCTGAAAGATAAGAGAGTTAATGCAAACCCTGCCGAACTGGCCCAAATACTGCAAACAACGCAGGGTGCAGTTGTTCAGTTCGCACACCTGCTTGAGTCAAGGGGCCTTGTTGAACAGAAGGAGATCAGGGAAAAAAACTATGTTCTTACTGATGAAGGCCTGATATGCGAAGAGAAAGGACTACCTGAACGCAGGATAATTGAGGCGCTTCATGGAAAAGTACCAATTGCTGAATTATCCAAAGATCCTCTTGCCAAAATTGCCATTGGGTGGATAAAAAAGAAAGACTGGGCAATATTCCAGGATGGGGCAATAGAGAGAAAGGAAGTTATTACGGTTGGTGATGATGAAAGCTACCTTACTCTTCTAAAAAATGGATCTGTCCCATATAGCCCGGTAATTAAAGATCTAATTAAAAGAGGACTTGTTCGTGAAGAGGAGTCAATACAATATTCAATAACAATTCTCCCGGCAGGTGAAAAAGAGATTGAATCCGGAATAGATCTTACTGAAGAGACGGGGACCCTCACCCGCGATATGATAATTTCCGGAAGCTGGAGATCCTGCACACTTCGTCATTATGACATCAATAAGCTTCCAAAACAGATCTTCCCTGGAAAAATTCACCCTTACCAGCGGCTAATTAATGAAATGCGTGAAGCACTGCTTGAGATGGGTTTTACTGAAATTGCTGGTGAAATTGTCCAGAGTGCATTTTGGAATTTTGATGCCCTCTTTCAACCACAGGACCACCCGGCAAGGGAAATGCAGGATACATTTTACCTTGATGAAACAGCACCCCTTCCACAAGGATACGAAAAGGTTCAAAATGTACATGAAAATGGAGGCAATTCAGGTTCTACAGGATGGGGTGGAGTATGGAGTAAAGAGAAAGCACAGCAGTGTGTGCTCAGAACTCACACAACTTCTCTTTCAATCCAACATCTTCAGGCTCACCCCATACCTCCTGTAAAAGCATTCTGTATCTCCCGGGTGTACCGGAGAGAAGCGATTGACCCTACCCATACTCCGGAATTTGAACAACTTGAAGGTATCGTAATGGATAAGGGTTTGAACTTCAGAAACCTGCTAGGATTTCTAAAAGAGTTTTATAAACGGATGGGTTTTCAGGATATGCGTTTCAGGCCCGCATATTTTCCATATACTGAACCCAGTGTGGAGCCTGAGGTTTATGTGGAGGGACTTGGATGGGTCGAACTCGGTGGTGCAGGGATATTCAGGAGAGAAGTCACATTGCCATTTGGAATTGAGGCCCCAGTCCTTGCATGGGGTCTGGGCGTGAGTCGTGTTGCAATGTTAAAACTCGGACTATCTGATTTAAGGATGCTTTACAAGTCTGATATTGACTGGATACGAAAAAGCCCTTCAAACAAAGGAGGTAACTGATGCCTGTAATAACACTTGCTTTAGAGTATCTTGACAGGCTTTCAGGAATAGAAAGGTCGGTTTTATTCAGCCGGCTCCCTATGATCGGGTCAAGCATTGAAAAAATAGAGAAAAATGAGGCACAGGTTGAGTTTTTTCCTGATCGTCCTGACCTATTTAGCGCGGAAGGCGTTGCGAGGGCAATGAGAGGTTTTCTAAATCTGGAGGCCGGGCTTCCTTTATACAAAACGAGTGATTCCGGGATTACATGTTCTGTTGATCCACTTCTTCATGATATCAGGCCTGTCTTTCGTGCAGCAGTCATTCGGGACCTTGACTTTAGTGATGACGCCATCCTCTCAATGATGGGTCTTCAGGAAGCACTCCATTGGGCAGTTGGGAGGGGCAGAAGTAAAGTTGCGATAGGACTTCACGACCTGGACAAGGTTACCCCGCCCTTCCGGTATTTCGCTTCTGACAAGGACTGGAGGTTTATTCCTCTTGACTACTCTGAAATGCTTACTCTAGACGGAATTTTGAAGGAGCATCCAAAAGGAAAGGCATACGCAAAAGTTATTGAAAAATTCTCAAAATACCCTTTAATTATCGACAGTAATGATGAAGTCCTTTCATTCCCTCCCATAATTAATGGTGAATTAACGAGAGTAACGAGCGACACGAAAAATGCATTTCTCGATGTAACTGGAACTGATTTACGTGCTGTCAATGTTGCATTAAACATAATCTGCACTGCCCTCGCTGAAACCGGGGCAAAGATTGAGACAGTTTCTATTGAAGGGACCAGTTCTCCTAATCTTTCTCCGGTTTTAAGAAAAATCTCAATTAAAGAAGCAAACGAATTAACCGGCCTTTCATTAACTCTGGATGAAACTGCTACGCTTCTTAAGAGGATGAGATATGGTGTGGAGCCGTGCGGTGAGGATAAACTTGATGTCTATATCCCGTGTTTCCGTGCGGATATCATGCACGACTGGGATGTATTTGAAGATATTGCAATTGCATTTGGATATGAAAATTTTACAGCTGATATTCCGGATACATTTACTATCGGCCTCCCGCATCCCGTCCATGCCAGGGAGAATTTAGTGCGGGATATCATGAGTGGCCTTACATATATCCAGGTGATGCCATTTACCCTTACCAGCGAAGAAATAATGTACACAAAGACAGGAAGGTCAGTCCCTTCTGATCTACTTCGGGTAAAACATCCGATAAGCATTGATCAGTCAGTTGTCAGAACTGATATATTGCCATTGCTTCTTGAAACACTGGTCGCAAACAGGCACCGCGAACTTCCTCACCGCCTTTTTGCAAGCGGTGACGTTGTGCACGATACCAGGACCACCCAGAACTTAGGGGCAGTCTCATGTCACAACCAGGCTGATTTCAGTGAGGCATACGCAACTATTGACGCATTATGCAGAGAGCTTGCTCTCACTTATACCGTCTGTGAATCAAACGACCCGCTTTTCATGGAAGGGAGGAGGGCAGATATATTGATCAACAAGAAAAAAGCAGGAGTATTTGGCGAGATCCATCCTCGGGTTCTTACTGCATTTGAACTTGAACACCCGGTTTCGGCATTTGAACTTGACCTTATGGTCTTACCGGGATTTCGCGTGACCTAAGATATTCTTTAACATCACGGATTGTAAATTCACCATAATGAAAGACACTGGCGGCAAGGCATGCACTTGCATGCCCTTCCACGAACCCATCGTAGAAGTGGCTGAGAGTCCCAACCCCTCCTGATGCAATAACCGGGATTTCAATCATATCAGCAATTGTTCGGGTTATTGGAAGATCAAAACCATCTTTTGTCCCATCGGTCTCCATACTTGTAAGGAGGATTTCACCGGCTCCAAGTTCTTCTACACGTTTAGCCCAGGTTACAGCATCAATACCGGTAGGGCGACTCCCACCATGTGTTACGACTTCATATGGACAATTTGAGCCATCCTGGAGAGTAACAGATGTTCCGGTAAAACTTTCATTGAAATTTCTCCGGACATCCATAGCAACAACAATACATTGTGTTCCAAAACTTTCTGCACCTTCTGATACAAGTCCAGGGTTCAGGACAGCACTGGTATTGATACTCACTTTATCAGCCCCGGCCCGTAAAATCTGCTGAATATCATCAGTTGTCCGAATACCCCCCCCAACAGTAAGCGGAAGAAAAAGTTCGTCTGCAGCCCTTTTAATAACCTCAACAAGAGTACCTCTCTCCTCTTTTGAAGCAGTTATATCAAGAAAAACTACCTCGTCCGCACCCTGGGTATTATAGCGTACTGATAGTTCCACCGGGTCACCTGCATCCCGAAGCCCAAGAAAGTTTGTCCCTTTGACAACCCTTCCGTCCTTTATATCAAGACAGGGAATAATCCGCCTTGTCAGCACATGCTCAACTCCTTATTCACATTCCTTATTACGGGGCGTGATCTCATACTTAGAGTATCTAAGGGTATAATAGCAGTATAAGGCTATAGGCTCTAGCGAGGTTGTACTTAATGGATTCTGGTGAGCGTAAGATCTGGTGGGCAGGGCAATATATGCCTGTGCTTTCAGCAATCAGGGATAGATTTAAAAAAGAAAAGCCATTTTTAGGGAAAAAAATCGGGATGGCACTCCATGTCGAAGCAAAGACCGCAAACCTTGTTCAAACGCTTGCAGAAGGTGGAGCTCAGGTGTATATCACAGGTTGCAACCCCCTCTCCACTCAGGACGATGTTGCAATTGCATTATCAAAGAGCCCGGGGGTCTATTGTTACGCCAAAAGGGCATGCAATGTTTCTGATTACTACAAAGCTATCGATTCTGTTCTTGATGCACGTCCTGATATAACTATAGACGATGGTATGGACCTTATTCACAGGTTACACACAGAAAGGCGGGATCTTCTCTCTTACGTCATAGGTGGATGTGAGGAGACTACTACCGGTATCCACAGGTTAAGGGCGATGGCATCGGAAGGAAAACTTGAGTTTCCTGTAATTGCGGTAAATGATACCCCTATGAAGCACCACTTTGACAATGTGCATGGCACAGGCGAATCTGCACTTACTGCAATCATGATAACCACAAATGTTCTTATTGCCGGAAAATATGTCGTTGTAGCAGGTTACGGGTTCTGTGGCAGGGGACTTTCAGGAAAGGCGCATGGTCTGGGGGCAAAGGTCATTGTCACCGAGGTTGACCCGCGAAGAGCTCTTGAAGCATATATGGACGGGTTTCAGGTAATGCCGATGGAGGAAGCTGCGAAGTTTGGTGAAATTTTCATCACGACTACAGGAAATAAGCGGGTCATTTCTGAACCCGAATTTGAGGTGATGCGTGATGGTGCAATCCTTTCCAACGCAGGCCATTTCAATGTTGAGATTGATATTGACTGGCTTGAAGCACACGCAGGACCTGTTGAACGTGGAGATGGAATTGATACTTACAATCTGGGAGGAAAGCGGATTCACCTTCTCGCTGAAGGCAGGCTTGTTAATCTTGCAACCCCGAAGGGGATGGGACACCCGATTGAGGTTATGGACCTCTCTTTTGCATTGCAGGCCCTATCAGCAGAATACATCTTAAAAAATGGCAGAACACTTTCAGGGAATGTATACGAAGTCCCTGTAGAGATAGATGAAACCGTTGCAAGGCTTAAACTTGCGGCACTTGGGCTGAAAATTGACTCGCTCACAGATGACCAGAAGAAATATATGGAAAGCTGGGATATCGGAACCTAATAATCGATTAATTCCTTTCTAGCAGCATAGAGATATTGTTGCGCATAACCAGGGAAGGAAGAAAAATACTTTCTTCCAAAATTTCCAATCTCTTCGTCTTTTTTCCCTTTACATTCAGGATAATGTTCCATGAGCCTTCTTATCCAGACATCAACAGGAAATGCTTCATACTTATTAAACCCGAAAAGCAGGACACATTCTGCAACCTTAGGCCCAACTCCTGGTAGCTTGCAGAGCAATTTACGAGATTCACTCAACCCGACTTTTTTCACTTCTTCTTTCCAGTCCGGCCAGTTAAGAATTGCCTTTGCTGTTCCAATGAGATAGCGTGCCCGGTAACCGGCTTTGCAACACATAAGTTCAGGTTCAGTCATTTGTGCAAGTTTTTCCGGTTCAGGAAATGGTGCAAAAGAGTACTCTCCATCTATTGACTCATCAGGGGGATAAGAACAGATTAGTTCAATCCGCTTCTCAATCATGGGAATATTTGCATTACTGGAACAGATAAATGAGATAAGGCATTCCCATGGGTCCTGATGAATTATTCGCAGACCCTGGCAAAGTCTGACTGCCTTTTTTATGTATGGGTCAAGTGAAATTGATGAAACAACATCTGAAAGTTCCATGTCAAGCTGAAAGTATTCCCTGATAAATTTTTCATCGCAACCTGCGTAAAATAGACTATCCTCCTCACTCCTTATTGTTATAATTCTCCCTTTCGCATATCCTTTCCACCCGTTTTCAAGGCGATACCAGCGAAAGACCTGGCCACATCCAAGTGTTAGGTCGAGGTTAAATGACTGACCCTTTTTTAGGTAAAACTGATCCACCAATTACTTTCACATCGCTTATACACCTAACCTATTATTGATTAAAACCATATCTTATCTATATGGCAGTGACTGAAAATCTCAAATCATTTCTTGAAGAAGGTGCAGACTGGGAAAGAAAGAGTACCTCTGTCCCGGGCGTGTCAATAATCAGACTTCCGGGCACAAAGACACGGTCGCACTCTCTTGCCGTTGAAATTAATCCAATTGGAGAAGAGGGCAGACCAATGAAGAGAAAAGGACTCATGGTTATGAATAGAGATGAAATGGCTGCATTTCAGGCAATCTTTAATAATGAAAAGCTAGGCATGCTTATGAGTTCACTTGAAGAGATCCTTCCAGATAGAAAAACAGCTAAAACATTGAAGAAAGATATTATTGAGTTATAAAGCTGCAAAAGAGATCTTCCTTTTTTTTGAATTTGCAGGAAAAGGGTTGGAGGTAAACTTCCCGGCAAATTCACAGAGTCTTTTGATTATAGGAAATCCTTTTCTTTTTCTAAATATGAAATGTAGACAATGAAAAAGAAGTTATTAGCGTCTTTATTCACAATAGCATTTATTTTGTTTTTTATCCTCGCATTCTCTACGGTATATTCGGTCACGATAAAACCCACCTTAAATTCTACTGTATCAGAAAAAGGAAATATTTCCCAGGCATTGACTGCAACATCCAGGATTTTACCAAATGTTTCAAAGACAATAAAATTGACCCAGACAACGTCAGTAAAAGGGAAAACGCCACTACCTACCCAAAAACCAACTGAACCTGATGTAAATGTCAGTTATATGGGTTCAATAATGAGTGCTGTATATAATGAGTTTCCTGATTTTAATATAACATTTGCAGATTTCGAAGTAACAAACCCTGGAAAAAGTCCGGTAAAAATTACAATCGAATCTGAAATACCAGGGTATTCTGAACTGGCAGTTACAACTGCAATAGTACCGGCAAATACAACCGTTGTTTTTGGGCAGACTCCACTTCTTGTAATGTCAAAAATCCCTGCGACACTTAAGACAGTTAGCTTCCATTACCGTGTAACTGCAGACGGCAAAAATGTCATTGATGAGCAGACTCCGTTATTGAAACTTTTTGCAAAAGATACAATGGTATGGTCGGTTATAGATGGCGACAAAAAAGTCTCTCAGTCTCAGTTTATTGCTGCATGGGTAACACCACATATCCAGGGAATTCAGGACCTCCTGCGTATCGCTGCCGAGTACAGTCCAGATCATAGCATAACCGGATATATGTGTAGTGACTGTATTACAGAGGAAGAATGGAGAAACTCCTCAAATAATCAGGTAAAAGCAATTTATGATGCCCTGAAAAATGAATACAAGATAACGTACATAAGCTCAACCATTGCATTCGGACCCGGTTCAAATGCATATCAACGGGTCCATCTTCCGGAACAGACACTTATGGACAGCTCTGCGAACTGTATTGACGGTACTGTTCTCTTTGCTTCTGCAATTGAAGCCATGGGTATGAATCCGCTAATTGTCATTATTCCGGGTCATGCTTTCGTAGGCTGGAAAATATCCCCTAATTCCGAAGAGATGGAGTTCCTTGAGACAACAATGATAGATACGAATTCTTTTGAAGATGCACTTCAAAGAGGGGCAAAAGAGTACCAGGGAGAGATAGATAATGGTAACTTTGAAACGAATATGTCAGAAATTATTGATATATCAGAACTAAGAAAAGTGGGAATTACTCCAATGGAGTGAAAAAGTATGAGAAAGTTCAATGCAATTATTTTTTTTGCTTTGATAATTCTTGTTCTTGGAATTATTTTAGCAATCACTGGAAATGCTGCCACAATATCAAAACCGTCGCCAATCCTGACATTAAAACCAGAAAAAAATTTTACACCATCAGTTTCTGCAACTCTGATAACATCAAAGACGATTCAGGTAAAGGGAACTCATACAATTCAGCCAAGCCTCAAAATAACGACCAGAGGGCAGGTGACAAGACCTGCAACGATTTCCCTCGCCCCGGTTGTGAAAGTCCGGCACATGGATAGTATCATGAGTGGAATTTACAACCAGTATCCTCATCTGAACTATAGCTTTGCAAACTATATCCTTTCGAATCCAGGCAAATCACAAGCTTTGGTCACTGTTGAATCAGAGATTATTGGTTACTCAGAGAAATCAGTTAATACAATTACCCTCGCACCAGGCGGAAAAGTTCAATTTAATGATACACCCCTCCTGGTTCTCTCAAAAATACCAAATGAGACTACAACTGCAAGCTTCCATTATAAAGTGTCCGGGCCTGATGGAAGAGTCATTGATGAGAAAACGATTCCTGTTGAAATATACCCAAAGGATACAATGGTATGGGCAATCTATGATGGAAATGAGTACGTTGATCAGAGCGCATTTATTGCTGCATGGATAACACCACACATTAGTGCAATCGAAAAAATTCTCAGAGATGCAGCTGAACTCAATCCGGATCATTCAATTGAAGGATATCAGTGTGACTACTGCGTTGATGATCATGACTGGGAAGGTTACACAAATGGTCAGGTGAAGGCTATCTATGATGCCCTTGCAAAAGATTATAAAATAGCCTATGTTGACTCAAGCATTGCATTCGGCAGGAATGAGGATGATATACAACGGGTGCATCTTCCAGAAGAGTCCCTGGCATCAAATTCAATTAATTGCATAGATGGTACTGTCCTTTTTGCCTCAGCCCTGGAAGCTGCAGGTTTAGATCCAGCTATTGTGCTTACACCTGATCATGCATTTGTCGGTTGGTGGATAAGTCCTGACTCAGATTCAATGGATTTTCTCGAGACTACCATGATTGGCGAAGCACCATTTTCAGATGCACTCGATGAAGGATCCGCTGAATATGATGATGAACAATCAAATGGAAATTTTGAGACTAATGCTTCTCTTTTCCTTGATATCTACGAATTGAGAGAGATGGGTATAAGACCAATGGAATAATTTTTATTTTAATATTCATTAATTTTGTTTAAATGTTACACTCGTGAGAGAACCAACACAAACAGGTGGGGCTATTATGACGATTCCTTCGACTATAAAAACCAATCCAAAATCTACCAGTTTTTCACTTGAGAGCCAAGACTTTAATTCGGGTACAAAGATTCCAGATGAATTAACCTGCAGCGGTTCTAACGTCTCTCCAGCTCTTGAATGGATGAATGTTCCTGAATCAGTAAAGAGCTTTGCAATTTTTATGGACGACCCCGATGCACCCCGAGGTTCATTTACACATTGGCTTATTGCTAATATCCCTGCAAAGACTACAACATTAAAAAAAGGTATTTCGACCGCAACTACATTGCCAAATGGAAGCATACAGGGCAAAAATGATTTTAACACAGCGGGATACAGAGGGCCATGCCCCCCTCCGGGTAAAGCACATAACTATGTGATTCATCTCTATGCTATTGATAACATACTTCCACTAAGTGACTCATTTACAAAGTCTGAATTCGAATCAGCACTGGAGGGACATGTCATTTCAGAAGCTAAAATTACCGGCTCTTTCGGGAGATAACCCGGTATCACTTTTTTTCATATTACATTTATTTTAAGGCTCAGTGAGGGTTTTATATAGTTTACCGGGGATTATCTCTCTATGGAAGATACTGTTTTTAAAGTTCAGGTAAGGACATTTCCAAGTAAGGGACGTGCCAGGGTCCATATCGACGCGCTTGATCAGATAGGTCTCAAAGAAGGCGATAGTGCTCTTATTGTGAACCTCTCATCCTCAAAAGAGGTGAAGGTTGCAATAGTTGCAGACAGCCTGGTGGAATCAGGATATATCCGGATGAGTCCAGAAGACATGACTGAACTTTCAATCCTTGAAAATGATGAAGTCGTGGTCAGGCGATACATTCCAATCGGAGAAAAAATATCAAAAAACCTGAAAGATGGAACTGACAATGTCAAAAAAAGTCTTGGTGATACAAAAGATACAATATCAGATAAAATCGGGTCAGCATCCCACGGAATAACAGAGTCAGCATCTGAAGCATTCGGCAAAGTTGGAGATAGTCTTCCCACGCGTGATGATCTATCAGGTGTTGTTGAGCGGGCAAAACTTCACCTGGCGCCCGGTGAAGAGAAGAAACTGAAACAAATGCTCGAGAAGAATGAAGGTGCAATCAAATCATATAAGGTATCACAGAATTACAAAGAAATTTCTGGAACTGGCGGAATCTCCCTTCCCGATGAAGTCCTTATAGCCGCAGTTCAAAGAGGAGAGAAAGTCATTATCCCTGGGCCAGGTCTCAAATTAGAGTCTGAAGATATAGTTTTTCTTGTGGGTAAAGAGAAGGGGCTAAAAGAGGCTAAATTAATCTTTGAGGAATAGAATGGATTTTAATTCGATTTTTGGAATGACATCACAGGATTGGATGATTCCCTTTGTTATAATTAGTGCAACAATAATTATTATTATAATTCTGCTCTTTGCATGGCGTAAAATGACAACCGGGACAAAAAGACTGGAACTTGAACTTGAAAAAGAAAAAGTCGGGCTCCTGAAAAGAGACCTTGAAATAAAAGGTCATCCTGTGACAAAACTGACCCCTGAGCAATCACACCAGATTCGGACAGTAGAGGATGAAAATCAAATACTCGAAGTTGAATTGTACGCAAAGCACCGCATTGTTGAGTCCCGGATAAAGAGACTTGAGTATTATGTTGAGATAAGTAAACTTGAGCGGATGCTTATAAAACTGGATAACGAAGAGAAAAAGTCAAGGTGAAAAGAAAAATGTACGGTTATTCTGATATTACTAATGCTGGAAACAAAGTTTCCACAAGTTTTCAGGGTTTTTTTACTAATTCGCTGCCTACATTTGAAAAGAGACTCGACCGGTATTTTCTTGAAAATTTTGAAGCAATTATTGATGAATGGGCACTCCTTACAGAGGATGACCTCCTTGAATTAGAGAGGAGACTGGATAAAGCAATAGATTCTCTAAGAAAACTGGAAAAAAGTCGTTCAGAGATAGAAGATGATCTTATGGAAATTCAATCGCTGATTAGTGAACTGGAGACAGAGCATGGGAATTGATAACTATTTAAATGCCTACGTTGACCGGAGAATGGCACTTCTTATCGATGAATATGGAATTACAACAAAAGCCGACCTGGCAGATCAGACCCAGAAAATAAAAAAACTGGAGCAGGCAGTTGAGAAATTTCACACGTTTGACAAGGATGCAAAAAAGAGAATAACAAATCTTAAAGAGAGAGTAGATAACCTGAAGGTGAAGGGATAATGACTCCGTTTGAAATAATTCTCGTTATTCTTATAATTGTCGTTATCTGTTTTCTTCTATATTACTTCCTGAAAGGTAGGACTGGGAAAATCAATTTGTCAAGTCCTATTGAGAGCCGACTTGATCAATATCTTGATGTCAAGTTTGAGGAAATGATAACGGAGTGGTCACTTGTCACAAAAACAGGTCTTGCGAAGTTCGAACTCCTAAACAACGCACGGATCAAAGACGGGGAGGCGATTGCAAAGAATTACGGACAATTTGAAGATTCTGTAGGAAAAACCCTTTCAGAACTGGAGGAGAGACTTGAATCTCTTGAAAGGGAGATTAGGAAGCGCTGAACCTCAAAAACATGAAGAAGAGAGAGATCTTTTCCATGTTTTAAGAGAGGTTGTAAAACCCTTGAGGTTTCAGGGAGATCCACCCGGTCGGGACCCGCATACTTTCTCGAGGTTTCTTTGTGATCTCTGTCACCTTTCAATACAGATAGAAGGACTAAGGCAATGTGTTATCTGTGGACGGTGGTGCTGCCCTTCATGCTGGAACGAGGAGTTATACGTCTGCAGGTCATGCAATGGAATTATAAAACTCTATTCCATGAAGATGAAAAGGGATGGAGATGATCCTGGAGCAAGATGCCACAGTCAAAATACTAATGATCAAATTGATAAGATGTATGAGAGTAAAGAGAAACAATGAAAAGGGGATAAAAGACAATGGCTGATTATCACTGTGACCGTTGCGGATACAAACTCAGTCATGAAAACTTTTTCATAGTTGATGGCTGTGAAACAGGTTATCATTGCCCACATTGTGGTAATGAAGTTGACTGGGATATCGATAGTTGTGAAGACCCTCTTGAAGGAGATATCTGAAGAAATAAGATGCGATTGACTCATGGATTATCCCAATATTAGTAGAAAAAAGCCGGACGCTATACTCTTTGATCTGGATAATACACTATATGACTTTTACAATGCAAAAATGAAAGCGTGTTGTAGCGTGATTGATATTTTCGGGAAAGGAGAACCTGATACTCTTTTCTCTTACTTCCTCTTTGGTTCCCATGGCTTTGAAAACCACAAAAATATCCATGATTACATGAAAGACCTCAATATTAATGATGAAGGTCTTTTAAAATCAGCATGTGAATGCTACGAGAGCGTAAAACTTGAAAACATCAAAACGTATCCTGGAGTGAAAAAAACTCTTGCTTTTCTTGTAAAAGAAGGTATCAAAATGGCAATTGTTACGGATGCCGATATTAAGCAGGCATCACTGAGATTGGATAAGGCAGGCATTACCCGGTTCTTCCAATTTATAATAACCCCCGAAATATCCGGAAAAAGAAAACCAAACCCTGAATCGTTTAATTTGGCCTTAAAACGACTATCGGTCAAACCTTTCGGCACATGGATGGTAGGCGACAGTTTGCACAGGGATATTGAACCCGGAAATCGACTCGGACTTACAACTTTTCATGCTAAATATGGGGAGATGAAAGGAATACGATCATCGAATGTAAAGCCAGATTTTACTCTTCAGAAATTCGGGGAATTATCTGAAATACTTAGACTTTCAACCCAGGTTCCAATTTAGTATCTGAAAACATTATAATAATTCCTCTTCAGTACACCACACTTCAAAAACAAGTGATCCTTCGCTTGGAAGGGGGAGATTCTCATTGCGGTTGAGAGCAATTCGTTTTGTAATTTTCCGTCCTTCAATAATGTATGCTTTTCGCAGAGGCCACTCTGGCTGCACTGAAATGTCTTTATCATAAAGAAACCTTTGCGCAAGTAAAGGAGTACAATGAATTTCAGGTGAAATCTGGAGAACTGCCTCCTCAACATATCGCCTGATATACCAGCGGAGTTCACTAATAAGTGCGAGAGAACTGCCTAATGAGCCGGTTATGAGAGTTATTCCATAAATTTCTTCAGTCGGCCGATAAAATTTCAAAGCGTCTCTTGAAGTTTCAGAAGAGACGAGAATGTTATAGAGATTTAAATTCTCTTTTGCAAAGAAAGTGATACGCATTATCGGGAAAAGCAGATGAAATATGGGGATTGAATTTTTAATTAATATTTAGCGATACATACTTAGATCTAAATCTGAATCATCAGCAATGACTTTTCCGGTCGCTTCCAGAAAGTCTACCTGTTCAATCTTTTTTGCTTCTCTTCTTACGGCAATCATACCTGCTTCCCTGCAAATTGCTTGGATCTCAGCTCCCGTCGTACCTTCAGTCAGTTCAACAATATCCGTAAGATTTACAGATTTATCCAGATGAAGTTTTTTTGTATGGATTTTTAAGATCGCAATTCTTGACCTCTCGTCAGGGAGTGGTATCTCAATTATACGGTCAAATCGACCAGGTCTAAGTAATGCAGGGTCAAGCATATCAACCCTGTTTGTTGCCGCCATTATACGGATCTCCCCACGGTTATCAAACCCGTCCATCTCGGCAAGAAGCTGCATAAGCGTCCGCTGCACTTCAGCACTCCCGGAAGTGCCGTCGTTGGTCCTCGTACTTCCTATTGCATCAATTTCATCGATAAAAACAATTGATGGAGCTTTCTCACGTGCAAGCAGGAAGAGTTCGCGCACCAGCTGGGCACCTTCACCGATATATTTGTGAACAAGTTCACTTCCTGACATCCTGATAAACGTAGCTTTGGCCTCATGGGCTACAGCTTTTGCAACAAGAGTTTTTCCAGTGCCTGGAGCACCATAAAGAAGAATTCCTTTGGGTGGTTCAACGCCCAGTCGCTCAAAGATATAGGGTTTAGTCAGAGGATATTCAACTGATTCGCGTACCTCTTCAACCTGGTCTTCCAGGCCTCCGACCTGTTCAAAGGTAACATCGGGTGACTCTTCAAGTTCCATGATCCTTACCCTTGAGTCAAAAATATTTCCAACAATTCTGACGACCGAGAGTGCATTATTGACTGCAACTTTTATCCCGGGTTTGAGGAGCAGTTGCATCTCTTCTGATACAGAAGTAATGTATTCCTGGTTATTTCCCATCTGACGCAGGTATACTTCGCCATTTTCAAGGATATCTACAACTACTGCAACAAAAAGCGGGATTTTTTTTAACTGGCTTATCTCTTTGCGAAGTTGGTTGTTTTCCCTTAAAACCTCTTCAAAGCGTACTTTTACTTCGAGTGCGTGTGCCTCAAGTTCCTGAAGCCGCAGCTGGAACTTAAGTTCATTTTCATTGATTATGTTTTCAGGAATACTCTCCTGCATAGCACTTATTAGATAATCACTCGCCACATTTATTAGGTTTGATATGCGCATAAGTGGAAGAAGCATCGCACGCGGGCATGGAAAAGGAGAAATACTCGTTAGTCATGAGCCAATCTCATTTCTTTCCGGGGTTGATCCTGATACAGGTACAATAATTGAGAAGGGAAATCCTCTTGAGGGGAGATCAATTACAGGAACGGTTTTTGTATTCCCTGAAGGAAAAGGATCAACAGTAGGTTCATATATCCTCTATGCACTGGGGAAAAACGGTCATGGACCTGCAGCGATAATTAACCGCGATACCGAACCTATTGTTGCAGTAGGGGCTATAATTGGAGGAATCCCACTTGTCGACCGTCCGGACGTCCCGTTTTCAGCTTTCAAAAATGGAGTCATTGCTGAGGTAAATGGAGATACAGGGGAGATAATTCTCTTTTTATGAACAAGGATATGTTTCATATTTTATAAATAGAAGTTCTTCTGATTGAAGAGGTATGGACAACTTGGCTGATTTGGTTGGAACAGTTGCGGGACTCATGACAATCTCTGCGAGAACCGCCCCTAAAGCTAAAGGAATTGATATGCTTTCATACCGGATACTGATGGGTGAAGATCTGATTAAACTGGCTGCCGAAGTTAAGCGATATGGAGAAGAAATGCATCTGAACTTTTTTTTAAGGGATGCAAAAAACATTGAGAGTTCTGATGCCTGTGTAATTATCGGACTTAATTCAAAAAGTATTACCGATTTAAACTGCGGAGCATGCGGATTTGCCAGATGTGAAGATATGCAGAATGCGCCCACTTTTACAGGTGGTCCTTTCAGTGGACCAAACTGCCAGGTAAGGGTTACTGATCTGGGAATTGCCGTAGGTTCGGCGGTAAAGACCGCACAAATGCATAATATTGACAACAGGGTGATGTTTACTGCAGGTGTAGGTGCAATAAAACTGGGATTTCTCCCTGGATGTAACATGGCGTACGGCATCCCCCTTAAAGCCGGAGGTAAGAATATTTTCTTTGACAGGATACAAGGATAATGCGATGACTGTTATGAAGATACGCGGGGGAGATCTTGACCTTGTTGAATACCATTTTACGTCATTTCTCCCTGGTGAAATAATCAATCCTCTCCCTACAGAGAAAAAAATAACATTGACACCAAAAAGTGGCAAGGTAACCGCCGAAGCTCCAGCCAGGATACACCTCACTGTCCTTGATATGAACCGGTTCTCACCTCGACGTCCTGGAGGAGGCGGAGTGGGGTTTGCAATACAACTTTACTCAAAAGTTGAAGTTTCGTGTACAGAGAATGATATAGAGATAGATTATACTCGTCCGGGAATTCTCACTCATCTGGCCTTTGTTATGAAGAAAATAACCGGGTACAAAGGCGGATTTAGAATAAAAGCTTACGAACATGAGCACACCCATGTGGGACTTGGTTCGACAAGTACTGTAATGACCGCGAGCGCTCTTGCAATGAACCACATACTTGGAGAGCCACTCTCCAATTCAGAAGTAAGAAATTTAATCGGATATAATTATGTTGAGGAAACTGAGGAAGGAAAAGTAATCTTCGGGTTTGAAACCGGTGTCGGGCCTGCAGTCTGTTCTCTTGGGGGAATGGCAGTTATGGGCGATGAACTGACGCTTATTTTCCAGCATCCTTTTGCTTTTGGAAAAAATGTGTTTATTGTAATCCCTCCAATCGTCATTTCTTCTTCAGGCGAGCATGAGTTTGATCTCCTTATGAACAGAGCGAGATCCCTTGATTATCGTGACAGGGAGTTAAAAGCCTATATGATGATGATGGATTTAATCCCTGCTCTTGAAAAAGGAGATCTGAAAAAGATAGGCGAAGTTATTTGGGAAACAGAGTTCAGAGGCTCAAAAAGGGCTGAGATCGAGCACCATGGATTTGGCATTTACCAGTATATGGCAAAGATGCGCGACTCCGGACTAGAATTTGTAGGTATGAGTTCAGTAGGGCCATCAATAGCAATTGTTACTGAACGGACAGAGGAGGAGGTCGGAAAGATTATTGAAAAAATTGGTCTTTCAATTACAATTGCAACAAAGGTCGATAATACAGGTATTATAATAAAATCCGGTTAGTAAAAAAGGGGAAAAATAATTTTTTTACTGTACATTAATATTCAAAACATAGGTCGTATCACCTGCAGTCGGTGTCTCCCAGGAACGGCGGTATACTGCCGAAAATTTCTGTGATCCTTTTTGCATAGCGACGAGGTCCCATGTATGTGTACCGCTTGCACCTGCAAGATTTGAATTAGGGGCATTATATACATCTTTCATGACTGTAAGACCTGGAGTTACGGTTGCATTCCACATATATCCGGTTGTAGGGTTTTCATTCAGAGTTATTGTAATGTGATTCGTCACTGGTACGGCAACGGTTTTTCCGTTGTCAGCGTCAGTGTATGAATATGTTTCAGATCCTGCAGTCGGAATTGAGGCAACCATAGTATTTTGCACTACCGTTTGTTGTGTTGCAGGTACGCTTGTTCCGGTAGAGCTTCCCGTTGTGCTCGGCGCACTACATCCCGCGGCCAGTAGGAGAACTACCAATGAAACTGCGATGAACAGTACCTTGTATTTTTTCTCAACCATCTTTCTCACACCTTTATGTAATGCATAAAAAGGTAAAAGTTTAACCTTCTATACTGTTTCGAGTGAAAATAGTAATTTTGAATTTTTTATCTCTCCGGAAAAAAAGTCTGGTGATAACAGACGGGAACTTCTAATGCATGAATATAGCATTGCTTACGACATTTTTGCAACCGCAAAGAAAGCAGCACTTGAAAACAATGCTCTCACTGTGCAAAAGATACATGTTGAAATCGGGGAGTTAGCTATGGCAAGTAAAGATCAAATTGAGTTTCTTTTTACGGTTATTGCAGCTGATGACCCTCTTTTTACTAATTCAATAATAGTTTGTACTGAAGGTAAACTTCAGTCTGTTTGCAGATGCGGCTATGAAGGAAACGAGAGGTTTATATGCCCTGTCTGCGGGGCTTTGCCGGAAATAAAGAAGGGCAGAGAGATTCTTGTTCAGAACGTCGAGATAGAGGTGGAAGATAAATGAAAGTCTCATTAATGCATGGCGCAGGTGGTGAAGTTATGGGAGAACTCCTCCAGACACTTACAAAATTCACGCACAATAATGCTGGTGGAATTGGACTTGAAGCCCTGGACGATGGAGCAGTTATTCCTATTAACGGTCTTAATATTACTTTTACCACAGATTCACATGTAGTAAAACCGATATTTTTCCCGGGCGGGGATATTGGAAGGATTGCTGTATCCGGGACAATAAACGATCTGGCAGTAATGGGAGCAAAACCAATTGCACTTTCCTGCGGGATGATAATTGAAGAGGGTTTTTTGATTGAAGATCTTGAAAGGATAGTTAAATCAATGGATGACGCACTTGGAGAGGCTGGTGCGAACCTAGTAACAGGCGACACGAAAGTTGTAGAGAAAGGAGCTCTCGATTCAATCATCATAAATACTGCAGGGATCGGTATTGCAGAGAGAATCATTCGTGACAACGGACTGGTCCCGGGTGACAGGATAATTTCAAGCGGTACATTAGGTGATCATGGGATTGCAATACTTGCACACAGGGAAGGATTTGATCTTGGTTCGCAGATCCATTCTGACGTTGCTCCTTTATGGGGTCTTATTGAAAATGCCCTCAGATCAGGTGAAATTCATGCCATGAAAGATCCTACGAGGGGTGGATTTGCAAGTGTTATAAATGAGATGGCAAGAAAATCCGGTGTTTCTGTTAGGATTCAGGAGGAATCCCTGCCATTTCGAAAGAATGTTGCAAGTGCAGCAAAAATGCTTGGTATCGACCCACTTGAAGTGGCAAACGAGGGAAAAGTAATCATGGGTGTTCCGGAAAGGGATGCGGAAGCTGTCCTGAATGCACTTAAGTCGCACAAATATGGAAGAGACGCTGCAATTGTCGGCATTGTGACAGAGGGGTCCCATGTCATTCTTGAAACGGCAATTGGTGGTGAGAGGTTCATTGAACCACCAATGGGAGACCCGGTTCCAAGGGTCTGCTGATTGAATTAAAGAGATGAAAACCCAAGATAATTCATTAATAATTTAAGAGCCTCCTGCTCTCCTGGTCCACCACATCGCCTGACAATCGATGCATGATGGATAATTAACTTTTTTAATTCTATGTCCTTATTCATGAGGAAACGTGTCCCGTGTACCGATGCTTCGATTATGCTATTGAAACCACGGTTTATAGGGCGAATTCGGTTTTCGAGAATCTCTTCCTTTAGAGGTTGAAGATTTATTACAACAGCATTTTCAGTCTCTTTTTGAATAGTAGTACGAAATGCAATCCAGGCATCTGTATTAACAAGACGATCTATGTTCAATCCATCAACAACCTCATCTTTTAGAGAGGATGCTTCCAGATCAGAGAAGGCGGTCTTCACATAGATGCAGGGGTCATAACTAATGTTTGCAACAACCCAGCCTTCCGACCTCACCCGTTCAAACGTGTGTGTCCCCCGAAACAGGATCATTTCAAATGAATTATCTTTCCTGATAACGCCTATTGGTGCGGCATTTCCTTTGGTCGTTGCAATTACTTCATTAATTCCTTCATTCAAAATTCCCAATTCCAACCCTCCCCCAGAGCCAGATATATCCCTGCAATAATTAGATCTGCTGTTGATCCAGGGTTAATGTGTTTACATATGCACCACTCATCAAAATCCTCTATAGAATAAACACCTTTAATAACTTCATTTGCCTTTTTAAGGACCTCATATGCAGTATCTTTCCCGTGTTTCTTCTGAATAAATGTATCAGGTTCAAGAGCAAGGAGCGAGATAAAAGCGGATGTTATTGCACAACGACCTGTGCCGGAAGAAAGTATGAGATCGCGTGCTCTCCCTGTCAAAGGAAATCCGTTCACCCATTCACGCGCAATCATGTCATTCTCTTTTGAGTGCTGCATAATATCAAAAAGAGTCAGTCCCTCTCTTTCGATTGCTTCAACTGCGCCTGGGTCGTTTACATCGATAGAATCGCTGGGCAATATCCTGACTTCTGTGAGGCCGAAGGCCTTGTAAAAAAAAACAGCATCTTTAACTGTTGTATTACGGACCAGATAGTACGCCTCCTTAAGATCTGATGTACGCATTAGTGGAACGAGAAGCAGAAATGCACCGAAATGCGTATTACCTCCATTATGGCGGTGTGTTGTTTTAACGAGCCGGTATAATTGTTCTCCAATGGAATAACCTGAATATAGAACTTCATCAAGTGCAGGTCGTGCAAAAATTATGGACGCGAGGAAATGTTCAAGTTTTGTGCCTTCATAGTCATGACAGCGGTCAACATTCCCGGGTTTTGGATATGCCGTCACCTCAAGGACCATTGCGAGCTGGGCCTGTTCAGCTTTCGTCTGGAATTTCGTCTTTTGAAAAGACATAATCGAGAATTTTTTCTGAAAGTTCCTGCTTCATCTTCATATACCGAGCCATTGGAATTTTTTGTTCCTTTAACACCATATCGCGAAACATACAGGGGGATGAATCTTTACAACACCACGAAAGGCTACCAAAACAAGTCTCTTTCCCTTTTTCGAGTTGTGTACCTTTTACAAGCTCACTTTTTAGGTCCATATATTCGCGTGGAGATAGGTGAATCCTCTTTAAAAACGGCATAAGAGGGCACTCCTTCACCGGCATGCAACAAAATGCAAGTGCCCTGATATCTCCTCCCCTGCAGAGTTGTTTAGGAGCGTTGTACCATCCATGGCCTTGGGCATTACTTCTGGCCCATTCATCAAGTGTTGATAGTGTATTTACATCAGAATGGCGCGCGACAGATACCAGGTCTGCTCCATGTGACAACATTTCTTTCATCACATGCGGTGTGTTAATCGAGTTATTTGCTATGAGGGTCATTGGTACACTGTTTCGTATCTGCCTGATGCGCTGATAACCAAAATCCATCAGGTCTACATGACAAATATCTACCCCTTCCTTCCAGAGTGACTTTGCAAGCAGACTATCATTTTGACTTACTCCTGCGCGTATCTTTACTGATACTGTAACTCCCTCCCTTTTTAAGGCTTTTATAATCTCTCTAAGTTTTTCAGGGTGGGTGAGGAGATATTCGCCGCTTCCTGCCCTGATAAATGCTTCCTGCCTGCAATGCGCGTCTATCTCATAGATTATCTTGTCACCAAGGGCGAAAACAGCCTCAAGAAATGGTTCCGGATTGGTTGCACGCAAATTAAATCCGGTAACTACTCCACTGCCCTGCATTGCACCAGCCTGTATTGATATTTCATCAAAAGGCTCGTCTGGCAGAAATTCAGCTCGTCCGCTATCTGCAAGCTCGCGTCCTGCTGCAATAGTTGCGGTATCAATCGAGTAACCCCCGAGGAATGCAGCTCCAATGTGTTCTTTTCTCTCCAGAGCATATCGGGCATCTACAATTCCTGCCATGGATGAAAGGGCAACAGGCGTCTTTAGGGTAGTTCCTTCAAGAAGAATGGGAAAATTCCCGGACTCTGGATTCATGATTTTATACATATTTGTAAGAAGGGGAACATTATTCCTTTCTATTGAACATGTAATAATTTTTAATTGTAATAGTACTACCTTTTAAGATATGTCAAAGTCAGGAATGTTACTCGTAGGCCATGGTAGTAAACTCCCTTATAACAAAGACCTTGTTTTGTCAGTAGGAGACCTTATTGCAGAGAAATCAGACGATTACATTGTGAGGTGTGCATTTATGAACATGAACACTCCCTCAATTAAAGAAGCTCTAGAGAGTTTTTCAAACGAGGACATTGTTAACATCGTAGTAGTACCACTTTTCCTGGCAAAAGGAGTTCATATATTAAAAGACATTCCTGAACTCATTAACCTCCCAGAGGGCCAGACGAAAGGAACGCTCCAGTTAAATGGAAAAACAATACCTCTTGTGTACGCTGACCCGATTGGAAGTGACCCGCTTCTTGCTGATCTTATGCTCAAGAATGCAAAGGTTGCCCTTTCAGCACTTTAAATGAGAATTCTTATTCTGGATTCAATCCACGGTGGCACAGAACTTGAAAAATATATTTCTGTCATGGGACACACTACCACAGTTATTGATGTTTACAGGGGACAAACAGAGCTAGTCCCTTCTCAATTCCTTACCCAGGATTATGATCTTGCAATTGTCCCTGTTCACCTTGACCCGCAAAATCCCTGGCTGAAAGCATATAACGGTCCGGTAATAACCCATCATGCTGCAGTGAAGTGGCTGATTGGAGAGAAACCCACTTCACCTATGATAGAAATTACAGGTTCGCATGGAAAAACTACAACAGCTTTTGCCCTTGCGTCTGTTTTCAATGGGCCTGGTATATTGCACACCTCTGCGGGTGACTGGGAATACCCTGAAAAAAGGTACCTCGGGCGTACTGGCATCACACCTGCGTCATCCATTAAATTTGCACGTGAAACTGCAGAGAAGTCATGGTGGTTCATATCCGAGATGTCACTTGGCCTCTCCGGTGCCGGCTCACTTGGTATCATAACGTCAGATGAGACATACTCCTGTGCTAATGAAAAAAGAGATGCCCTTTCAATAAAGCTATGTGAATCCTCAAGATGTGACAAGCTTATTGTTGCAGGGAAAATTCCGGATATTAAAAGGGAAACAGTCCACGTGGAAAAATGCACATCGGTTGAAGGTGATAATCTCAGGTATAACTTTAACGGAATAACAGGTTCAATTAAAAACCCACTCCTTTTTCTTAAAGCCTATAAGACTCCTATGGCACTCGCTGCGGCTGCGGCATGCATGTTTTCAATTGATCCCTCCGGACTTTCTTTTTTTTCCCCTGTTACCGGCAGGCTTTCAATCAGAGAAGGGGATGAGAGAGTAATTATAGATAATTCCAATTCGGGTACGTCTTTATCGACAACAGTTGATGCAATGGAATACGCACGTAATCTGGGTAAAGAAAAAAACATTTCACTTGTAATTGGACAGGACGGACATGCAGTATGTGAAAAATTTAACGAAAGAGATATTATTGAAGCAATAATTATTACAAAACCGGATTATGTGATCCTTGTGGAAGGAGATGAATCGATTCAATGGGCTCAAATTGAAGAGAAAATCGTAGAGAATAAGATCCCTTTTTCCACAACAATTTCACTTAAAAAGGCAAATGAAATTCAGTTGGATGGAACAGTAGTGCTCTCAGTAAAGACATGGAGGTAAAAATGCAGTTCATGCAGCCCAGACCAAGTTCAATAGTTGCAGCTTTGTATACCGCAAGAGATCTTGGCGTCGGAGTCGCAGTTCTCCATGGTCCTTCCGGTTGTTCATTCAAGCATGCACGTCTTCTTGAAGAAGATGGTATGAGGGTTCTCACAACCTCTCTTGCTGATAATGAATTCATATTTGGTGCTCACGAATCACTTGTCAGAGTACTAAAATATGCAGAAAAGACATTTTCTCCTGATAAAATAGCCGTCATCGGGACATGTGTCTCAATGATAATAGGAGAAGATTTAAGAGCAGCAGTTGCAAGCGCAGACCTTATTGCATCAGTAATATCTGTTGATATTCATGCCGGGTATACAGAAAATATTGAGGGCGTAATTCAGACCCTGGAAGCAGCTGAGGAAGCAGGATGGATATCAGGTGAAGAGCTTTTTAGGCAGAGAAACCTACTCGCGAAAGCAAATGAAGTAGAACGGCTTAGAGGTGCGGCATCGGTAGAATATATTGAACCCTCAAGGGGCGACCTTAAACATATAGCCGCATCAAGACTTATTGAACTTATAAAAACCGGTAAACGTGGAATTGCGGTATTGAACGCAAAAAAAGAGACTGCATACATATTTGCAGATATCATTGTTGCAATTAATGAAGTCTATCCTCTCGCGGATATAAAATACGTCGCAAACCTTGAACCAAGAGGTCTTCCTAAAACTATAAAAGACTCTAATAATATCAGGAAAGGTCTTTTAGAGAGAAAAATACAATTCACGTGCATTGGAGCTCTTGATGAATATGGAGCCAATGGGGACAGGATCGGCGAATATATTCGGGATTACTCCCCGGATTATGCCATTTTAATCGGTGTCCCGCATGCAATACCAAAAGAATATCTCCAGAACATCGAGTGTTTCTCAGTAACAAACGGACCCAGGCAGGTTAAACCACTAAAAGACCAGGGGCATGCCCATGTAATTGTTGAAATTGATCTCCATCCACGTTCACTTGGCATTACATCAATCCACCCATCAGAGTTCGGTGATGTCATCCGGAGCTTTTCATGAAAGGTTTTATGATAGCAGGTGACCGATCAGGAACAGGTAAGACGAGCGTTACTCTTGCAGTCGCCGGAATATTGTCAGAAAAATACTGTGTCCAGACTTTCAAGGTCGGCATGGATTACATTGACCCTTCCTATCATACTGCTGTTACTGGCAGGCCTTGTCGGAACCTGGATAGTTTTGTGATGGAAACAGATACAATTAAAAGTATTTTTGCCGAGGGTTGTGAAGGTGCAGATATTGCAATTGTGGAAGGGGTTCGCGGACTGTATGAAGGATCTGAGGCTACGGGAGATGAAGGCAGTTCTGCATCAATCGCAAAATCACTTGACCTTAACGTGCTTTTGGTTATAGACGCAAAAAGTATAACACGCAGTGCGGCTGCAATTGTAAAAGGTTTTCAGTCGCTTGACAAAGGGGTTAAAATTACAGGGGTGATTCTAAACAATCTCCATGGCAAAAGTCACACAAAAAAAGCAGTTGCTGCAGTTGAATATTATTGTAATTTGCCGGTTATTGGGGCTATCCCGAGGACACCTGACCTTGGACTTAGGATGAGGCATCTGGGCCTTGTCCCTTACCTGGAAGGAGAAGCTTCTCTGGAATTTAGAGACAGAATATCACACATAAAAGAATCGATTGGATCATACATTGATATGGATAAACTTCTCACGGCTGCATCATCATTTATTAATCAAATTCCTTTCTCCCGTAAAGGTTCTGATTCGTTTTCACAGTTAAAGATTGGAATTGCTCTTGATAAGGCCTTTAATTTTTATTATGCCGACCTGTTTTCACTTTTATCATCCACTGGAACAGAGGTCACATTTTTCAAACCGACCGAAGGAAAGCTTCCCGAAGCAGACGGATATATAATTGGAGGAGGTTATCCAGAACTCTATTTGGCAGAACTTGAAGCTAATGAAGTATTGAGATCTGCAATCCAGGAAAAGGCACAGAATGGAGTCCCATTTTATGCAGAATGTGGAGGTCTGATGTATCTCACGCAGGAGATCCAATTAAAAGAAGGGTGGCAAAATGTAAAAAATGAGGAAACTTTCTATATGTGTGGTGTTTTTCCCGCAAAGACCAGAATGCCAGGGAGACGTGTAGTTTCATATGTAGAGGGGGTGTCACTTAAAGGATCAATTATGGGTGAATTTAGTTTTAAAGGGCATGAATTTCATTACTCAGAAGTAATCCCGGTTGATGAACTGCATTATACATACAGGTTGAGAAGAGGTTTCGGCATTCGTAATGGTCTCGATGGGATATACATTAAATCAGTCATTGGCAGTTATACTCACCTGCACCCTCTTGCTTCGAAACCCATGTTCATGCAATTCTTGAGAGCCTGTGAAAATGCTTAAACCCGGTCATTCAAAAAAAATACAAACACGGCCTAAAAAATTATTAAAAAAGGATAGAACATCCAATACAGTCCCTTCCAAGACTTTTGACGATGAAAATCTGAAATGTTTTTTCCGGGCTCCTGTAATTCCAAACAAACTAGAGGAAAGTATACTCGCTTATATCTCCAAAAAAACAGGAAAACCCTGGAACGATCCTCAAACAATCTCAAAAATTCAGCATTACATCCGGATACAAAAAGATGAATACTGGCAGGAAGCGGGTAAGAGAAAGATCTCGTATGTAAAAGGGTACAGAGTCTTTTCATACCTGACTTACCACCTGCCGGTCTATTTTATTCAGTTTGAGCATTTGCTCTTCCGGCTTATTTCAGGGAGCTATATCCCGGAAAAGTTTATTCTTGTAGATATGGGTTCTGGTCCAGGGGTAGTCACTCTTGCAACCGCCGACCTTATTCACAGGAGAGGAAAAGGTTACGCAGAGATATATGCCTTTGAAAAGGCTCCTGAAAATATTGAGGCATATAATTTCCTTGTCTCGTCGTTTACCGGAAAGCGGGAAGACTTGCGGATACACAATCCAGTTGAAAAAGACATTACAACTCTGCAGACCGAAGATCTCCCTCAAAAGATCGATCTGTTAGTATTTCAGAATGTTTTATGTGAACTCTCCGATATCTCAATAAAAGAAAAGGCGCTACTCATTCGACGTTTCAGGGAGAACCTGGGTAAAGAAGGAATATTACTTCTTGTTGAACCGGCAGAACTGGAAAACTCCACTAAACTGAGAGAGATAGAGAGGGAATTGAAGAAAAACGGTTTTAAAACTATCAGTCCCTGCCCAAAAATAATGGGAGACAGATGCACAGACCCTACATGTTGGACTTTTAAAACAGAATATCCATTATGGGCGCCTGAATTTGACAAAGTACTGGCAGCCGGTGCAGAAGGTTACAGGTTCATGAATACCGATATAAAATATTCATATTCAATTTTAAAACAGGACGATGGATTTTTTTTTCAACCGGGTTATAAAAATTACATACCTTGTTCAAGTCTCAAATTATATGTCGGAAGAAGAGTGAGGATCATCGGATCTGTAATGTCACAGGACATCGGAGATAAAAAGCACCATATCTTTAAAGTCTGTGATGGGACAGCACGTAATTCTGTATATGTAATCCTCCCGCACTACCATATTTCACAAAATAACAATGCCCTGTTAAAATCCTCCTACGGAGAGATCTTCCGTTTTGACCCGGTTTTTGTCAGGATAAACAAAGCATATGGCTCAATTAATCTTCTTATCTCAAAAGAGACCAGAATATCCAAAGAGAAATAACCGATCCAGTAGAAAACTGATAATATCGCGGGGAATTTCACATGTCTGAATCTTTCAAAAAAACATATCCATTTAATATAATTTCGATAAAAGATCTCGGCCGTAAAGAGATTGAGAGTATTCTTGATGATGCCTCGAGGATTGCAGACGGTTTATATCCAGATAATGCATTAAATGGAAAAATTTTAGCGCTTCTTTTTTTTGAACCCAGTACACGTACCAGGATGTCATTTGAAGCAGCTATGGCAAGACTTGGAGGGAGAAGTATAAATCTTGACAGTATTGAAGCCAGTTCTCTTGCTAAAGGAGAGACTCTCGCCGATACGATAAGAGTTGTAAGCGGATATGCAGATATCATAGTCCTACGTCACCCGTCTGAAGGTGCAGCGCGCCTGGCAAGTGAATTTGCACGAGTGCCTGTAATAAATGCGGGAGACGGGGCTGGTCAGCATCCCTCTCAGACACTGCTTGACCTATATACAATTAAACAGGCAATGCCGATTGATAAAATTGACATAGGGCTACTTGGAGACCTTAGATATGGAAGGACCGCTCATTCACTTGCGTATGCTCTCTCATTGTTTAATGCAAGAATTCATACGCTATCACCAAGAGGCCTGGAACTTCCTGATAGCATCCTCAATGAATTAGAAGAGAATGGTACTGAGGTTATTCCTCATGAAGAAATTAACGAGGTAATCCCATTGCTTGATGTTCTTTATGTTACACGCCTCCAGAGAGAGCGTTTTCCTGATTCAGCATCATACGTGAATATAGCCAAAAATTTCAGGATTACGCCTGAAATACTGGAATCTGCAAAAGATCACCTTATTCTTCTTCACCCACTACCCAGAGTTGATGAAATTGATCCGCAAGTAGATGAACTCCCTTGTGCAAAGTATTTTGAACAGTCAAAAAACGGTGTCCCTGTCAGGATGGCAATGCTTATGGAGATGTTCAGGTGAATGAAGACGATTCTCTCCGTATCCGCCCGATTGAGAACGGGACAGTTATCGACCATATCACAGCAGGTGAAGCTCTGAATGTGCTTCGCATTATCGGGATAACCGGGACAACAAAGGAGTCAATAAGTGTTGCAACAAATGTCCAATCAGGCTTAATGCCAAAGAAGGATATCGTAAAGATTGATAACAGGGAGCTTCTGAAAGAAGAGGTCGACAGAATCGCACTTATCTCTCCAAAGGCAACCATAAACATAATCAGGAATTATAAAGTATTTGAGAAAAAAGGAGTCCAGATACCCAAAGTCATTACAGGTATTGTAAAATGCCCAAACCCCAGGTGTATTTCAAATGCAAATGAACCAATTGAGAGCAGATTTGAGGTCCTGGAATCCGGAATCCGGTGCCTTTATTGCGAGGGCGTTATTACCAAAGATATTAGCCAGCATTTTATGTGATCAATTTTCCATGGGTATCAATTTCGCCCCTGTAAATCCGGGTACTCGAAATCCAGCGGTGGTCTTCAGCAAGTACACAGGTGATCTGGTGAACATCAACTTTTTTCAAACCCTTCTCGTGTCTTAATCTGTTTATCTCAATTGCCGTATCAAGTGTTTCTTCACTCACAACAAGCGCATCAAAGTCGGTTTCAAGAGTTGAACCAATCCGGTCCAGCAGTGGCTCGATGGAGTATGATGCAGAAAATCCGCATTCCAGAATAAAATTTTTTAACCCTTCACTGCGCTCTTCAAAGGTAAGTACAGGATGTGATTTTTTCCTTGCAAAGTCGTCTGTCGTGATACCAATAACGACATTCCCGAGTTCCCCCGCGAGTTCGAATGAGCGTCTGATAAGCTGTTTATGTCCGTCGTGAAGAGGGGAGAAGGTGCCTCCCACCATAACCTTCATTCATCCTGATTGTTAACGCTCTGGATATAATATGGCTGTTGAATTGAACCGGGGGAAAGCACTGTTCATCGCAGAGAATGCAACGGTAATCGGTGATGTTACACTTGAAGAAGATGTGAGTATATGGTTTGGAGCAGTAATAAGGGCTGATAAAGATAAGATAAGTATCGGTTATAGATCAAACATCCAGGATAACTGTGTTATTCATACAAGCGCGGGTTACCCGATCAAAATTGGTTCGAATGTCTCTGTTGGACATGCGGCTGTCCTGCATGGATGCACTGTTGGGGACCGGGTTCTCATTGGAATGGGCGCAATAGTCCTGAATGGTGCCTTCATAGGTGAAGATTCAATAATTGGAGCTGGTTCAGTAATAACCGAAGGTAAAATAATACCCAAGGGTTCACTCGTCCTTGGAGTTCCTGGAAAAATCATCAGGGAAACGAACGACGAACAGAAACAGAATATTTTAAAAAATTCAAATAATTATAGAGACCTCGCAAGGAAGTATTGCAATGACTGATGTCCTTATCATAGGAGGAGGGGTTGCAGGTATCGAAGCAGCACTGAAGACTGCTGATAATGGAATCCACGTTCATCTTGTCGAAAGGGAGCCTTCAATTGGCGGAAGAATGAGCCAGCTCGATAAGACATTTCCTACTAACGACTGCTCGATGTGTATCCTTTCACCAAAAATGGTAGATGTTGTCAGACACCCGCTTATCACTGTCTATACCTGTAGCGAAGTGACGGATGTAACAGGAGAAAAAGGAAATTTTATTGCAACTATTCGAAAAAACCCTAGATACATCGATGAGGATATCTGCAATGGTTGTGGGGACTGTATAGAAATATGTCCTGTTGAAGTATACAACAGATATGATGCAGGAATGGGTATAAGAAAAGCCATTTACAAACCACATCCCCAGGCAGTTCCTGATATTGTCGTTAAAGATGAGGAGCATTGTATCGAGTGCGGGCTATGTTATGATGTATGCGGGCTCAACGCAATAAAAAAGGAAGATACCCCCAGGGTTATTACAATCCATGCTTCTGCAATAATCCTCGCAACCGGCTATCAGGTTTTCAACCCTGAAACTCGTCCTGCATTAAATTATAAAACTCATCCTGACGTTATCACTGGAATCGAACTTGAGCGGCTCATCAATGCATCAGGCCCGACAAAAGGAATAATAAAATGCCCTTCAAGTGGGAAAGAACCTGAAAATATTGCATTTATTCAGTGTGTAGGTTCAAGGAATATGGCCATTGGAAGGCCTTACTGCTCGTGTGTATGTTGCATGGCAGCCATAAAAAATTCAATTCTTATCAGGGAAAAACACCCTGAAACAAGCTTAACAATTTTTTATATAGATATCCGGACATATGGAAAAGGTTATGAAGAATATTATAACAGGGCTATCAGTCTTGGTGTAAAATTTATCAGAGGTCTTCCATCCGAAGTGACAATAGGGAGGGAAGGCCTTACAATTGTTGCTGAAAATACAGAGAATGGCGAGATTATCACTATGCATCCGGACCTTGTTGTCCTCTCCGCCGGAATGGAGCCATCCGGTACTACATTCAGAATGGCTGAAATGTTGGGAATAGATATTGACTTAAATGGATTTGTTGCTGTAAAAAATGAAGCTCTGGACCCTGTTGCAACTTCTATACCTGGTATTTACGTTGCCGGAACTGCAACTGCCCCCAAAGATATTCCTGACTGCGTTGCATTTGCGGGAGCTGCAGCATTGCGAGCAGTGACCGATGCAAGGAAGGTTAGTTGAAGATTATGGATAAGACAATATGGTGGGAACAAACTACTCATTCCATACACTACATCGATGAGACAGTTCTCCCGGGAAAACTTCTGATTTCTGAATGTTGTCACCCTGATGAGTTGATTGAAGCAATAAAACGCCTTGCCATCAGGGGGGCTCCGGCTCTCGGAGTAGCAGGAGGTTTTGGAGTTGCCCTTGTAGCATCCAGAAGCAATTGCACGGAATTGCAATTAATATTAGAGGATATTGGTGAATGGGCAGAAAAGATAAAAACTGCCCGTCCTACTGCGGTTAACCTTTCATGGGGAGTCTCAAGGGTTATGAATGCACTGACCCCTGCAAGGTCTCCAGATGAGGTGAGGTTTCTTGCGGTAGAAGAAGCAGTTAAAATTGCAGCTGAAGATGCAGATATATGCCATAGAATAGGCGATGTCGGTTTTGATCTGATCCCGGATGGTTGTTCGGTCCTTACTCATTGCAATGCCGGCGGGCTTGCCTGTTCAGAATGGGGCACCGCTCTTGGAGTCATTCGTACCGCCCACAAAAATGGAAAGTGGATTAGCGTATATGCATGTGAAACCCGCCCACTTTTACAAGGCGCCCGTCTGACCGCATGGGAACTGGATAGGGATGATATAGATGTCACGGTAATCACCGACTCAACCGCTGCATATCTCATGCGCCAGGGAAAAATAGATCTGGTGATTGTTGGTGCTGACCGGATCACAAATGATGCTGTCTTCAATAAGATTGGTACATACATGCATGCAGTCTGTGCACATTACCACAAAATACCATTTTACGTTGCAGCCCCGGTTTCTACTTTTGATTTTCTCAATAACGAAAATTCCATCACTATTGAAGAGAGGTCCAGGGATGAACTTGCATATTGTGGAGAACATCTTGTTGTGCCAGATTGCGTGAAAGTCAAAAACTATGCATTTGATGCAACACCACTTTCGCTTATTTCAGCGATAATAACTGAAAAAGGCATATTAAAACCACCATATGACATATCAAAACTAAAAGAAACTGATGTAATATGCTAACTGATATCGATCTTATTGAAAGATTGATTCTTTTCACAGGTGAATTGACAATACTCGCGGCAATTATCATAATCGTCTTTGGACTCTTTCTTGTAACACTTACTTTTTATGCAATGAGGACAGGAAAAATCCTCTTTCCTGGCCTCCTTGTTGCGGGGCTTGTCCTGCTCGAGGGCCTCATAAAAGCACTTTTTAAACTTTTCGGACTTGAAGAACAGGAACTTATTGTTATCTTTATAAAAATCCATAATACCGTAAACTCAAAAGCATTTGCAACAATTCCGGTAGAAGAAAGGGCCGTATTTGTTCCTCAGTGTTTAAGGTCTGCAAAATGTCCTGCCCATCTTACACCCGAAGGACTGAAATGCATAAATTGCGGTCTTTGTAAAATAGGATATGAACACCAGGTTCTTGAAAAATTAGGTTATAAATTTTTTATTGTACCTGGATCGTCTTTTATCAAGCGCATAATTAAGCAGTACCGTCCAAAAGCACTTATTGGGATTGGTTGTCTTATTGAGGTTAAAGACGGAATTGAGATGGCTGACAAGTTTGGTATTATTGCAATGGGAATTGTTAACCTCAAAGATGGTTGTGTTGAGACCGATGTTAACTGGCAGGAAGTTTTAGAAACTGCTATGCTTGGAGTATCACCTGAAATATCTAAAGTTGGATTAAAAGGAGATTGAAGATCTCCTTTCTATTGCCTTAACCAAAATAGAAGTAATGACGCGAATACAATCTCTGAACAGATTATAAGACTTTCTGGCCCGGCTTTTGTTGTCGTCGTTTCCTGAGTTGTAACAGGTGTTGAAGGCAATGGGGTTTCGGTACTCGTCATTTCAGGAGTCTGATACTCTTCTGTAGTTGCAGGAATTGTTGTTGCGCTGGTCTGTACCTGAACTGCAGGTCTAAAAACAGTCAGGCTGACATTACCAATATAACCTTCTGAAGTTACTCCGGAACTGTCATAATTTCCGACAGATGACAACATGATTCTATTCAGATAGTTTATGTTGGTTGATATCTGAACATAATAGCCCCATACAAAATCATTTGTTACTCCATCCAAAACTTTTATAGAAATGGTTTTCTGTTGCTTGCTATATTGAATAATGACATTGTAGGTTTTATTATCTTCAAAAGTTACGGTTTCACCGCCATATGACAGATGGTTACTTTTTGATTCATAGAGGTGATTATCCGGGGTGATGACTTTCAAACCCATTATCTTGCCGAATTTTTTCCATGAGAGTTCGAAAAGGACTACCGTTCCATGTGTAACATCCATGTCCTCAGTTCCTATTCCAATGTCCATCACGGCCCCATTATCGGTTATCATAGGTGTAATGTTAAATTCAAAAGAAAAAGACTCCCCATTATAGTCTATTGGGAAAAATGCATACCCACCTGTCCCTCCTTCCTCGAGATAATGATAACCTGCTTTTTCCGCATTCCAATAGTACCTTGAGGGGTTATTTGTAGTCCATCCTGGGTCTGTTGAAAAATTAGTCTCGTAAATAACTGTTTTTTCGGTATTAGCGCTATCTGCATGCACTGCTGGTATTATTGAAAAGATAATAAAAAAAAATGAAATTGCAGCAAATATGGGCAAATTCTTAACAATATCGCCTCTTTTATTCTGTAAACAAAATAATTCCATAAAATTTTCCTGTCAGTTTTTCTGCAGGTAATAATATTCATAATTATGATATATTCCTGTGGTTACTTCCAGAAAGATACCTATTTATAGTGAGAAGGCAATATCAAATCTGTCAGATTGAACACGAGAAAATTAAGTGAATCTCTTTCTATTTTCCGTATTTTCAAAGTGATCTGCCGTGTAATAATAAAAGAGATGATTGAAATGAAAAACAGTACCCGTATTGGAATAATAGCAGGAGTCTTTATCCTCATAATGCTCTTCATGCCTGCACAGGCATATACTGGCTTTATTGTAAAAAACACTCCAAAGGGCTCATTAACTTATCAGTTTGTTGAGATTACAAAACTAAGTCCGGCTTATAAGGTGACAGATTTTAGATATGATTTTGGTGACGGAACAAATTCAACATCCCATAATCCAGTACATACCTATTCTCAACCTGGTACTTATGATGCAGTACTCCGAATTGCGTGGCAGGATTCATCCGGAAACAAATACACCTCCTCCACTCTCGCTGAAATAATCGCAAATGGAGTGGCAGCATCAACGTCAACAACTATTGTTCAGACAAGCGCAACACCGTTTTATCCAACCAGTATCCCGGTTTCACTTGCGACCCAGTCAACACCCACACCTACGAAAAATGTAACCCCTACTGTAAAAATGCCCTTTGATGTGAATTCAGACCCGGCTCACCCTAGTCAATATATTGGACAAACGATAGTTGATCCTGATATGCCAGGGATACCTTTTGTTATTACAACGATTAGCAAGGGTTTGGGATATGCAGGATTAGTTTACGTTCCACCACATTAAAATTTTTTTTCCCAAGGACTTTTTTACTGCGACAAGTTTACCAGATATAAAATAGAATCGAATCGAAGTATATCCAATGCAACAGATTGCCATCTACGGCAAAGGGGGAATTGGAAAGTCTACAACTGCAGCGAACCTGTCTGCAGCACTATCAATAAACGGTCTCTCTGTCCTCCAGGTAGGATGCGACCCAAAGAGGGACAGTACCAGGATGCTTATGGGGGGCAAACTTATTCCAACCGTGATGGACCTCCTTAAGATCAAGGGTGAAAGAGGGATAGACAAAGACGAGATAATTTTTTCAGGTTTCAACGGAATAAAATGTGTTGAAGCCGGGGGGCCAGACCCGGGAATAGGATGTGCAGGGCGTGGAATTATCGCAACTTTTCAGATTCTCGCAAAACTTGGTGCGATGGATGCAGATATAGTAATCTATGATGTTCTTGGTGATGTGGTATGTGGGGGTTTTGCAATGCCAATGCGGGAGAGTTTTGCAGAAGAGGTTTACCTCGTCACTTCCGGTGAACTGATGTCATTATATGCAGCAAATAATATCTGTAAAGCAATTGAGCGTATATCAAAAAGACCCAAAAACCGGTGCAGACTTGCAGGAGTCATCTGCAATGCAAAAAATCTCTACCTTGAAGAAGATCTTGTCAGGGAGTTTTCTGATATGATAAGGAGTAAGCTTATTCATTTCATACCCCGTGACCCTGCAGTCCAGGTCGCAGAACTGAACCGGATGACTGTAATTGAAGATTCACCAGACTCTGAAATGGCATATTGCTATAGTGATCTCGCAAAAAAAGTTCTAAATAATAATTCATTTGTCATTCCAAAACCTCTTGAGTTGGATGCTCTCGAAGAACTTGCACAAAAATACAGACCGTTGTAGTGGTTGTACACTAACCGGAGCATTATCAGTAACAACAGGTGTAACTGATGCTGTTACTATTGTCCACGGTCCGGCCGGCTGTGCACACCACAATTTATCTCTTTTCCTCTCCATTTCAAAGACTGCTAAAAACTCACGAAATCCGGTCATACTCTCAACCAGATTAAAAGAGACAGATATTATCTTTGGAGGTGAAAATGCGTTAAAAGAGACGATCAGTCATGCCCTGATTTACAAACCGTCGATAATATTTATACTATCAACCTGTATTGTCGGTATAACCGGCGACGACGTTGAGGGTACATGTGCTCAACTGAAAGGTGTAAAAATTGTACCGATACCCGGGGAGGGTTTTTTGGGAGGAGGATTTCGTGAAGGGTTTATTTCAGCTCTCACAAAGTTATCAGACGTTCAAAATTCCTTTCAGGGTAAAATCAAATCCGGAGTAAATATAATTGGAGAAAGGAACCTGGAATCATCAGCTGAATTCCAGTATATCGAGGTAGAAAGGCTGCTTAACTCTTTAAATCTCACTGTGAGGACCCGGTTTATACGCAATATCAAAGCCGCTTCAATAGATCTAATTCCTGATGCTTCACTCAATGTTCTCAGGGACCCTTCATTGGTAAAAATTGGCGAATATTTAAAACAGAGATATGGAACACCTTATTATTCCTCGTTTCCGGAAGGATTTGCAGAGACGAAGAGATTTATTTCTGAAATAGCAGGAATTCTCGATATGGATCCAACCGATGCCCTGAATTATGAAACCTTAATACAGGAAGCTATTAAAAAAGAATTTTTTGACTTAAAGGGTCTGAGAATATCACGGAAAAACCTTCATCTCGAATTACTTACATCAAACCTTATGGATGAACTTTATGCAGACCTTAACATTCAAGTAACAGAAGAAGGAATCCCGTTCAGGTTTGTTGATACACCCCCGGTAGGAAGCAATGGCGTTAGATATATTCTCACAAAAATCAGGAAATCTCAAATTGCAGGCCTGTAGAGAGTCTCTCCCTCCTTGTGCCCTCTCCGGTGCCACTGCGTTTTTTGCAGATATCCCAGATATATCAATAGTAATTCATGGCCCTAGCGGCTGTTTTTTCTATCCTTCAACTGTGCTTCACAGAGAGGTATTTACTACGGGAATTATTGAATCTGATGCAATATTTGGGACATATGAGCGTCTCGATGAGATAATACGTTCAATTAGGAAAAAAGGCCATAAAGACATTGCTGTAATTACAAGTTGTGTAACCTCAGTTACTGGTGAAGACTATTCTCCTATTACAGATTATGAAGGAGTTATTTTAATTGACAGTCCAGGATTTTTGGGTGGCCCAGCCATAGGTTATAAAAGAGCAATGGATGCACTGGAACCAGCATGTGATGAATCCAAAATTGCAATGAATGTAGACGGAATCTGCAAACTTGACCCTTTTAATAAGGGGAATTTTTTCGAAGCAAGGCGTTTATTCAATATTTCAGGAATTCCACACGGTTCGTTTATTGCTTTCGATACTCTGGCCAATATTAAAAGCCCGTCGAATTACACTTTAACTTTGAATCCTTTGTATGAATCAGGCCTCGGAGCCCAATGTGGCACTCTTCTGGGCCTTGATGAAATAGGACAATTTGCAAAAAAAATTGAAGAGATCTGGCCTAATTGCAGAACTGAAGAGATATTTATTGAATTAGATAAAACTGAAGAGATTATTTCATATGCATGTGAAAAGTATTTAAAACGCAATGATCCTCCATCAATTGCTGTTTTTTGCGATCATGGATATTATGAATACATTGTTAAGACAATGAAAAATTACCTTGACGCCGAATTAATAAATGTAAAAAAAGAAGAGAGTGATCAGTTCAATATTTATGAACCCAGCCCTTCTCAAAATTTTGCAGTTTTTGAAGTTATAACAGAAAGTAAACCAGACCTTGTATTTGGCTCTTCCTTTGAAAAAGTAATTTCAAACAAACCCGCTTTTATCGGGGTCTCATATCCATTACGCGACAAGGTATCACTTTCATCGAAACCGCTTCTTGGAACAGAAGGACTTCTCCATCTTGTAGAAGATACATTGAATGCACTTAGAGACAGGTCACTTTCACACTGCACAGAGTAAAGCCCTTAATATAGATATTCTCAATCTTTTTTTAGTGATGAAATATGATGAGAAAAGCTGGTTTTATTGATATGAGTCCTGAACAGGTCATTGACGAAAAAGGTGCACCCTGCGATATTATTAACCTTACACTTGATGGCCGGCGTTACGCAATACGTAAAAGTGAACTTTCATCCGCAATAAGAACAAATGTTCAGGCCCGGGTTGAAGTTCTCACCCAAAACTGGAAAATTATGTTTGCAGGGGTTATTGGCCTTGCCTGTATCTCAAAATCAGGAAAAGCAATCAATATTTCAATGACAGATGGGCAAAAATATACAATTGGACTTGAAGGGCTAATTGATGTTATTTCAGGAAGGACGAGATATACATCTGTTGTCAAAATTCCGGATTATGCTATAACAATTGAAGGAAGGGTACGCAGGATAGGTGTAGGGCAACAACAGTTCAGCCAACCCGTTACTGCCTGAACTGGGCAAGATATATCTTGAGCGCTCAAAAAATCTGCAGGTCGATACAGTTAAGTCTGCAATTGACGCACTAAAAAAGCTTGAAACCGTGTCTTATGACTGTATAATATCTGAACGGAACAGAGTGGGTGAAGTAACAGATTACGAAGTTACTTTAAAGAAACTAGAATGAACCCACATTAGGGTTTCAACAAACAGTCATAAATATTATAAAAAAAATGGTGAGTTCCAAGGAAACTAATTTAATCTAAAGTTGTTGATGTCTTACCATGTATCCCTATGTCATAGTTAATGTTGCAATGAGTGCTGACGGAAAATTATCAACCTGTGAAAGAAGACAGGTTCGAATATCAGGGAAAGATGACTTTTTACGAGTAGACAAGTTAAAATCCGATTGCGATGCAGTGATGGTTGGAATAGGAACTGTTTTGGCTGATGACCCCTCACTCACCCTTAAATCACAGGATTTAATAGATGAACGCCGCAAATCAGGCCTTCAGGATCACCCTGTGAGAATAGTTATTGACAGTCTTGGAAGAACTCCCCTAACCGCGTCAGTTCTTCATAAAGGAAGTGGAAAACGTATTATTGCCGTTTCAAATGCTGCAGATGATAATATTATAGCAGGGCTAAGTGAATATGCAAAGATAATCAGGGTAGGAAAAACGCGAGTTGATCTCAGACTCGTTATGGATAATCTTGAAAAACTCGGGATTCGCCGTTGCATGGTTGAAGGCGGGGGCACACTTATTGCATCACTTGTTGCACTCGGGCTTGTGAATGAGTTTCGGTGCTATATAGGTGCAATAATAATCGGTGGGTCTGAAGCACCCACACCTGTTGACGGAAACGGAATGACGGAAGAGATTACATTTCCAAAGTTAGAACTCATTTCTGTTGAAAAACTGGATGACGGCGTTCTCGTTTCATGGAGGCTTAAGGAAAATAAGTGTCTTTGCACTTAATTGCTGTTACTTTATTTACAGGATTTCTTAGGGTTGGGCTCCTTCTTACTATTCTGCAATGTGTAGTATACTGGATATTTTTATCTCTTCTCCCCTGAATATGTCTCAATAGAATATAGTAACCGGTGATATCTATGGCAATTGAAAAAGGCGAAAATAAAGCAGAGATAAAAATATCAGGAATGCATTGTGCGACATGTGCCGTTTCAATTGAGAAGGCACTACAATCCCTCGATTCTGTTCACGATGTCAGGGTGAATCTTGGTACTGACAGTGCAGTTTTTACCTATAATCCGGAAAAGACAGATCTCGCATCTATTGAAGATGCAATAGTAAGATCAGGATATACCCCGGTTAATCACGAAGTCGTAATGAGAATAGGGGGCATGATGTGTGCAACATGCGTTGAGACCATTGAATCTGCATTAAAATCCATGGACGGTGTGATCAAGGTCACTGTAAACCTTGGTAATGAGAAAGCGTATGTCACCTATAATCCATCAATAGCAACGATTGACAACCTTAAACAAACAATTGAAGACACAGGGTATCAATATCTCGGACTTGAAGAAGATTATTCTCTCGAAATGGAAAGGATAGCACGAAAAAAGGATGAAAAGGAGAAATTTAAAAGATTTGTTCTTGGTTTTTGCACTAGTATACCAATGATGATCCTCATGTTTTCAGGAATCCCTATACATATGCTGATATACTGGATGTTCATCATTGCTACACCAGTATTTTTTTATATCAGTCTTCCAATATTCAAAGCTTCATGGATTGCCCTGCGAAACAGGACACTTAATATGGATGTCATGTATGCGATGGGTATCGGTGTTGCTTATGTGTCAAGCGTTCTTGGAACTTTTAATATAGTTCTCAACCAGGAATTCATCTTTTATGACACTGCTATAATGCTTGCTTCATTCCTGATGCTGGGTAGATATCTGGAAGGAAGAGCGAAGGGAAGGACCTCTGATGCCATAAAGGCCCTGCTGCAGCTTCGTCCAAAAACCGCAAGGGTTGTTAAGGGAGATAAAGAGGAAGATATTCCAATTGATCTCGTATTAACTCACGATATTGTTATAGTACGACCTGGAGAGAAAGTCCCGGTGGATGGTACCATCCGTAGTGGCGATAGTTATGTTAATGAATCAATGGTCACCGGCGAACCGGTCCCGGTTCATAAAACGTCTGGTAGTGAAGTTATAGGCGGGACTTTGAATAACGATGGAGTTATCAGGGTCGAAGCAACACGGGTTGGAGCAGAGACGGTGCTATCTCAGATAATCAGGATGGTTGACGAAGCACAAAAGCACCGCCCCCCGATTCAAAGAATTGCAGACAAGGCAGTCCGTTATTTTATTCCTTCAGTTCTTATTATTGCATTTTCTGCACTGATTATATGGCATTTTGTCCTTGGATCTTCACTTCTCTTCGCCTTATCAACGTTCGTCTCCATTCTTGTTGTCGCCTGTCCGTGTGCACTTGGTCTTGCAACACCTACTGCAGTCACAGTTGGTGTCGGAAGGGGTGCTGAACTTGGTATTCTTATCAGGAACGGTGAATCACTTGAGCGTGCGAGTAATATTACGGTCATGGCATTTGATAAGACTGGTACATTGACAGAAGGTGAACCTACTGTATCAGTAATTAATTCCAAGGGAGCTGATCCGCGCACTTTGTTAAGTATTGCAGGAGCTCTTGAAAAAAATTCACTGCACCCTCTTGCAAAAGCTATTATTTTAAAAGCAAAAAAAGAAGGAGTATCTATCCTACCTGTTTCGGATGAGTTAACTGTCCCAGGGAAAGGTGTTTTGGGTGTGGTTCTGGGTGAACAGGTTATTTTAGGAAACAAATTGTTTCTTGAAGAGAAATCGGTCTTTATATCTCCTGATGATGAACTGCAGGCTAGTGACCTTGAAGAGCAGGGAATGACAGTTGTTTACATTGCAATTTCAGGAAATGTTTCAGGAATCCTTGGAATTGAAGACCGACTGAAACGAAATTCAGGGGAGGCAGTTAAAGCCCTAATTGAGAGGCATGTCAGTGTAGCACTCGTCACTGGAGATGGAGAAAGGACAGCATCAGCAATCGCAAATAAAATTGGGATTAAGCGGGTGTTCTCAAGCGTTTTACCTGGTAAAAAAGCGAATATTGTAAGCGAACTTCAGTCAAAAAATGAAAAAGTTGCATTTGTAGGGGACGGGATAAATGATGCCCCGGCGCTTGCACAGGCAGATGTAGGGATTGCACTTGGAAGCGGGACAGATGTTGCTATTGAGAGTGGGGGGATTGTCCTTATAAGAAATGATCCACTTGATGCGGTGGCTGCAATAGAACTTGCAACCAAAGTCATGAACAGGATTAAAGGGAACATATTCTGGGCTTTTGCTTACAATGCAATATTGATACCTGTCGCAGCAGGTCTTTTATATCCATTTACCGGAATTACATTCAGACCTGAGTACGGGGCATTTGCAATGGCATTATCATCGGTGACTGTTGTCAGCCTCTCCCTCATGCTCAAAAAGTATATACCTCCTGCAAGGAAGAGAGATGTATGGCAATAGATCCGATATGCAAGATGCAGGTCGATGAAAAGACTGCCAAATGGACTAGTGAGTATAAGGGAAATACATATTATTTTTGTGCACCAGGATGTAAAAAGAAGTTTGACTCTGATCCGGAACAATTCATATAAGTTAAAACAACAAAAAAAAAAAGCATCTGTCGAAACACTTATTGTGAGAGAATACAGAATATCAGATACAGGAGTATATTATGTTAAAAAAAACTATTGAAGAAGCCTTAAACAAACAGGTTAACCGCGAACTCTATTCTTCGTACCTGTACCGGGCTATGACAGTATATGCAAACTCTATCAATATGAAAGGGTCAGGCCACTGGCTTGCTCTCCAGTCTGATGAAGAGTATATGCATGCAATGAAGATTCTTACTTACATCGAGGAAGCAGGAGGAGAAGTGAAACTGCTCCCAATAGAAGCTCCAAAGACACCATGGAAAACATTGGGGGAGGTCTTTTCTGAGGTGTATGAGCATGAGCAGAAAGTCACTAAGATGATTCATGACCTTGTTGAACTTGCAGGCAAAGAGAAGGACTTTGCAACACTTAACATGCTCCAGTGGTTTGTCGCAGAGCAGGTTGAAGAAGAGGCAAATGCGAGTGAGATAGTTGAGAAGATAAAGCAGGTTGGTGATGTAATAGGTCACCTCTTTTACCTGGACAAAGAACTTGGAAAGCGTGGCTGAAAAAGGCAAATTATAATTTTTCCCAATCACTTTTTTCTTCAAAATCCGTCAGACTTGTTACTTTATGGCGATATAAGGCATTATTTAATTTTTTTTCATGAATTGAATATTTTTCTAGTAAAATTCTTTCAATAAAAATCATGATAATAGACTTAGAATTTTTTTGAAGTATAAGGAAACTTGATAATATCATGAAACATATCAGACGAACGAGTAAGTATGAAAACAATTGTTAAATTATTGGCATTTCTATTATTAGTTCTATTAATAACAGGATTTTGTGAAGCCGTTGACCCGTTTGTCTCAAACGGGGGTATGAAAAAATTTAATTCAATTCAAGAAATCCGGGACTACCTGAAAAAGAATCAGGTCCAACAAAACACATATGATTATATGTATGAAACGACCGCAAGGGATACCGGCTTATCTGCGTCAAAAGCATCAGTTCCTCAAAATTCTGCTGTTGTTGCACCACAATCAACCCAATCAGGCGAGGAATCATCTTCGGTTACAAGCGGAGGATATTCTACAACAAATGTTCAGGTCAAAGGAGTTGACGAAGCAGATATAGTAAAAACAGACGGAAAATACATCTACATAGTTAGCGGTAATGAAATTGTAATTGTTGATGCATACCCTCCAACAAACGCATCGATTGTCTCTAAAATTGAAGTTTCAGGGACACCTGATGATATATATGTAAATGGTGACCGCCTTGTCCTTTTTGCGGAGTCAAACGATCAGTATTATCCGTATAATATATTAGCCTCAGATGTGATTATCCCTCCATATTCATCAACCGGGACAGTTGACGCAATCACATATAATATTGCGGATAAGAAGAAACCAGTTTTAATCAATAATATCAGTGTTGATGGCAATTATTATGATTCCAGGAGAATTGGTGACATAGTATACATGATTACTCAGGAATATATCCAAACATATAATTATGATGATATATTGGTCCCTGCAGTTCACGAAGGAAAAATGAACCTAACGACTCCAGGTGTTTATTATTTTGACAACCCTGAATCTGAATATGTGTTTCATACAATTACTTCCTTTTCCATGAATACTGGAAAGGAGATTGACGCAAAGACTTTCCTTATGGGCTCAACAAATACACTCTACGTATCAAATGGAAATATGTATCTTGGATACGAAAAATACCAACCTATGCCTATATTGCGGAGTCCTATCGTTAACGTTGACACCTCGGCAATTATAGGAAATTCCTCTTCCTTATCTTCTGCTGAAGATTCATTCAATTCAATGAGTGAATCTGAAAAAAAGACAGTACTCGCTAAGCTAAAAATTGTTCCATCCCCTACTGTAAGAAAACCCGAAGATAATACTGAAAAAACAGTAATTCACAGGATTTCAATTGGAAACGGGACAATTGGTTATGGTGCAAAGGGAGAGATAGATGGAATTCTTCTCAACCAGTTTTCACTTGATGAATATGGTGGAAATTTAAGACTTGCAACAACAAATAATCAATACGGTTCAGACTCCTACAACAATGTAGTGGTGCTTGACAACTCTATGAAAAAGATAGGCGAATTAACTCAAATTGCACCAGGAGAGAAGATCTATTCAACCAGATTTATTGGCGATAAACTCTACATGGTTACTTTTAAGCAGATGGACCCCTTCTTTGTTGTTGATTTATCAGATCCAAAGAATCCCAATGTTTTGGGAAAACTTAAAATCCCAGGATATTCGGATTATCTCCATCCATATGATACCAACCATATCATTGGGATAGGAAAAGAGGCTGAACAGACTAGTAGCGGCGGCTACAGGCCTGCTGGGCTGAAACTGGCACTTTTTGATGTTACCAATGCTACTGACCCAAAGATGCTGTATAAATATGAAATTGGAAAGGCAGGCAGCTCTTCACCCGCCTTAAGCGATCATAAGGCATTCTTATTTGACAAGGAAAAGGATATTCTTGCTATACCAGTCCATGAAGTATTAGAACCTGGAACAAAAAAGAATGACTACCAGGAAACTGTATGGGATGGAGTCTACGTTTTCTCGGTAACACCTGAAAAAGGTTTTAAATTACTTGGAAAAGTTCCTTTTAACCCGAAAGACGACACAACCGGTATAAGTTACTGTTCTGATGACAATGCAAAGAGATCTCTATATATAAATGAGACATTTTATGCACTGTCTGATAAATCTTTAAAAATGAGTCAGCTCCAGAAGGTGAGTGATGTAATAAAGACTATCTCTTTACCTTACACAAACCGGTGTTATTGGATAGAATAATAAATACAAATGTTTTTACTTACCTGATATTATAATCGTGAAATTATTTTTCCTATTTCTCATTTTTAATAACATTTTCGTAGACAAACTTAATGAAATGACGGGAGCAAATGTATAACCAGTGATAAATCAGGAAGAGAGAGAGAGACCCGAAGTATCAGTTCTTATCCCGACTCTTGATGAAGAGAAGAGTATTGGGTCCTGTATCAGTAAGATAAAGAGTATTTTTCTAAATAATAATATATCTGGCGAGATAATTGTTTCAGATTCATCTTCTGACCGGACACCAGAAATCGCCGTATCTCTGGGTGCAGCTGTAATTTTTCCACCTCACATGGGATATGGTAATGCCTATATAGCCGCAATCGATCACGCTAAAGGTAAGTACATAGTTTTTGGTGATGGAGATGACACTTACGACTTTGAAGAACTTCCTCTGCTACTTGAACCTCTGAAAAATGGAGCAGACCTGGTAATGGGTTCAAGGTTCCTTGGAACAATCGAACGAGGTGCAATGACGCCTCTCCATCACTATATTGGTAATCCTATCCTCACCTGGGTCTTTAATAAAGTGTTTTCCTGTTCATATTCTGATGTACATAGTGGTTTTCGAGTGATCAAGTCGGAAAAATTAAGGGAACTTAATATTATTGCAAGTGGTATGGAATACGCTACTGCAATGTTAGTTGCAGCTCAGCAGAAAAATCTCAAAGTTGTTGAAGTGCCCATCCATTATTATCTACGAAAATCTCCCTCAAAACTTCATTCTTTTGCTGATGGATGGAGACATATGCGTTATATCCTCCTGGTCAGACCGACTTCACTATTAGGTGTCCCCGGATTCCTGATATTTCTGCTGGGTTCTGTAATTATTGCATTCTTCTATTTAGATGGAAATTTCACTTTTTCCCGTTTCCACTCATTTATCCTGGGCTCACTCTTTCTCATTGTAGGAGTACAAATTATACTCATGAATGTTATGATAAAAGTATATTCAGTAATTCATGGGTACGAAAAAAAAGAAGGCTGGGTATCCTTGGTAATGAACTACCATAGCCTTGAAAAATTAATTGTTGCCGGTGGAGCACTGCTCATTTTGGGATTATTAATTGGTTTCTATATTATTGTTTCATGGACAACAAAAAATTTTGGAAGTATTAACCTGCTGAATGATGCAATATTATCAATGACTCTTGTAGCATTAGGGATTTTAGTCATTTTTTCATCTGTCTTTATTAGTATGATGCTCCTGAATGAGAAAGATTGAGTGAAATAAACGAGTTGGAATTCTTGTAATATTTCCATGATTTATGCTCTTTATTCCAGGGATGTCTTATCATGAAGATAGCAGTTGTTTACGATGCACTTTATCCTTATAAAATAGGAGGAGTTGAAAAGCGTATATGGGAAGTTTCTACCCGCCTCGTCAAACGGGGACATGAAATTCATCTGTACTCTGTAAAATTCTGGAGAGACGAGAACACTATTGAAAAAGAGGGAGTTATATTACACGGGGTTACGAAATTCAGACCTTTTTATACAGACTCCCGGCGAACTATCATGCCTTCAATAATCTATTCATCCAGGTTGTTCAGTCCTCTCCTCAATGAATCTTTTGATCTCATAATTTCACATCAGTTCCCATATTTTTCATTTTTCCCGATAAAAATTGTTTGCCTGCTAAAAAAAGTCCCATTTGTCATTGTATGGCATGAATTATGGGAAAATCACTGGTATGAGTATCTAGGTTACCTTGGAATTTTTGGGAAGATTATCGAATATTCTATATTATTTATGACGAGAAACATTTTGCCTGTATCGTTCACTACACAAAAGAAAATAAACAGAGTAAGGTGTGAATTTCCAGTTATTCCGAATGGAATTGATTTTCCTCAGATCTGTTCAGTTTCCCCTGCTAAGATTGAGTCTGACCTAATTTTTGTTGGAAGACTCATCAGGGAAAAAAACCTTTTTCTCCTAATTCAGGCATTAGAACTGCTATTACATTCACCTGACCCCCTGCGATGCGTAATTCTTGGGGACGGCCCGGAACGACGAAATCTTGAAAAAAAAGGGGAAAAACTTGTTGATAGCGGTCACCTCATGTTTTTTTCTCATATACCCGATTATGAATCCATGATTGCCATGATGAAAGCCTCAAAAATTTATGTCTCACCTTCATTGAGAGAAGGATTTGGGATAACCGCTCTTGAGGCGTTGGCTTCGGGTCTTCCGGTGGTAACCGTAAATCATCCCAATAATGCAGTTCGTGATTTCATTTCTCCCGAAACAGGAAGAATTTGTAAAAATGATCCATTATCTCTTGCAGCTGCAATAATGGACTGCATCCAAAATTATCAGTCCATGCGGGTGAATTGTATTAATTTCGCACGTGTCTTTGACTGGAATGAGATTGTTAACAAGCTTGAAATGGTTTATTTGAATATAATTAAAGAACATAATTAATAAATTCCTGTAAATATTCCGAAAAGGTGTGCTTATATAAAAGTATAACTCTATTAATTGAGACTTAAAGAAAGGAAAACATCACGAGTTAAAATGATAAAATTTTTCAGATTCTCCTGGTCCAAAAATAAAATAATAGCAGTTTTATGCATCATATCAGTTTTATGCATACTATTAAGGCTTCTGCCTCTTTTTATGAATACTAATCTGTCACCTTATCTTCGTGTCCAACCTGATGATCCACTTTACAATATTCGCCTCCTCCTTCTATCCATACAACACTATCCTTCATACAGCTGGTTTGACCCGATGATGTTTTATCCGACTGGGTACACTATACAATGGGGGCCGGCTTTCACTCTGATATCCGCTTCGTTCTGTATCCTTCTCGGAGCGACAACCCCTGAAACTGCAATAACCACCGCATTGTTTGTTCCTGTTATTATGGCCGGCCTGATGGTCCCTGTTGTTTATTTAATAACAAAATTATTTGTTGACAGGACTTCATCAATATATGCAGGGTTAATAATTGCAATATTTCCGCTAGGTTATTTTATCCGCTCATTTTATGGTTACTTTGATCATCATATAGCAGAAGTTCTATTCACTTCCATTTTCATCCTTCTCTATCTATTTGCACTTGTCTATATCCAAAAATGTAAATTATCATCTCAATATAAAAAAACAATTTTAAATACTTTTTTAATCGGTGTTCTCACCGGTATAATGTATCTCTTTGGATTGATGACAATAACAACAGTACTACTTTTTCCACTAATAATTGTGGTTTTCACCCTCATTCAGTCAGTTCTATCATCAATTAGGGGTGAACCGGCAGATTTCCTTTTTATTCTTAATAGTAGTGTTTTTTGTACAGCTGCAGTTGGTTCAATTCTTCTTGGTATGCGATCAGGACCGTTTGAACTTGCTACTTATACCATTGCTCACCCGATAACCTATCTCCTTATTGTTGGATATACCGGACTACTAGTTCTTCTAAATCTTATCTATCTTAAGAAGCCATCACTAAAAAGAGCATTTCTAATTGTCGGAATAGGATCTATTTTATCTATAACTGTAATCCTGACGAATTTGAAATTATTTTCGCATTATATCGCATCGGGAATGAATTTCTTTATATCTAATCCAATAATGGGGACAATTGTAGAAATGCAGGGCTATATCGGACCCATTGAATTAGGATTTATAATACTCATATTAGTAATTGTCTTTATTCCTGGAATTGTTTTTTCCTCACAGTTTCGAAATTTTTTCAGGAATATATCCCCTCAACTTTTACTTTTTTTTATTTGGCTTTTTATTGTAACATGCCTGGCCCTGCTTCACCAAAGATATACTTACTACCTTGCTGTTCCTTTATCAGTCCTATATGGATTAGCTTTATCATTTATATTCTTAAAGTTGGATATATCCACCCAGTTTGATTGTAATGATAATAAGGGCAATTTTGACCCGCCCAAAGATCAGACTGATAGATACTTATCTTTTGGAATTATTGCGATATTTCTATTTTTTATTCCATTCTTTATGTTTACTGCAGACCTTAATACTCTAGGGGTTTTTTCCGGCCCATCGATAAATCCCGACTGGCAGGAAACCCTGTCATGGCTTCGTTCTAATACACCGGATCCTGGGATTAATTCTACCTATATATATGAAAAAGAGTCTTTTAATTATCCAAAAAATGCATATGCAATCCTTTCGTGGTGGGATTATGGGCACGCAATCACTGTATTTAGTAAAAGAATTGCAACAACAAATCCTTTTCAATTGGGAGTCTCCGGTTCTAATGGCGTCGCATCTTTTTTTACAAGTACCAATGAATCAAAAGCAGAAAAGATAGTTAGAAATTTTGGAGATAAATATATTGTAACGGATGTAGATATGGCATTTTCGAAATTCGATGCTATCCGAACATGGGCAGGCGAAAATATTACTTATCACTCAATTATTAATAAATCAAAAATATCAGGAATAAATTATCCCGATTCAGGTTTTCATCTGGATATGATGGTCAGAAATCTTCAGCTCCTTGATGGTGCCGGAGATCTGGATTTAAATATTAGTTCGCTGAGGCATTTCAGGCTTATTCATGAATCTCCCACCGACATCAATACCATACCCCTTGAATACAACCCGTATGGTACGTCATGGAACCTCCTTCTACAATCTATCTCAAAAAACCACCATGATATCAGGTACGTCAAAGTTTTCGAATATGTGAAAGGTGCACGTATTAGGGGAAATGGAACAATATCTCTTTCAATTCATACCAATACCGGCCGCCAGTTTTTATATATAACAAAAAGTATAAGTGGCGAATTTATTGTTCCATATCCTACAGATTGGAATAAATCCGGGTTTAAATCAGCCAACAGCTATGTTATTAATGAGAGTGGAAAGAAATTCTTAGTGAAAGAAGAAGATGTACAACTTGGAAATTATATCAACTGATGTATATAATGATGAGTTGTGAATTATTAAATGAGCTATATAATCAGGCCTATCCTTAATTTCAAGCCCAATTCTGCCTGATTTATAGGACATAACCAGTTCTCTCTAGAAGTATATATAAAGGTATCTAAATTCGGAAAACGAAAAAAAAAAGAATTGTTTGGTAAATCGTGTTACTTAGGAATGTAATCTCTTTCACATGGCACTAAACTGAGATGAATGATATGTGTCTTATTATTTTTGCCCTTTTTTTTTATTATTCTTTGAAGATTCTGATGAGAGAGTGAGATTTTTAGATATTTTTCCAAGACTGGTAAATTACCCCTGCTACAAAAAATCCTATTACAATAAACAGTGAGACTAATAAAAGTGGAAAATTAATTGGAGAAGCATTGGGTAGAGGACTTGTTATCTGGCCAGTTGCCACAGATATATTTGTCTGGAAAGAATTGCCATCGGCGTCTTTGAAATAAAGTAATAAAGGGACTTCTGGAGTCTGTTGGGCTCTGAATGTTAATTGAAAACTGGAAAAATCATCAGGTTTCAACGAACCAACAACATAGACTCGATATGGATCAATTGGGATACCTGGAGGTCCAATTGTAATAACTACCCCTTTTGCATCATCAAGTCCAGCATTTGAAATATCGCCGGTTAAACGGTAGTAGTCATTTTCAGGTAATATCTGGATATTTGTAACTAATGGATCTCCTTGTTTTTTTCCCTCTCCGATATTAATTGGTATAGTAAGGTTCTGTTCATGAATATTTACGCCATTTTGGTATTGGACCTTGATCTTGAGCAAACATGAACGTTCAGGGATTACCGAAAAGGGAGTGACAACTTGTGAATTTGGTGGCAGACTTCCTAATAGGATAGTAGTAGGTGTTACTTCGGCTCCTTGACATTCAGAGATAAGTGTAACTCCGGTAACTGTGTTGTCCCTGGGGTTTCCAACAGATACTGATATCTGGTCTTTTCGTCCATTTGAAAAAGTGTCAGGCTTTTCAAGGATCCCTATTTTCAGAGGTTCGTTACTTACTACCAGTTTAATAGGATATATCAGCTGCCCTGAATCACGGAAGTAAAGGTAAAAGATAGGATAGTAAATACCTTCAATTGTACTGGCCTTTATTGGAAATGTAAAACTCATCCGGTTCTGAGCTCCAATAATACCTACTGATCTATATAAAGTTTGCAAAACATTGATGCTATTAGAATAGAGACTAGCTCTATCTAAAACAGCAGGTACAGAACCGGTATTCATAACTGTTACCGTAAGAGTACCAATGTCACCTTCATAGAAAACCTCAGGATTAAGGGACACATCGGTTACCGTGAGTTGAGAATTATCTGGAAAGTCAGAAGCAAAGGCTATTGACACGAAGAAAATAATTATTATAAATTCGATAAGATGTAAGAAGTGAGTTTTCATTATGAATTTCCCTCTAATATTGCTGAAATTATTTCTACCATATGAACAATTATGGCAGGAGACCTGATATTTTTCTCCTCATTCTCAAGCCAGTTATAACGTCCGGCTTGTTTGAAGAGAACACCCTTCATCATATCTTTCCTGTAAATCATATTGATAAAACCTATAGTCATTTCTCATTATTATTTAAAAATAGGTAACACTTTGAGTTAATGTAATTTTAGTCAGGATTCTTATTATGAGCGGATTTAAATCAAAGGAGCATCTAAAAAGCCAATGCTGAGTGGTGAAGGAAGTGTAATTAATAAGCTGTAATTTCAGCTTCTGTATTCATAGTGTAACTTTCGTTGACATCAGATAAATGCCGTTTGCCTGTAATTTATTCTTCATGAATATCGAAAAGGATTGCACCAGCGATTCTCAACAAGAAAGCATCGTGTGGAAATCCACCTCCACCAAAAATCACAAGCCAATGCTTCATTCAGATACTTTGTTCCATCACGGACTTTGTAATATGCTGCATCGACGAAGATATAAGTGATATGTGATTCAATAATTGCGTTTTCAAGAGCCTTTTCTACCCGTGAATATCGCTCAAATACTTTTGTTTCAAAGGGAACCTCACGAAGCAATGGCTTTTCAAGCGATAACTCTTCATTTCGTTATTATCGATAAGATAATCTGCTACCAGGTTTTTACTATTCATGCCCATTATCCTCACTATTTCGCAATTTTAGTCGTATACTGGGTTCTTTGAATTTTAATGATGTATATGCACATTACCGTGGTGAATTATAAAGTGGGCTATATCTAAGTCTTTTGTTCCAGTACCTTTCACATAGGAATCAGATAACTAAATTTGTCTTTAATAGGCCTATCCAGAATCTTACATGTCAATTTTTGCCATTGAAAGACCCAATAGAATAAGAGATATCAGTCAATATCACCTATGATATCATACCATGAGGTTCTTCAATACCGCAGGACCAGTCAACTGTGAAAAACACTACTGCCTCCCTCCGCTTTCACGAATTGACCTCCCGGAAATCCTGTCCCTGATCAACCAGGAAAAGTACTTCGTCCTTCATGCTCCCAGACAGAGTGGGAAGACCTCCTGCCTGCTTGCCCTCCGGGATTACCTGAACCGTGAAGGAATCTACACCGCACTTTATATCAATGTAGAGAGCGGCCAGACTGCCAGGGGGGATGTCAGGAAAGGAATAAAAGCGATTCTCGCCGAGCTTGGCTTTCAAGCTGAAAGGACACTTGGTGATGCAACCCTCCAGGAACTCATTAATAAGGGTTTTGAGGAGTTCGGTGAGAATGCAGCTTTTAAAATAATACTATCTAAGTGGTGCATCAGGTTTGAAAAACCACTTGTTCTCTGTATTGATGAGGTTGATGCACTTGTTGGTGATACGCTCATCTCCCTCCTTCGTCAGATCCGTTCGGGTTATCCCGAAAGACCCTCCTCATTTCCTGTTTCAGTCATCCTGTGCGGAGTCAGGGATGTTCGTGATTACCGGATCCACTCCGAAAAAGACCATGCGATCATCACCGGTGGCAGTGCATTTAATATAAAGGCAAAGTCACTTCGGCTTGGAAACTTTTCTCGCGATGAGACAAGATCTCTTTGCCTGCAGCATACTGAAGAGACAGGCCAGGGATTCGAGGATGTTGCACTTGCAGTTATCTGGCATCTTACCTACGGTCAGCCATGGCTGGTCAATGCCCTTGCGTACGAGGTCTGTTTTGAAATTAAAGAGGGGAGGGATCGGAAAAATCCAATCACATCATTGATGGTTGAGGAAGCTAAGGAACGTCTGATAATGAGGCGGGAGACGCATCTTGACCAGCTGGCTGATAAACTCAAAGAAGAACGGGTGAGACGGGTTATTGAACCGATCCTCTTGGGAGATGTCTATGAAGGAATGCTTCGTGCTGAAGACATTGAATATGTAGAGGACCTTGGTCTTATCAATCAGGCTGCGGGTGGGGAGATTACTATCTCCAACCGAATTTATCAGGAGATCATCCCCAGACAACTCGCCTGGGAAAGTCAGTCCGGGATGGCGATTCGGCAATCCTGGTTCGTTGATGAAGATGGCAGATTGATGGTTCCCACTCTTATTGAATCCTTCAGGCAGTTCTTTCGGGAGAATTCTGAGATTTGGATAGAACGATTTTCCTACAAAGAAGCAGGTCCTCATATACTTCTCCAGGCATTCCTTCAGCGAATCATCAATGGAGGTGGCCGGATAGACCGGGAGTACGGGCTGGGTAGAACACGGACAGACCTCTTCATTCTCTGGCGACTAAAGGACGGCTCATTTCAGAGAGTAATAATAGAAATAAAAGTTCTTCGCAGGTCCATTGAGCAGACGATTATTGACGGGATGGCCCAAACGTGGAAGTATGCGGATAGATGCGGTGCAGATGAGGCTCATCTCATAATCTTCGATCAGGCGGTGGGAAAACCATGGGACGAGAAGATATTTTTGGAGAACCGGGTGTATGAGGGATCAGAAGATCATCCTGTGCGGTTTCTGATTACCATCTGGGGGATGTGAACTGGAAGTTCAAGTGAAATTGAGATGTAGCACAGACGTCAGGATTTTATAGCATTTCATCCGGTTCCAGGTCCCAAGAATTTTTCTATCGAATAATTTTTTTAAAAATATATAAATAGTACAATTTAATACAATATTGTACTATGAGTGAATCTATGAAGACGATTCTTTATTCATGGATTGATAAAAAAATTCCTCCCCTCAAACCCAGAAACCGGATGTTAGATGAGTACATTAACGTAAAGCCAAGAAAAATCATTGTTGCAACGGGTTTTCGGCGATGCGGAAAGACCTGCCTCCTGTTCAGATTAATAAATAGCCTGCTCATCGAAAATCGCAAAGAAGAAGTTTTTTATATAAATTTTGAGGATGAAAGAATATCTCGTGATACGAAATTCTTATCTGACCTGATACCCTCGATAAAGGAGACTTTTTTTGTTGAACCGAAATTTTTGTTTCTTGATGAAATTCAGGATATGCCAAACTGGAGCCGGTGGCTCCGAAGGATCTACGATAATTATGATATCTCTTTATTTGTCACGGGTTCCAGTTCAAAAGTATCCAGCCACGAAATACCAACAGAACTCCGGGGGCGGTGCCTGGAGGTAAAAGTGTTCCCTCTTTCGTTTAAAGAGTTTCTTGTATTCAAAGAGATACAGATTGATAGTCAATCGGCCCGGTATTCTGAAAATGAGTGGGCAATGGTTGTAAAGGCACTGGATGAATTCCTATTTTATGGCGGTATGCCTGAAGTTGTTCTTGCCCAGGAAGAGAGAAAAATTGAGATTTTACAGCAGTATTACAGCACGGTTGTGTCAAAAGATATTTTAGAAAGATTCAGGGTCCGGAACGATGAAGCGCTCAAAACCATGCTCCTTTTATTAATTAACTCGAACCGATATTCAATAAGCAAGATATACAACACCATGAAAAGTAGGTAATGTCCTAAATTGGCATACTTTATATCCTGAAAAATCATATACTATTTGTGAACTGTGTATGGCCCGACCGAGAGGATTGATTGAAGTAGTTTGTCAAAATCCAAAATGTGACTATTATATGGAGGAAATTGGGA
>CAIYHQ010000111.1 GCA_903926075.1 uncultured Methanomicrobiales archaeon
ACATAAGATTCTGCCTGAAGAACTGAGTTAAGAAGTTCTTCTGCGATATCCGAGTGCTCCTGCAATGTTTTCTCATCAGAAACAAGAGAATACATTGAATGCTGTCCAAGATTGACTGGCCACACAACAGCATTTCCTCCCATCTTATGCCTTATCTGGTAGACAAATGGTTCAGGGGAAAATACTACATCAATATCTCCCTTGACAATTGCATCAACCAAAAAAGCAGGTGAGAGATAAATTACGGTAACATTCTTACTGGAGAGACCATTCAATACAAAAAAACGGTCCATAAAGTATTCCCCAAATGAACCATTAGTTACACCTATCTTTTTCCCTTCGAGATCCCCAACCTTAATAATTCCTCTATCCCTACGGCCGACGACATAATTCGTATCAGATTCTGAAAGTGTTGCAATAATCCGGATAGTCGAATTATAGAGTATCGGATCTGATATAGTATAATCATTAAAAAGAATAAAATCTATTTTGTGGTTAATAAGATCCTGGATTCCGACTGAGGCTTGAGGTGATTGCATGAATGTGACATTCAGTCCATTTTTTTTAAAATATCCTTGTTCATTTGCAACAAGTAACAGGGTTGATGCTGATGTATGACCTGGATCAATAGTGATATCTTTTACAGGTGTATTAGGGGATTGTTGCAGAAAAAAAGAGTATATTACGCCAATACCAACAAGTAAAATTACAATAAAAATGAGTAAGATACCCTGGTTTTTATTCATTATACGATATAAGAAAACTCTATCTTGAGGAATAAAAAGGTATTGAATTAATTCATTGAAATTTCGTCCGGAATTAATTTCATGAAATGTAAAAAAGTCAAGGATCCAATTTTAAGGATAATATGACAGTGGCATCTGATACCGGTTGGAAAAGGATTAAAGAGGAATTATCAGGTTAAGTTTTCATCGTTGGACAGTTACCCCCGCTGATTGCACATTGCCCGCTTGCACACATGAAAGGCTTATCTGCCGGACATTTATTCGGCGGTGGACAATCATTCGAATCTGTTCTACACGAATTATCCGAGCATCTGTATGAATGATTAGAGGGACAGGTTTCCAGCATTCCTGATGAGTCAATAAAAAGGCTGACCCTGCCTAGATTAATGGGAAGTGTTGGATCACTTTTTATTGCGAGTTCTTTCAATTTTTCACCTTTGTAATTACTGATAACTGTCGCAGTATAGAGGATCTCTTTAGTTGTAGAATTATATGTGGGCTTTGCCAGTGCCACAATCATAATATCTTCCGATTCTTTGGCATTTGACCTGGAGATTGCAGCATTAGGGGAGACGGACCAGTTGAATCCTGCAATAAAATCCTCCATTGTATAGAACCCGGCAATACGGTCTGGCCGATCCGAGAAGAACATCGTGTATGGGACAACTTTACTAAGTGTAAGCAGGTAATTGCCATTGCCAACCGGAACAAAAGACGCATTTAAGGACTCCTGCACAAAGAGGAGATTTATTGATCCACTCTGACTTGCCTCTAAAGAAGATTTAAGGGCCGGCGTAGCAGGCAAAGTTGCAACAGGGAGAGTCTTTGGAATGCTGTTTGTGCATCCGGCAATAAATACCCATATAATAAGAATTACAAGAAAGCTGAACCTGAAAAATGATCTTTGCATTCATTATAGGACAACGTTTTGATTTTAAAGCTTTCCGAAATCAGTCTATCCTGAGTTGGAGGAATTCGAAAAGAGACTAATCCGCATGTGCCTGATCCTTTCAATTTCGCAAAAATACGGCCAAATCACCCGGATTTACATCCGTTTTGATGAAATAATACCACTCCAGGGGTATTCATACCCCCTCACAATCAGATGAACCCCCCTCCTGTTTGTTTATATCGCCCACATTTGGCCCGGTTTACTATAAATGCAGAATATGGCTAATTAAGGCAATATTACCACAATTTAACCGTTGAAATGGCCTTATTTTTTCTGATATTATTTTATAGAGATTGAAAATACGTTCTTCTGGCATTATGAGTCACCTCTCGTCTTCATAGCGCAATTTCCAGTTTGGCACCGTGATCTCTAATCGTGCACTCTTTTCGAACGGAGTCCCTACGGTGATATTCCCCTTCGGATCACCGATCGCAGGGTAATATACGTATCCACACATTTCATAGGTGGATATTTGCATAACAGTCCTCCTTTACAAGCTAACAATGGTTATATCGATTGGCACAGGATATCCATAACCTTTGCATATTTTTCATGGATTAACTTCCTGCCAAACTCATAGAATTCCTGGAGCATGGCATCTTACTCCTCTTTTGAGAAATAATCCATTATCGAGAAGAAGAAGTGTTTATCTTCCTTCTCGATATGAGGCGGATAAAACTCAGCCAGAGCCTTCAAACAGGACACCACATCCCGGAGTGCCGCTTTATCCCCATTCACATACTTTTCCTTGGCTTCCACAAGTCTCCCTGTAAGGGTACGAGTATACTTGTGATCCTCTATCAGTTCAGTCATCATCCTGGCATGTTCCGGAGATAATTTTTTTCTGTAAAGATCGCGGAAGAGAATCTCTTCCTCTTTACCATGATGTGTTCGATCCGCATAGGTCCGCATAAAATCGACTGAAGTATCAATGAAGATCAGGTCGATCGAATTCTCCTGCTGCATCCAACTGCTTTTGGCTTGGAACAAAGAAAGAATCCGTTCAATGGTAAGATGCTCCCACATTAATGGCCCTATGGGTTTCATCCATTCAACACCTTGGGTTTTTTAATGGAATATAATACAAATGCTGTTCCAACGTCGAGGCTATGATACTCCTCGAAACGTCCCGGTCTACACTCAGTGGTGCTCGCACCCACAGCCATTCTCCTCATGCTTCTCGCCATGTCCAGCAGCAGTTGTCACCGACAGCCAGAGATGGTGGGAATACACGACACAGCCGATGAACGCCTCTATGTATTCCCGGCCTTGTTATTAATGATCATTCGGCTTGCGACCGTGCCGTCCGCATACTCCACAAGATCCGGAAGAGTGATGACCTTTCCTTTCAGTTCATCGCATTTTGTGTCGTGCTTATCCGGATTTTCCTGTTTGAATTCCACCATGTTATCCTCCCTTATCACGGTCTGATTATGCGGGACCCGGCAACATGCCCAGCTGCTGCATTAGCCCCATCATGTTTACTTCGCCCCACAGCTCGACGATCCTCCCGTCCTTTACACGGAAAATCTCAATTGCCGTCAAGATAATCGCTTTTCCTGTAGGTGGAACGCCCATAAATTCCCCATTATGTGTGCCGCGTGCCGTGAAGCGAGCGATTACTTTATTCCCATCAGCCATGATGTCATTTATGGTCACATTCAATCCATGAAAGGCAGCCCGGCAGGTTGTGATAACATTGTTCATCTCCTCTATGCCAGGTCCCGGTGTCGGGAGCGGTGTGTGAAGGGTAAATTCCGAATGGAGCAGGACGTCGGCTGCCGCAATGTTGCCTTTTGAGGGCCCCACGTCAAAAAATTTTCGGACAATTGCAATATTTATTTTCTCTATTGTTGTCTGAGCCATGCAGTACGCTTGGCAGATAACTATTTAGTTCTGTTGTCCCTAATAGAGTAACAGATGGATTCAGCAGTTGAAAATCTCGTCCAGCTGGGACTTAAAGAATATGAGGCAAAAATCTATGTCGCCCTTGTCGGACTTGGTGAGACAAATGTACGTCGAATCCATGAGGTCAGCGGGGTTCCGCGGCCCAGGGTGTACGATGTTCTCCATACACTCGATCAAAAAGGATTCATTGAGATACGGCAGAGAAGCCCGCTGATGTATTATGCTGTTCAGCCGGACGTTGTTGTATCTTTCTTAAAAAAAGATCTTGATACCGCTGCCTCTGATAGTGTGAAGACTCTGGAGGCGCTGTCAGTAGATGCGCAACAGGATTATTCGCCGATATGGTATGTTCATTCAGATTGGACCATCCAGCGGAATCTTGAGGTGTTGGCTAAAGGGGTTACCCTTGAACTCATTACTCTTTGTTTCAACAAGGAGACACTGGTAAAATTCCAGGAGCCGATCTCGTCTGTTGCAAAGGATCGTTCGGTAAAAATCCTGTTCCCCGAAGGAGGTTCAGAGGGGATCGTTCAACGGAATGGTATCAGGTACTTTGAAACCGGAACGCCACACGATTTCTTCGGGGTGAATGTTTTTGAACAAATATTCCAGGCACCAATCCGGAGAGAAGGAGCACTATTCGAACTTGAGTGTATTCTTATTGCTGATGATCAGGAGTCCATGCTTATCTACTCACAGAATGGGAAACGAATGGCGGTCATTATTACGCTCCCCTTTATTACCTGCGTCCAGAGCATTTTGTTCTCACGGATGATTGAAGAAGCACATGAAATTACCATCAACGTGAAGAGCACAAGGGAAAGCACAGATAAGACCGGAAAAAAATCTCATCTAAAACATTCGACTATGGAGTCATGAGGACTATGACAAATTCCACAGAAGGAGCAATTCTCCAGCGGGACGGCAGGACCTATGCGGTCACAACCCGGATACCTGCCGGTATCATAACACCCGACCAACTGGAAACAATTGCCAGCGTCGGGCGAAAGTACAATGTATCGATTCTGAAGATTACCTCAGGCCAGCGTGTTCTGTTCGCAGGTCTTGAGCCCGAAAATGTGCAGAATATCATCAATGATCTGGGCCCGCTTGCAAAACCTGAGAGTGCTCCCTGCGTTAAGTTTGTCCAGGCATGCCTTGGCACTGACTGGTGTAAATATTGCAAACAGGACTCAATCAGTCTTGCCCGCGCCCTTGATGAAAAATTCAAAGACCAGACCTTCCCAGCAAAGATTAAGATCGGGGTCTCGGGCTGCCCGCGCTGTTGTAGCGAAAGCCATACGCGAGACATCGGAATTGTAGCAACCCAAAATGGCTGGACCGTCTTTTTCGGGGGGAATGCTGGTACCCGGCCCCGATTCGGAGATCTCATCGCACGGGATCTTACTGCCGACGGAGTAGTGGATTGTGCAGAGCGTCTTGCCCAGTATTACGGGAGCCATGCAAATCCCCACGAGCGTACAGCACGGTTCATGGAACGTATTGGTATTGACTTGTTAAAATCGGAATTGCTTTCGCTGATTCCGTACATTCCTCTTGAAAAGGTGAAATAATTATGAAGATTACTGAAGTTGCAAAAATAACGTCAATCAAGAATCCACACAATGTTGATGTGCGTAAGATTTATGAATCCCCGGATACCGCTGCTGTTGTAATTACCCTTAAACCCGGTGAATCACTCAAGAAACATGTTACGCCCGTCAATGTTTTTTTCTATGTACTCGAAGGAACCGGGATTGTCGAAATTGGTGACGAACGGCAGACTGTTGGTAAGGATTCCGTTGTTGAGAGTCCCGCTATGATTGCACATACCTGGATAAATGAGAGCAAAGCGGTGTTCCGGGTAATGGTTGTCAAGATGTTGACGACCGGCAAGGGTAAAGAGGCTCGTTCTCAGCTGCTCTGAAAAAGACCGTGCAGACCGGTCTCGGAGCATGTGCAAGCACAGGGAAGAATTCCCACACCTTTTTTATTGGGAATCACGATAACAAGCCCGTAATTGCCTTTCTGTTGGCAGATCGTCATGTTGATGGATGAATGATAAACATACACGACAATCAGAGACTTATCAGTGTCGTATTTGATGTGAAAGTTGAATGGAAAAATACGAGCAAATTGAACCCCAAATTAGAATTAGAACTCATCCCAGTGCCTGTATGCTGCTATGGGGATTCGAACCCCAGTCGTCGGCGTGAGAGGCCGACATGATTGGCCGGACTACACTATAGCAGCGAGTTGCCTTACTTTTTAGGAGCTTATTTATATTTAAACCTGATGAGTTAATAAAAAAATGGGGTTCAGGTTCTCGAATGGTACAGGTGCCAGATTTTACAGGCTCCCTCATGACTGACCATGCATGGTCCTACGGGAGTACGTGGGGTGCATACTTTGCCAAACATTTTACAGTCTGTTGGTTGGGAAATACCCCGGAGTACCCGGTCACAAATGCAGCCTCCCTGCTTTACATCGGGTTTAAATTCAATTCCAAACTTCTCAACTGCATCATACTGTGAGAATGCCTTTCGAATTTTAAGTCCTGAACCTGGAATAACTGGAAACCCTCTCCATGCCACATCAGATGCTGAAAATACCTTCCACATGAGTTCCTGTGCTTTTACGTTTCCCTCACGTGTAACTGCACGGGGATATGCATTATCAACTCTGCTCACTCCTTCCTGTATCTGCTGAAGGAGGAGGAGAAGGCCCAGTAATATTTCATCGGGTTCAAAACCGGCTACAACCTGGGGTACATGAAACTGTTCATACTCATGGTACCCCATAACTGTGCATACGTGACCAGGCAACATAAAACCGTCAATTTTCGCTTCACCCTGTGAAAGGAGCCATTTCATTGCAGGAGGAATTGTCCTGTGACTGGAAAGGATACTGAAATTATCAGGTGGATTTGTCAGTATTGTTGCAGCAACTGTGGGTGCGGTTGTCTCAAAACCCACTGAAACGAATACTACTTCTTTTTTTGTTTTTTGAGCGACCTCAACCGCTTTATGGACACCCTGTACAATCTTTATATCCCCGCCGCATGATTCAAGGGAGCCATCTTTTCCCGGCACACGGAGCAGGTCCCCATAAGTTGCGATAGTTACTCCATCAGATGCGAGTTGAAGTGCCGCGTCTATCTCACCCTGAGGTGTTATGCAGACAGGACATCCAGGACCCATAACAATCTTAAGGTTTTCTGGAAGTACACTTCTAAGAGCGCTTCTTGCGATTGTTGACTCGTGAGTTCCGCACACATGCATAAATGTAAGATTACGATCTGTGAGTGTACGTATGGCTTTTTCAATCTCCTTTCCAGGTTCCATTTCTAATAAGTCTGCATTCTTTGGCTATGTAATTACCCCGGGAATGGAGCATAGTGATGACAATAACCGGAGGACATTATTTATTTAAACCGTCCTAAGTAAAAGAATAGTGAATTCGATACACTGTCAAAAAGAATTATAAAATGAGTTTTGTCAGAAAAGTACTTGGTGCGTTATCTCCGGAAGAGATAGTTGATGAGGTCAGTCGCTTCATGGAGCAGCGGGCTTTTATCGACGCAATTCAAATAATTGAAGAATCACTGATAAAGTACCCGGAAAATAATAAAATACTCATAGCAAAAGCCCAGGTTCTATTAGCTCTGGATAAACTCGATGAGGCATATATTACCATATACCGCGTTATCAGAAAAGATAACCAGAACACAAAGGGTTGGAACCTTCTTGGTCGTATTCTCAGGGCACGCGGGAATTTTTTGGAAGCGCAGAAATGTTTTGACAAAGTAATAAAGATAGACCCTGATAACTCCGATGCATGGAGAAATAAGGGTCTGATTTATTATAACCTCGGTAAAAATTCACTAGCTCTCGAGTGTTTTAAAAAAGACACCAGGATCTCAATTTTCAATGCAAGAGAATGGCTGACAAAAGCTACAATTCTTGCAAAAGAAAAGTCCTATGTTGCATCAATTGAAGCATATCAAAAATATCTCTCTTTCATTTCTGATGATGCTCCTGTATGGCTTATGTTAAGTGAATTATTACGAATAGAAAATTATCTGACCGATGCACTCAATTGCTGCGAAAAAGCCCTCCAGATTGATTATAACAATAAAATCGCGTGGTACCAGAAAGGACTTGCGCTTTCACGGATGAGACAGATTAAAAAGGCGGTTAGGGCATTTGACCGGGCACTTGAAATTGAGCCTTCTGATGCACGTATCTGGAAAGCAAGAGCGAGAACCCTTGAATCAGACAAACAGTATGAGGAAGCACTTTATTCCTATGAACAGTCACATACGCATAATCCAAAAGATATAGAGACAATTCTTGCGATATCTCAAAGATATGAAAAAAATGAGGAATATTTGAATGCAATAGATTATTATAAAAAATATCTCGTTTTAAAACCAACTGATGGACATATATGGTATGTAACAGGTATATGCTGCGAAAAATTAGGTAGTTATAAGGCAGCAATCAGTTTCTTTGAACATTCAGTAGGGATAGATCACTCAAATGCCGATGCCTGGCACCACATGGGTCAGATGTACCAGAACCTGGGGGAGATGGAAAAAGGAGAAGATTGTTTCAGGAGAGCAAGGAGTTCACTCCTCCACTAAAACACATCTCTCAAATAGACGTTATAACATTAGTTCGTTGTAATAATATCAATGAAATTTCCTTTTTTGATGTTCCCTGTCAACCTCTCTGCTACTGTAATTGCAAGGGCTGGATTATATGTCCGTGCTTTTTCATATGAATCTACAGCTTTTTTATAATCTTCAACGTACACTTCATTTACCTTTTCAGCTGCGGATTTATCGTTTGAATTTTCATATTGATCTATAAGTTTCTTATAATTTGAAAGCCCATCGTTTGATTTCCCAAGATATGCATCGCCTTTAAGGAGCCAGACTAGTGCATTTTTCGGATTTTTGGCAAGGACCCTGTCACAGATCTCAATTGTTTCACTAAATCTCCCTTGAGAGCATAAAATTGAGGCTTTTCGAATAAGGGCATCTGTATTTTCTGGGTCGATTGCAAGAGCGGCAGAATATTTTTCCTGAGCGGACGTGATATCGCCTTTTTTATAATAAATATCGCCCTCTGATATAATTGGTCCAACCTTCCCTGGATTTTTTTCTGACACTTCCTGGGAAATTTTCAAAGCTTCATCCTGCCTTCCCAGTTGTTCAAGGGCCAGATCTTTCATCTTGATAGCGTGCTCGTCATCAGATTTCAGGGAGAGTGCCTTGTTGTAAAAAATCAGGGAGTCATTATACCGGTTCAACCCGACAAGAATATCACCTCCGGCTGAACTACCTGCCTGAACAAATGAAGCTCATAGGGAGGAGTATTATTAAAAATTGCACTTCCACAAATAAAGAGAACACCAAGGAATAATAGAATAAATATAATTGAAAGGATTTTCATTTACTGTTCATTATTTTATTTTTATGATTAAAAATATTATTAATTGATTAATAGTGTATCCTTAATAAGTAAGTCCCTTTGAAAATACCTGACGCATATGAATAACCAGGCTTATAAGCTGATCACGCCGGTTTCTGAGAGGCACAACTTTCATCATCACAATTCTTCGGTTCCCATTCTTTGAAAATAGAGTCATCTGTTTCGATAGTGCAGTAACAAAGCCTTCTCGAACACCATTCCAGAGGTCATCCTCCATTTTGTGTCCTGAAACACCATCGCTCATTGAAAAGATTTCATGAATCTGGTGAAGGAGAGATTCTTTGTAAGAATATTCAGAAAGGTATTCCGCAAAAGGATTCATAAAGAGAATTCTGCCTTTCATATCGAGAAGCACGAAACCTTCATCAATATGTATCAGTCTCTGAAGGTCTCTTTTTGTGAGTCCGATAGTCTCGCCGGCCTGAGTAGATGAAGAGGCAATAAATGCGCTCAAAGCGAGTTCAACTGTTCCATAGATCTGCATCTCGGAACAGGGCAGCACAATGCAGCCAAAGGCATCAGCAACTTTTGCCCTTTCAATAGTCTCTCTCGTTGTCTCTGTATCGAGACCTTTCACGATAAAAATAACCGGCCTGTTGAATGCATGGAAAATATAGGTTGCCGTCGATATTCCACCCATTATCCCCTTGAGTTTAAGGTCGATTAATGTTATATCGGGTGCTGACTCTACAACACTTTTAAGTGAAGTTTCCCCTGTACTGATAACCCCGAGAACATTGTATCCTAAATTTTTAAGGAGGTTTTTTAGTGACTGGCCTGTCTCATTTTCAGATTCGACAATAAGCACACTTGTTTTCACTTCTGCAGCGGTTCGCTGAATGCTCTTTTGAAAACCTTTAATCATGCTTCCGTATTCAGGGTTATTTTGTTCAGCCATTGTAATCACCCGACCGGATATTCCTTGTGCTTTTTATAAAATACATAAGCAGGAGAATTATTAGTTATATTTTATGGTAATAATTCAATTATAGTGTATTATAACTTTTCTCATAATCAGGTATTGTTTAAAAGAATCGGTTCAATTTCGCCACATGTCATTGTAATGGGCCTGTCATTCAGGAAGTACAGATCCTCATAATTAATGTGAGTTATCTGCCTATTCATAATTGGGTTTCTCTGATGTATTTTATCGAATTCGCAGAATGTTGCAAAAGACTTGAAAAAATACGCAGTCGTCTTGCCATGGTCGAAGTCCTTGCAGAGACTCTCCTTACCCTGCAGGAGATAGAACTTCCTGTTTTTATCAGATTTATTATGGGGAGAATTTTCCCGGACTGGAGTCCCAAAAAGATAGGTATCGGTCCGAACCTGCTTTTTGAAGGGCTTGCATATGTAATAGGAAAACAAAAAGAGACGGTAATTGAAGCACTTAACAGCAAGGGTGACATCGGGACCGCGGTTGAGGAACTTGTGTCAATGAAGGAACAGACTTCATTTTTTTCAGAACAACTCACGCTTCTTGAAGTATACGCTGCTATGGAAAAAATAGCATCAATAGATGGAAAAGGTTCCCAACGTGAAAAAAATCTGCTCATCCGACGTTTTTTTGGGGCGTCCAGTCCACTTGAAGCCAGGTATCTCGCCCGGCTTCTGCTTGAGGATTTACGAATTGGTGTTGGAGAAGGGACCATCCGCGATGCCATTGCAAAGGTCTTTGATTTACCGGTTTCTGTGCTCGATCATGCAATTCAGGTCACTAACGACATCGGTGAAGTGGCTTTTCTAGCGCTGAAAGATCCAAATAGTCTTAATTCTGTAAAAATCACTCTGTTTCACCCGGTCAGGATGATGCTTGCACAAGCCGGAGATATTGCCACAGGGATACACGATCACGGAAAAATCTCAGCCGAATATAAATATGACGGCAGCAGGTTTCAGTTTCATAGGAAAGGTAAAAGTTGCAGGGTTTACTCAAGGAAACTGGAAGACATCACAAGTTCGGTTCCTGATGTGACTGAAATGCTCATGTCTGTAACAAGCAGGGATATTATTCTTGATGGAGAAGTTATAGCCGTAAAGGATGGACGCCCACTCCCTTTCCAGACAGTGTTGCGGCGTGTTAGAAGAAAAAACGAAGTAGAGGCAATTAAAGACTCAATAGAACTAACTCCACTTGTATTTGACATTCTATACCTTGAAGGGAACGATTTAATTTCATTAACTTATGGTGAAAGGAGGGAAATTCTCCTTAAGGAAGTCAAAAAATATGTTGCTCCTAACATTATCAGTGATGATCCAGCTGAAATTGAAAGATATTATATGAATGGCCTTGACCAGGGGCATGAAGGAATTATGCTAAAAGTATTGTCTTCTCAATACACCCCAGGAGTTCGAGGAAAGTCCTGGCTCAAGATAAAACCACATGTTGATACACTAGACCTCGTTGTTACAGGTGCAGACTGGGGCGAAGGAAAAAGAGCCCACGTTTTTGGATCGTTTCATCTTGCCTGCCGTGATAATGACTATCTGATTCCAATATCAAAAGTTGCGACTGGATTTTCAGATGAAGAACTCGCCTTACTATATGATGTACTAAAAGACATTGTTGTCTCAACAAAAGGAAAGAGTGTCATCCTTGAACCGAATCTTGTATTTGAGATAGGATATTCGGAAATACAAAAAAGCCCTAATTACTCAGGTGGCTATGCACTCAGGTTTCCCCGTTTTATTTCTGTCAGACCTGACAAATCAATCGACGATATTGATACAATCGAAACTATCCTTGACAGATATGACTTCCAGGAACAACACAGGACCGGGTCAAACCAGTAACGAATAACGAATTAAAATCCTATAAAATCTGTGATCTTTTTCTGTCTCGTTAAATCTGACAGGTATTGACTATGTATTCTCCAATCATCATATCCAAGAATCGATGAAACGATCTCTTCAGCCTGTTTAACGTTTTCGCATGTTACCGGCATTTTTTTCATTGCAAGTCTTGAAACTTCCCGGATTACCCAGGTCCCCAGCGGTGCCCAGTATTCAGAAGAAATGCGCCTGATTACAATTACTGTGCCACTGATATGTCGCGGACTAAGGTATTCCGTGACTGCAAGTCTTGCTGAATAATAAGCACCAGTGATTGGAGAATAATTCTTTTTTATCCCACGTTCGCGATCAGCGACAATAAAATCATTTTCACCATTCCAGAGAGAGTTCCGGCTCCATATTTCGATCATCTCGAATTTCCATTCACCTGGTATAAGAATGAAAATAATAAGATTTCCATAAAGTTCATGTGAAAATATGGAAATTGTATCGGTTGAAGAATTTTTTCTTATTGATACTGCAAGTTTCTTTGATATCATATCATCAACTGCAGTAATTGCCCACCTTGTAGGAGTTACTCTCCTTCTCTTTCCTAATAGGCCGGATGAGAGGAGGGATGTCATTTTGTACGTGTCAATACCAGAACCGTAAAGATAATCCAAAGCCTCAACCGCTTTCAAATCGGTGTCTGAAGTTACCTTGTCGACCGCTCTCGCGACATGAGCATTCTCAAGGACCTGGAGGTCTTTTAATTCACCAGATAACCCTACCGGGGCCATTATTCCGTCAAATGTCAACCTGAAAGAGATTGGTTTTGTAAAATCCACATCTACAGGTAGTGGTTTTGAAGATAGAGCAATTTCCTGTAGTTCGGTTATATGCCCAATTTCTTTCGACCTGCCCCTGATTGTCCTCGATCTGACTGCGACAATATCTTCAATAGAGTATTGCCCATTAATCCAGTCTGGCGGGTGATCATTATCATCTATTAGCAGGGGTCCCGTGACAACGTCAGGATATCCATAGCTTCCGATAAACACGGATGGTGAATTGCCATGATATTCTTTTTTAAAAGAAAATGGTGCCTTTGCATAAAATCTGCTCAATATTGGGCACTTCTCAAGGCCGCACAACCCTTTCCCCTTACATTCAGCACAATGCACTGGGAGTTACACCTTTTGAATTACCACTACGCGGTCCCCTAGTCTTTCAATCTCATCATTAACCCAGCTGTCCCAGTGAACTTCTCCATTTGGAATTCTTGAAATTAATTCCTTACCGATATCATCATCACGTCCTTCTATAGATTTTACAATAACTGAGCCCTCTGTAAAGCTTTTTCGAATGATTCCATCTTCATCACCGTCAGTTATGCCAAATACAGGAATTCCAAGGTGTGCGGACATATGTCCCGTAACACTCGTAGTATCATCCCCAATTGTAAGAATTCCTGCAACATCGTCACTTATTCTTTCCCAGAACCGATGGCTTTCATGGTCAATTACAATGATTTTTCCTGTAATACGGGATCGAGGGCTCTGAACTGGCAATGTCCCCCTTAAAGAACCGGATTTTATCCAGAGTGAGTAAATGTCTGAATTATTTGAAATTTTAACTCTCTGCATTCCATGTTCCTTCAATTTCAGGCCAAAAACAGGTATTATTTCATTGTCATTCAGGCGTATTGTTACTTCTTCGGATTCTGCAATACCTATTATAGTACCATTTACAAAAACAGGTTCACCAGGAAAACAACCCTTAATTATCCGAAATTCAGTAAGAGAAAGATTGGAAACCGGTTTTGTTATAAGCTTGTATGAGAGGACAAGTGAGAGATACTCTGCAAGATCATAATTTCCTTGTCCCCATAGGTATACTGTACTGTTTGAACATTCTATCTGAACAAGTGATTTTTTATCAGTCCTTTGAGCTACACTCTCCCCGAAAATCATTCCGGAATTCACACTCTTCCCCCTGTTGAGAAGGGCAGCATCCCTCCCATACCTGTTTAAAAGAACACTGGGGCGCTCATTCGGACAAGGGATTGTAAAACCTGCTTCGAGAGCTGCTGTACGTGCAATTATACCTGCTATAACAACTTGAGCCGGGCAGGTCTGACCAACTACATTGAGGACATCCCCTTTATCAAAGGCCTCTGGCCCATGAACAATCAGGGTGTACCCTTGCATAGCGGATCATTCCTGAACTTTGGATCGACTCTGTTAAAGTCGTCCTCGATCCGTACAATGTCATCTTCTTCGAGATATTCACCAATCTGAACTTCGATGACTTCCAGGGGGATTTTTCCTGAATTCCCAAGTCTGTGGAGAGTTCCAGCCGGCACAAATGTTGACTCACCGTTCCTGAACTGTTGAACGGTTTTATTCAGAGTAACATCTGCCATACCACTCACAATAATCCAGTGCTCACTCCGGTGATGGTGCATCTGGAGCGAAAGCTGCACACCTGGTTTGACAGTGACCCTTTTTATGCGGTAAAACCGAGAACGCTCCAGGTCTGTGTAGGATCCCCAAGGTCTGTGTACCTGGAGATGATAATCGATAACAGGATCATTTTCTGATTTGAAATATTTGACAAGGTCTCCCACTCTTTCCGTTTCTGATGTATTGCATACAAGCAGAGCATCTCCCGTATCAACAACTGAAAGATTATTTACACCAATAAGAGCGGTTTTTTTACCTGGGGTATACACATAATTTGAATTAGCATCAATAAAAACGGCATTGCCGGTATTCCCATCCGCATCATGAGGAGCTGCTTCATACAAAGCCCTGAAGTTTCCAAGGTCGCTCCATGGTGCATGAAGTGGAATTACTCCAACTCTTTTTGAATGCTCTAAAAGACCATAATCAATAGAAATTACGGGTAAACCTTTATAATCAGGCGGTTTTACATTAAAAGTCCTGAGTAGTTCGGGTTCGTACCTTTCCATTTCTTCCCTAAACATCCTTGTAGAGAAGAAGAACATCCCGCTGTTCCAGAGAAACCCAGCCCTGACAAATTCTTCTGCCTGTTCTACAGATGGTTTTTCTTTGAACTCATTTACCAAAAATCCTCTTTTCAGCGCATTCCCTGGGTTGATATAACCGTATCCGGTATGAGGAGATTTAGGTATGACGCCAAACGTCACAAGATAGTCATCAGCAATATCGGTTGCAGTTTTTATCTCATCCATCGCATCAACAGGAAGAGAGTGGTCGCTTGGAAAAATTGCAGCATATCCTTCCCCTACTCTCTCCTCTATTGTAGTCATGGCCCAGGTTATTGCGGGCAATGTATTTTTTCCTACACTTTCGATGAGAATATTTTCTTCGTATAATTTTGATTTGATATCTTCTATCTGGTTTTTAACAAGATACTGGTGCGATTCATTTGTTATAACGAGAATATGCCGGGTGTCACAAATCCTTAATGCTCTTTTGTATGTTTCCTGGAAGAGGGAGGGCTTATCCATTATAAGAAACTGTTTTGGGTAATAAGTACGTGAAAGAGGCCAGAGCCTTGTACCTACTCCTCCGGCTAGGATGACAGAGAAAAGATCAGTCATATTTCTCTACCGGTATTGGAGTGAAAAGATAATATTCATTTTGATATGTTTTTTTAAATTTTTTAATAAATGGACTTTGTTCAAGGTGATTTGTTTTGAAAAGGTTTTGTTAAATGATTATAATCATCCATACTATTTACATTCGTAAAAGAGAGGAATTCCGGGTCTATATCATTCATCAGTTCAACCGGGATATTTTTTACTTTTATCCTGTCGAGATAGTCCCTGAATGAATGGTTCTCCATTAATTCCTCTTCTTTTATCAACCGATCACGCAGGTACACTCCATGAAGTGGTTCTATATATCCATTTTCCCATATAGGAATAACCGCCTCATACCCGGGCAGAAAAGAAAATAGCCGGTTAATAACTTTTTTGTTTATAAATGGCATATCACAAGCGACTGCAAAGATCTCACTTCCTCTGGCAGCCCTGGCCCCTGTAATAAGTCCATTGAGCGGTCCCCTGTCAGGAATTTCGTCAAAAATATATCTTATTTGTGGAAAACTGATAAACTTCTCTCCCTGACCTGGATCTTTTCCAACAATAAGAATCTCATCAACAATATCATTTAGTGTGGACAATGTCCTATCGATGAACATCTGCCCATCAATTGAGAAGAAATATTTCTCTCTCCCTTCAGCCCTTCTGGCTTTACCTCCTACAAGAATCACTGCAGATTTCATAAATTTTTTTTTAAAAAGGAAGCATCCATTTGATAATATCATTTTTGCTTTTTTGTTCGCCGTTTTTCAAGAGAGAGAAGATCTTCCTTAATTGTAATATCCGGAGTAAACCCTCCTATAGAATTTTTTCCAATAATCCTGTGACATGGAATCAATAATGGAGTTGGATTTCTTTTTAGTGCCAGTCCCACCAAACGTGGATGAGTCCCTGTAACTCTGGCTATTTCACCATATGTTTCAGTTTTTCCATATTCAATTCTTTCCACAGCCTCGTAAATATTAGCAAAAGGGTAATCCGCAGTTGTCCCAATACTCCTGAAATCTCCAAAATTTTCTGAAATTCCAGCAAGAAAGCGAGAGATTTCAACTGGAACTGAGCCCGGAACCGGCCTTCTCATAAAATTGATACGAAATACCATGTTTTCTTCCCAATGGACATGAACGTGCCACAGACCGAATCTGGCTGAACCATTCATCTGTGCCATTTCCTAACGTATTCTTTGAAGTCCTGAAAGGAACAGGAGATTAATTCGTCCTGCATCCACATAGGAAGACCTTTTCTTACAGATGGATCAAGAAATCTTCTCTCTCCTAATACGAGAAAGCCTCTGTCTTCCGGGGTCCTTAAAACCCTTCCCAAGGCCTGCTGGGCTTTATTAATTGCAGGTAGAGTGTAGGAAAGAAATTCACCTTCGTTCCCGAATTTTCTTTTATAATAATCCATCACCATCTTTCTTATACGGGTAAATGGTGCAAGGGGAAGACCTATAACCATTGCACCGTTTAATAATTCGCCTTTATAATCAAGTCCTTCACTCCATTTTCCTCCACAGACAGCAAAAAGTATACCTGATCTTCCTTGTCCAGGGAGCAATAGAAATTGTGAAAGTGCCTTGTCCGCCTGTGCCGGATTTTTTGGTTCAATAAAACATTCTTTTCTAGTGATTAGTTCACAACAGTTACCAGCATATTTCTCAAGCATCTGGTACGATGGGAAATAAATGGCAAGGTTTCCTGGAAGTTTTGCAAATTCCAGGATATAATTTTGTATCAATTCGAAATTTTCACGTTTTTCTCTCTCCTTAAATGAAGTAGTAATCTCTGTAGCACAAAGAATGAGCCTCAACTCTCTTGGAAATATATTTGGTAATGATAATTCAGAAACAGGGATGTCTTCAAAAAAAAGTCTTCTATAGTCATGCACAGGGGAAAGAGTCCCTGATATTAAGATAACTGAGTGATGAATTTTTGTGGTCTCTGTAAGTGAGTCGGCAGCGTCAATTTTTCTTACCTCAAGGATAATGTCACCTTCATATCTACGGAATAACGAGAGATACGACAACGATGTCAGGGCGAGACCTAGTGAAAAGAGAAAAATAGAGACCTTCTCAATTGCAGACTCCTTAAAATCACCTCTCTGTATTGCCTCTTCCACAATTCTCTCACTGATATGCCTTAAGTCTTCAACAACTTCATTAAAGGAATGATAGAGACTCCCACGGATCAGGTTTTTTGCAAAAATATTCGGATCAATCCAATCCTCCTGTTCAGTTGAACGTGAAAGCCCTGAAATAAAATTCAAAGCGTTTGGAAGGACCTGTGCAACCGATTCAGCACCAATGCTGCGTGATTTGATTGAGTTGAGCTCCTTTATTGCAAGGTCAATAATCTCAGTATTAACTGAAATACTTTCAATATCTATGATTATGTCGCCACAGTTATGTGCTTCATCAATTAGAAGAATGATGTCTTCAGGATTTAATCCAATAGTTGCATAGAACTGTTCACGAATGTCTTTATTCAGGACATGATGGTAATTCACAATCAGAATTTCTGCCTTCTGGGCTGCATAAAGCAGAGTTTCATAAGGACAGATTTCAGCGCAAAACGCCTTCAACTGACCGGGTGATATCTTCTCCCTGACCAGTCGGTCTCCTTTTGCTTTAAGTGATGCCGAATGGACAGCTCTCAATCCACCACCATCAGTCTCTGTATATACTTTGCTTTTAATATAAAATGGGCAAATCATTGGATTTTCAGAGTCTAAGAGCTTAATCTGACGGATTATCTCAGGGTCTTTAGCCGGGACCAGAGATCCTTTGTCTGCCCGCTCCCGCATCAATGAGAGTGAAAAAGCTTTCACACCTTCACAACGTCGATATATATCGCTAATGCCTCCAAGGGGGCAGATATGACCTTTTCCTATTAGATATGAGTAGTGGATAGATTTTTTCTTTCTAACTAGTTCCAGTTCCTGAATGAATGTAGAGAGTTGACTTACGGTCCTGACTGCAATAATAATCTTCTTTTTCCCACGCGCAGCGAGCAAAGCCGCAATAATACTTGATTTTCCGCTTCCGGTCGGAGCATCCACCATAAGAATACCGCCAGTTTTTGCAATTTTGTAAGCAGCTTCCAGCATCTCATGCTGATGAGGACGGTAAGATGGGTAAGGAAACCATTCAAAAAAGGGATCGATCTCCTTTTTTTCATTATCTGTTCCTTTTTGGAAGAGCGTTATTGAATCTTCTTTTATTGATTCATCCTTGTCACTCCCCCTGATTCGGTTATAGAGGTTAAGAAGGTCCTTTCGTCTGCCTTCTTCACCCATTTAGTGTTTCCCCTTTTTTATAGATACTGCCTTTCAATATTTTCATAACAATCATTAGCTTCTGATGTCCCTTCAATTTCGCGCTATTTTATGAATGAGAGATCACAAAGATCTTTGCATGGCTATCCACCCAATCGAATTCCGGTACGGAACACAGGAGATGAAAAAAGTATGGAACGAAGAGTTCCGCTTTAATTGCATCGTAAGAGCCGAAGTTGCCCTTGCAATGGCCTGCAGCAAGGCAGAACTTATTCCTCGAAAAGATGCCCTCCGGATTGAGGAATTGGCCTACAAGGCATCGCTCGATCGAGCTAAAGAGATAGAGGACACCATAAATCACGATATGATGGCAATAGTGAAGTCTATAGCAGAAGTCTGTGGTGAATCCGGGCGCTGGGTACATTATGGTGCAACTTCGAATGATATCCTTGATACTGCAACCGGACTTCAGTTAAAAAGTTCGCTCGAAATTATATCTAAAAAATTGAAAGAACTCCTTTTTGCCCTGATAAAACGTTCCCTGGAGACCAAAAATCTGGTATGCGCTGCAAGGACTCATGGTCAGATTGGGGTCCCAACAACTTATGGACTCAGATTTGCGATATGGGCTAGTGAAATCGGGCGCCATATTGAAAGGGCGCGGGAACTGGGTCCACGAATAGCCGTTGGCCAGCTTACTGGTGCAGTAGGTACCCAGGCAGCTCTTGGTAATGCAGGTATAGAAGTCCAGAGGAAGATGATGGACCTGCTTGGGCTTACACCTGTTGATGTTTCAAATCAGGTTATTGGAAGAGACCGTTATGCCGAATACTGTTTTTTTCTTGCAAATGTTGCAACTACCCTGGATAAAATCGGTATTGAACTAAGGACACTTCAGAGGACAGAGATTGGAGAAGTAGAAGAGGCATTTGGTGTAAACCAGGTCGGTTCCAGCACAATGCCACATAAAAGAAACCCAATAAAAAGTGAACAGGTGTGTGGTCTCGCACGAATAGTCCGCTCATTTGTCGGACCTGCTCTTGAAAATAATACCCTGTGGGATGAACGAGACCTGACCAATTCGTCCTGTGAACGGGTGATATTTCCTGAAGCATCGATTCTCGCGGATCACATTCTTACGCTGATGATAAAGGTGATTCAAGGACTTTCAGTAAAGGAAGACCGGATAAAAGAGAACCTGGGAATACTGCAGGGTGTCAATATGGCTGAATCGATAATGATTGAACTTACAAAAATGGGAATGGACCGCCAGAAGGCCCATGAACTGATCAGGGTTAAAAGTATGGAAGCTATTGCAATAAAGGAACCCCTTGCAAACCTTCTTTTAAAGGATAATAATGTAACAGAACTGATAAAACCTGAAAAATTAACCCTTCTTCTCGCACCAGAGAACTACATTGGGACTTCAGTAAAGCAGGTGGAAAATGTAAGTGAAAAACTTACATCACTGTATGCTTCATGATTCACTAGTTAATTAATCACTCACTTCTTCTTTATTTTTTTCTTCACGCCTGATAGTCTCGACAAATGTGATCTCCTGAACCTCTGAAAGGAATTGCCATATCTCGTGTATGATTCGGCCCCTCCAGATAAGCCAGGCCTGGTCATATCCAATGCCTGCAGGTAGCTCGATCTGGAGTTTTCCCTCTGTCAGTGAGACATCGAGACTGTGACCAGTAAATAATTCAATGATTCCTTTTACTTTTTCCTCTGGAGACTCCACCAAATCTTCAATTTTTATTTTATAATTGAGTGTTTTTCCTGCAAGGCTGTTATTGAAATCAACAATTGCGCGACCACCAATAACACGGACAATCACACCTGAACCCTTGTTTTCAATTCTTACCTGCATCCCGGGTTTAGGGTTTTCCTTAAATACCTTTTTTGGGAAAGATTCTAATTTACTTTCATCATAATTACCAAAACCCAGTTCAGGAGGTACGATGATTTCTCCTTCATATCCTGCATCTTTACCTGCAAGTTCCAGATCAATTCCTTTCACAACGTGAGAACCGCCGACCCTTACTGTTATAGGTCCATAAGAGCTTTGAGGATTGTAAATTCCCCACTCCTTTGCTGTTTCAGAGTTTGTTGTATCAAAAACTGTTCCATTGTACTCACCAGTATAGGAGAGTCTGATAAAGTCGCCTTCTTTTATTGACAAATATACCACCCTAAAAAATTATTATTTCAGTAGTTCATGACGTGAATACTTCTATTATTATGTGACAATGTGAATACATAAACCTGTGTGAATTATGCTTGAGCTCGAATTAAAAGCAAAAATTGAGGATCCTGAACTTATGCGTGAGAGAATTCTTTCACTTGGTGCTTTATCCACTGAGTTTGTAACGGAACACGATTATTATTTCAATGCACCCCACAAGGATTTTTGCAATACTGATGAAGCCCTCAGACTGAGATCTGCAGCAAATTCCTGGACTCTCACCTATAAAGGTTCAAAAAGACGTGATTTTGCATTTAAAGCAAGAGAAGAGATCAATGTGCAAATAGAGGACGGAGAAAAAATGCGGGAATTGCTTCTGAACCTGGGTTTTAAGATTAGCGCAGAAGTGAAAAAGGACAGGGAGTACTTTTCCTATGAAAATACTACTATAAGTCTTGACAATGTCTATAGTCTGGGCTATTTCATTGAGATAGAGGTTATAACTGAAGGAGAAGCGAGTGAAGCTTCGCTCAAAATCGATAAGATAAAAGAAATGCTGGGGGTGACAGGAGAGCCGATTCTTCTCTCATATCTTGAATTATTACTTCTTAAAGAGAATGTAACTTGATCTGAATATCTTTCGGTTCGTCTCCAAAGTGGATCATGGCACAGTTTCCAACTGCGGCAGGACCCGGATTAACAATTTTCACACCATCGACTTCAATTGAACCTCTCTCTTCATGAACATGTGCACAGCAGACAAGATCAAAAGCCTTCATGTGCTTTCTGATGCTTGCGCTCCCAACATGGTTACCACCTATCTTGTCAAGGGTCTCGAATGGAGGGGCGTGGCATAACAAAATATTATGCACCGACCTTTCCATCTTCGACATTGCAGATGTCAGGAGATCATCAATCTGTTTATCAGTCATCTCAAATGGCGTATTGAAGGGTGTTGGGTTTGAACCCCCTAGTCCTACAATGGATATCTTCCCAAGATTTATCCTGGAGCCATGGAGGTTGACTGCATTTGACTGTTCAAGGCATTCGAGAATCTCGTGAGGGTCACAGTTTCCAGGGACCGCAAAACATGGAACATCAATTCGGGAAAGTACCGATTCGATGCTTTCAACAGGTCCCATATTTGTGATGTCGCCTGCGATAAAAACCGCATCAGGCTGCAGATCCATAAATGAGTCCATTTTACCATAACTCCCATGGAGATCTGCTATCAACAACACATCCATCATGATATATGATTCTGCACGCCGCTTGAAAACCTTATCTCAGAATCCTGAAAACTTCCTGTAACTTTTCCAGCGAGCGCAAGTCTTCCAAGTTCGTGCTGAAGGTGCGGACTTATATTTCCAGGCTTATTTTGAGACAATGAAGTTCCGGGAAGAGGTATAAATTTATGGAGATGCACACTGCCATTTCGCACAATAAATTTGATTAGTGATAATGTCTCCTCTTCATCAGAATCTGTCTCACCTGGAATTCCAAGAATTATGTCTACAACAGGTTTCAATCCCCATTCACGAATTTTTTCTATTGCCAACAATACGCATTCAAGATTGTGTCCCCGGTTTAGATATGTTAAAATCCTGTCACTTCCTGATTGAGCACCGATATGGATTTTATCGTTGGAACAATAATCAGTAATTAACTCCAGTGCCTGGGAAGTGACAAATTCAGGCCTTATTTCACTTGGAAATGTTCCAAAATATGATTTATTTCCACTTTTCTTTAATGATTCAAGCAATAATCTGACTTTCTCAATCTTAGGGTTAATTCCATTGGACCCATAAGCCAAAGCATTCGGAGAGAGAAATCTGGGATGACGGTGATGACGTGCAAAAGCAACTATCTGATCAACTGGGCGGTGGCGCATGTCCCGGCCAAATAATTTAGGTGTTGCACAATACCCGCAACTGTAGGGACAGCCCCGTGAAATTTCAATATAACCTTTCACATTACAAAAAGGACTGTACCCTCCAAGGTAAACCGATGATGTGGCAGGAATGTATTCATTATTGGCTGCAGTTCCAGGAACTATACCCGGTAAACCACTTTTTATATGAAGAATAAGATTAGGCAGAGAATATTCACCCTCACCACATACCACGTAATCTGAGTACTTTAATACTTCATTCGTGCAGGCTGTTGCATGCGGCCCTCCTGCAATTGTTATACAGCGGGCAGATTTTATCTCATCTTTCAGATAATTCCATTCCAGAGAGTTTATACTGTAACAGGTTATTTCACTATGTGGTCGCTTTATAGGAATCAATTCTATTCCGGATTCAAGACAAGCTGCAGAGAGAACTGCATAGCTATTCCTTGTCTGGGGAGTTGTCCTCCAGTATACCTGCATAATAATGTCTAAACCTGATTTTCAGGCTCCTATCTTCCTAACTTTTACGGTTAGATTTTTAGCTTCAATATTGTTCCCTGATACTTCTATCTGGTAATTTCCCCCTGTACGCATCGTGAGAATTACTTTTTTGTGAGGTATCGGGTTCAACGTAAGATCATCTGGGTTATGAATTTCATAGCCATTGCCGTATCCAGTCTCATCGATAACATTTCCGGTTAATTTATCCCTTATTACAATCTTAAGCCAGGTATTTGGGGCTATTCTCGTAACTGATATATCTTTCCAGGCTTTGTCAAGTTCTTTACTTAACACAGTATCAGTCCTTGTAATTACTTTGGGGACTACATCTGCTTCCACCTGGAGAGGAGGCGATGTAAGAGAGTAAGCAAAAGCAATAGTTTCACCCTTGAAACTGATTGGAGCGGTATAAATAACAAACCATGGAATGTCAGGGATGTCAGGAACGCTATAATAGCTGGAGTGGTTCACTATAGACGTTATTGTTTCTATGCTGAACGGAGTAGTTGTGGAAAATGATGAAATTTCTTTTGATGTTGGAGATGCAGTAGGTGTAGGTGTAACTGTAGTAATTTGCAATCCATTGGTCTGAACTGCAGTAGATATCGAAGCTGAACTGGAGCTGGACCTTTGTGGTTCAATACAACCGGCAAAGGAAAGTAGAAGAATTAATAAAAGGAGAATAAATGCAGGATATATGAGCTTCATACTTTTCTTTTCATCTACATACTATTAAAGTGATTTCTTTGTTCTGGCATTAACTAAAAATATAAAGTCTTTCAAAGATGATCTGATAACTTATATAAAATGGCACAGAGGGGAAACAAAGTTTTATGAATGTGATGAATATCAGGACGTGGATTGTTTTCTATGTTTTTTGTTTTGTCGCGATGTTTGTCTCAGTCGATTTTCTTTATCAGGGAATGTGGAAATGGGTAAGAATGGGACTATTTAATCTGGTACTCTGTTGTAATTTTCTTCTTATGATTTCTGAGATAAAATATTTTGGTGAACGCAAAAAGATGATGAAAAATTATTCTCCCAGAGAAAAATTACAAGAAGATATGGATGAGTGAGGATTTCAGATGCATAGCGATCTTCCGACGTTCTCAATAATAAACCAGGGAGAAGTATGGAAGAGATACCAGACAATAATAGAAATGATTCAGCATATTGAAAAACAGAATTTTATTCTCGAGTCTATGAAATCCGAATATTCAATCCCTGATCAGACCCGGCACATCGTTCTCAATTCCCTCTCTGAAGATTTAAAAGAAAATAAAAAGATGTTTTTTGAATTTCTGAGAAACTTTATAACATTTAGTATGAGAGGGACCCAGAACCTCGATATTGAGTTTTCTCTAACTTTAAAAGAAGGGATACCATTTGTCGTCGATTCTACAGTGCTTGTGCTTGAAGGGCGACGCGAGAGCATTCCTGCGGAGATTGGTCAGAGATTTGGCGAGGAAATATTAAAAAGCACTGGGAAAAATTTTCTCTCTGATATTATTGCTTTTTATAAAGGAGAAGAGATCAAATATGACAAGATGTTTGGAGCTAATTTTGAACGTTGCTCTCTTCAGCTGCTGCAGGAACTCTATCCACTGCAATGCTATTACGTCAAAATCAGGTTACCTGCCCAGTCATTGGTTGATCACGACATTACCATATAATTTGGCTTCAAATTATGGCTTGACAAAAATTTTGTGCATTGGCCGGTATGGTTTAAAAAGACTTTCTACCTCACGACCTAGGTATTCAGACATGCCCATTATATAAAATCCACCGGGTGCAAGTCCCTCATTTATTGTTGTAACAAGTAAATTTTTCTGCTTTTCATTGAAATATATTGTCACATTCCGACAAAGAACGAGATCAAGGAATCTTGCCACCGGAATGCCCCGCATAAGGTCATGTGACTGAAACCTGATGAATGGTTTTAATAACGATTTGACCTCAAATTTTGTATCTTCTCTCTCTGCAAAGTATCGTTTTAAATAGACATCACTAACATTCTCAAGAGCCTGCTTTTCGTAGATGCCATCCCTCGCTTTTTTTAAAATCTCTTCATCGATATCCGATGCATAAATGAGTGCGTCCAGGTCTCTGTGTGTTGATTTATATTCTGCAAGGAGAATTGCAAGAGAATACGGCTCTTCTCCTGAAGAGCATCCGGCACTCCAGATCCTGATACGGTTTTTCCCGCGTAAAATTTCAGGTAGTATCTCTTTTTTTAATGTATCAAAAATTTCAGGATCACGAAAAAACTTTGTTACGTTTATTGTGAGAGCATTCCTTAAAAGCTCCATCTCAGTCTTATTACCAAGCAATACCTGTTGATATTCTTTATAATTCTGGGTCTTAGTTGCATTCATCCTGGATAGAATGCGTCTTTTTATATAATCTTCCTTATAACTTGCACATTGCATATTTAAGAGGCGCTCTATGGTATTTCTCAACGAATAAAAATCATCATCATTACTAACTTTTATCATTTATTAGGCCCTATTTCCCTATTTCAGTTCATTCTAAAAAAATGAACATATAATAACAATTCCTTGTACTTAATCGTTTTTTTGGATGAAAAAGGTTATTGAAATTTCGAAAGTCCATTGATAAGTCCATGCATGTTAAGAAAAATGACGAGATCCTTTTCTTTTTTCTTATCATCGGAAGAAATACCATCACTTGAATCCATCATTATGATTCCCTGAATATATGCCTGTGAGGAGATATTTTCAAAGCTCTCTCCGAGTGCTTCGATCTGACTTATTTTAATAGAATTTACACTATTTACTTCATCAACAATGACTCCGAGGTTTTCACCTTCAGTCGCTTCGTGTGAAAGCACTATTATCTTTTTCTGGATGTCTTTTCGAATATCTGGAATTCCAAGTATTGTATTGATATTTATGATATTAGTGATTTCACCCCTTAAATTGATAATTCCATAAAGATATGAGGGCGCCCCAGGTATTGGGGTTATTGCCATCATCTCAACTATTTCGCGAGCCATAAAGACATCTATTGCATATTTGTCGCCCCCTATTTCAAATTCTACAACATCAAGACTGTTATCCTTAATAGAGAGGTCAACTTTATTTTTATTTTTTATTTCCTTTTCAGGTTTCAAATCCGGGAGAAGTGAGATCTTCTGGTCTGGAGAAGGAAAGCTTTGAGATAGGGCCTCGCCAACTTGCTCAATAGGAGGTGTTTTTATTTCGTTTAGTAATTTTTTGAGTTCTTTAATATCAGTTTCTTTTTCATTAAGCTCTTCTCTTAATTTCTGAATCTCATTCTCCTGATCTGGAGTTATACCAGGAACTATTTTAGAAATATTCCCGATTTCTGATTTTAAAGATATATTTTCATCGAAAATAGATTTTATCTTTAATTCCTGCTCTTCTATCTGACTTTTCTTTAAAGAAAGATCGAGTGATAAATCTTTTATTTTTGTTTCGTTTTGATTCTCCTGATTCTTCAATCTCTGTTTCAGTTCAAGAATCGTTTCTTCACTTTTTCTTTTTACTTCTTCTGACTTTTTAGTAAGCTCCAGAAGGTCCTGTTCCTTTTCGTTGATCTCTGCAATATACCTGGCTTTTAGTGTGTCACTTTCAATGCTGAGTTTTGCTATCTCTTCACGCTTGTCAGTAATAAGTTTCTTGTTTTGAAGGGCAAGTAAATCAAGACGTTCTTTGAAAATCCGTGTCTCTTTCTCATTTCCAGAAATCTTATAATAGCCTATAACAGACTTTTGAATTTCATTATTCTCGTTTACAATTGGAACAAATATTTCTGAAAATGTCTCTTCTGCTCCATCAAATTTAAGACTTACATCACGCTTTAATGGCATAATTATAGAAGGTGGCCTTGAAATATTGTTGAATGGAGGGACTGAGTAAATATTTTTTCCTGATAACTCGTTATCCGGACTAACAAGTTTTTTAAACTCATCATTTATTTCAATAATTTGAAAATCCGGATCAATTACAACCATTGGCACAGGATTTTCGCCTACAAATTTCTGAAAGCCAAATATTGCTGAGTTTAGTTCTTTCTCGAACTTTTTTGTCTGCGATTCAAGAACTCTGATATTAGAACGATCATGGAAAACAAATAAACCCAGTGTCTGACCTTCTACACCATTTGAGAGAGGTACTGCCTCCAATTGAACAAATCGCTCCTGACCATTCTCATACAAAACCTTGAGCTCAGCAAGTGCCCGGTTTTTTCCACGATATATCGATGAAGGGTCATCTCCGGATTCTGTCTCAATAGAGCAATGGGTCACACCTTCTTCACTAAGTTCGTCAACGGTTGAACCCATCAGATTGGCATACGCCTCATTCAATGCATGGACATGAGAATTATTGTCCTGAAGGACCATCGGGACCGGATTCTTTGAAAATAATTCTTCACTCATTCTGGACCGCTCAATTGTCCTTTCCATCTCCTCGACAAAGATATTGATTAAATTAACAAGAGGCTGCAAAAGAGGGATAACGAGATCGCTCTCAAGCTTCCTGCTTCTATCTCTTTGTTCCAAATAAGTTACTATTACGCTGATACTATCAGTAATCTCACTTTCAAGGTTATTTATGGGTTTTTTCCCGGGTCCTCCCGTAAAAAGTGCCTTCCTTCCAGGCTTTTCTGTCATCTCATCATCTCTCACTTCGGCTATCTGAAACATGTGTTCTCTTCACCTTACCATTATTCATTGCCATCTCACTATATTTTCAGTAATTTTTTTATATGCCAGGGCACCAGGTGATTCCTGGGCAAATTGTTCAAGCGGCAGACCTACCTGTTGAGATTTGGGTATGAGGGGGTCATAAGGAATATAATATACCCCTTTAAACTGTCGCCGAACCTCTGTTTCGATCTCACTTTGCAGGGATACTACCTCCTTGTTTAATTCTTTTTTCCCCCTCTTTCTTATTAGATTTAGTAGTCTCTCCCAAAATTCATTTTCAATCTCAGGATTGTCCCAGCGGGTGAGGATTGCCATCTCAGCATTGACCTGATAACCAGTATATTCGCGAATATCATTGAAGATCTCAAGGAGAGCAGTCAGTCCGTGAAGACCAAAAACACCGGCGTCAAATGTTACAACTATATGATCTGCAGCGATGAGACCATTTAGGACAAATTGCCCCATGCTCGGTGGAGTGTCAATTAATATCCAGTCATAATTTTCTTTGATTTTCTCTGTTGCGATTTTTAATATCTCAAATCTGCCTTCTGTTTCATATAAAAAAGGCTCTGCACCAACAAGATCAAGTGACGAGGGCACCAGGTCAATTCCACTTTTTGTCTCGAGGATTATCTCTTTGAGACTCATATACGGAAAATCGGCAACATTACTCATGTAAATATCATAAATGCTCTCTTTGCAGGTCAATGGGTTTATTCCAAGACCGGAGGTCGCATTTGCCTGGGGATCAGTATCTATGACAAGCACTTTTTTTCCCAGGTTTAAGAGCGATCCGGCAATGTTGAGACACGATGTTGTCTTGCCGGTCCCGCCTTTATGATGGGCAAATGTGACGATTGAGATGGTTCCACCCTACGATTCATATATGAGTAAGAAACATTTTAATCTATCTTTGAAAAAAACATCACTCAGTCAAGAGGAAAAAATGTATATTCAGTGACTGAAAGATTTTTATTTTCTTTGTGCCCATACACATTACAATGGCATCAGATGGTATTTGGGTTAATGATGCTACGTCTGATGAGTGGTATCAGAAGGGCATGGAATATTACCGAAATAAAGATTATGAAACCGCTATTTCTTATTTTGACAAGGCATTAGCTCTAGATCCTAATTTTGAATCTGCGTTGAATAAAAAAGGAATTGCATTATATCAAATGGGTCAATTTAATAAATCTCAATCAATATTTGACAAGATACTTACAATTAACCCTCAAAATCAGGAAGCGCTTAAGAACTGGCAGGCAGTACTGAAAGTAAGTTCCTCTTCCAGGGATTATGTGAATACATTCTCCAAAGAGAAGAGGACCACCAGTATTTTTTTATGGGTTTTAATTGTCGTGGTAATAATATTTGTTTTAGTTATCGCGTTGTTATTTTTTGGTATTTAGAGAAATTAAAACAATTTCAGCACTTTTATAGAGTAGAGAAGTATTAGTGATAAAAAACTAGAGGGAAACTAATTCCATGATATATATTGTACCAAAACCAACCGATTCAGATGGTGACAATTCCACTGCAGCCGTAATTAATGAACTTGAAATTTTAGGTGAAAAATGGGAATTACTATCTCCTGATATTATTAATCCATTTCACAACGCCCCGGAAAGGGCACTGATATGGATATGCGGGATGAAACAGGACCAGCACCAGTTCGAGGTCTTAAATGCCTTGTCACTTAATAACCGCTGCTGTAATACTCCAGAGGCTATTGCAACATGTGCGAGTAAAGTTTTAACTTCTGCCCTTTTGATCAGACACTTAATTCCCACTCCTAAAACATTTTTTTCGAATTCGAAAGAAGCAGCAATAAAATTTTTAAATGCGAATTCCTGTGTTGTAGAAAAACCAGTATATGGCTATGACGGGGTAGGTGTCGGGCTTGTTACAAAGGAGAACGAACTTACAGGTCCTCCTTTTTACTTACAGGAATATATAAAAAACGAACGCGATTATCGCATTTTTGTTATCAACGGGAAAGCAGTAGGCGCAATTATGAGAGAATCACCCCATCTTGCCCACAATATACACCAGGGTGGAACAGGTACTCCTGTCCCTTTAAACAATATAATGGAGGAAATATCCGTAAAAGCTGCAGAGGCAGTTTCTGCGGATTACTGCGGTGTTGACCTACTTGAAATTCCCGGGGGTTATACAGTATTAGAGGTGAATGGAACTCCAAACTGGCATTGCATGTCTGCACCCATACCAAGACTTCTGGCGAGATTCCTGTCAGCTACTCATGGAGAAGTCATTTGATATGAAACGAATAAATAATGCTATTATTATTTTCACGTAGTCATTCACCTGAAAGGTTATCATCCGAAGTGAGAAGGAGAGAACCATAAATAATCTTTTCAAGGACCTGTGCAACAAACCTGACCTTTTGTGCCTGTTCAAGGTCCTCATTTCTGTGGATATCTGCATGAAGCTGAAGCCTGAAGAGTCCAAACCTAAGTTGGTCAAGAGTATTCTCATCAAATGTCATGGCCTTTCGATAGATAGGTTCGACAAGAGAGGGGAAGAGTGAAATTCTCTCAATACACTGAGAGATCTCTTCATATATCTCAAGTGAAGTCTCATTTCCCGCCATAATCGCAGAATAGTCCATCTAACCCTCTACAATTTTTACGAGAGCTTCCATAATATTGTCTACACACTTCCAGGTCGGATTTTCTGATTTTAGGAGGATAAATGGTCTACCTTCATCGCCTGCTTTTCTCATTTCAGGGTCAAGCGGGATACTTCCGAGAAATGGAACATCCATCTCATGAGATATTGCTTCTCCTCCACCGGACCCAAAAATATCTATCTCCTTATGACAATGGGGGCAGAGCATACTGCTCATATTTTCAACTACACCAAGGACCGGGAGACCGAGTTTCCTTATGAACGATATTGCCTTTCTTGAATCTATTGTAGAGACATCCTGAGGTGTTGTTACAATCACCGCACCGCGTACATTTGGTGCCATCTGGGCGACAGTGAGAGCCTCATCGCCAGTACCTGGTGGCAGATCTACGACAAGGTAGTCAAGTGGCCCCCAGTTGACCTCTTCAAGGAACTGGTGTATCGCTGACATCTTCATTGGACCTCTCCATATAACGGGAGTGCTGGGATCAGGTAGCAGAAATGCCATTGAAATTACCATCAGATTACCTGTGACTCTGACAGGTTCAATCATATTTCCCTCTGCACCGAGGTTACTACTTTCTATCCCCAGCATCTTTGGGATATTGGGGCCATGTATATCAAGATCAAGAATTCCGGTTCTTTTCCCTTTGTTCGATAAGGCGTATGCGAGGTTTACGGAAACAGTAGATTTACCTACTCCACCCTTACCACTAAGAACAAGTATTACATGCCTGACATCTATTTTGGCCGTTTTTGGAGGACATTCAGGTTTAGATCCCCTTTCATTACTTGCACAGTCTGAACACTCACCTGAACATTCCTGACTTGATTTATCATTTGAGGACTTTTTCATTAAAAAGAGTTAGTTTTCACGCATGAAAAGTATGTTGTACCTGACAATATTACTTCAGGATTCACTTCTTCCCGATCAATCAATTATAAGTAGACGCCCTAATGACTATAATATAATGGACAAGCGGGACATCTTCATTGTCATTGCAGCTCTCGTAATAATCCTTGTAATGGCAGTTGTTGTTAAACCGGCAGTTACCGGGGAACCTGTGGAACTTGGAATTCCGTTTCTTCCGGCACCAGCAACTCCAACACCCACACCTTCACCTACTCCAACTGCTACTGCTGCGCCTGCAATAATAATTAACAAAACACCTACTCCTACTCCCACTACTCCCGTTGCCACAGCAACAATATGGAATGGAAGCAGTATGAATCTGGCATTATCCAATTCATTAGATACTCCGACTCCACAACGCACATATCTCAATGATGAAAACGTCTATAATTATAACTCAGTACCAACTGTAGCGTATGCCACTATCAATGGGGCTGCAAGTGGTACTACACAGGTCATCAACATTCCATACCCATATTGGGAACTCACATATACTTTTGTACCGAAAGGAGAACCGGGAGCTGGGGCTGATGTAATATCAGGTCAGGCAGTTGCTCCAGGCTCTGGCAAAACCGGTGACTTCCAGTTGGCGGGAAGTAGTTTATTTCCAAGTTTTGAAATTTTGGTGATGAATGGTGATAACCCCAGTGAAGTCGTCAGAGACATAACACCCTCAACTATGATGCCAGCAGATCAAACAACGTCATATACCGAGAAATTTTATGAGGGAAAGAAAAATTATTTCTTTGTTATAAAAGCGCACCTCATATCCTCCTACACAATCCAGATAAATGTTCCAAAAAAATATATTGGAACCTGATATTATCGTGTATCAGAAATTTTTTCATTAATATCAAAAAAAAATCTGGGGAAATTGATTTAGTATTTAGAATGGAATTAAAAATATCAGTCTATTGAGATCTTGCGCTTTCCAAGAGACTCAATATACCCTATCTCCTTTCCTACCTCAACTTTATCAGCAATATCGTCAGGAATCGGTATCTCAAAATTAGTATATTCTTTCATATCCATTAGCTGTGCAGTTGTCCCTGATATTGAAAGTACCTGGCCACTCTTTCTTTCAACGATCGGTACATAGGTCTTTGCTGATACCGGCTGGACAATTGAACGCTTTACACCGTCGAAAATTCCTACTGCATCGATTCGTGATTTTGCTGCACCATGTTTCCCAGGTTTGGAGGTAGCGATACCCAGAATTTTACATGGTTCATCTTCAATAACGACATAGCGGCCTTCCTTCAGCTTCCCTACTTCGGTCTGTTCTTTCATAACTCACTTATACCTTATCTCGCAGTAGTAATTTATCTTTGCGGGATTACATAATATTGACGAAGTAAAGGGAAGAACTGTTCAGAGATGGATTTCAAAGCATATTGCGACGAGATAACACTAGAGGTAAGGACTGCAATAGCACAATATATTGGTAATCAAAAAGGAGCAGTTGTAGTAAAAATAGGAGCTGACGGCACTCCGACAAAACTTATAGATCAAGTTGCTGAAGAGTGTATCCGCAAAAGGCTTGTTGAGGATGAGCTTTGCGAAATCCTAGTGAGTGAAGAGTGCGGAAATGTGTGTTGCAGCGGGAAAAAAGGGACTATTTACCTCGACCCTGTTGATGGTACATATAATGCAATAGCCGGGATTCCATTTTATGCAATTTCAATTGCATACGCTGAAAATGGAAGAATTACCAGAGGTTATATCCAGAATCTTGCGAATGGTGAGACATTTTATTCAGAACTTGGGAAAGGAGCTTTTCTGAATGATAGCAGAGTTAATGTCTCAAATACAAAAAATCTTGATAAATGCGCAATGAGCATTTATGGTAAAAAATTTGATCCTGGAAGGGCGATGCAACTTGGACAGAAGATCCGTCGATGGAGGCTTCTAGGGGCTTCAGCCCTTGAAATAAGTTATATAGGTGCAGGGAGAATTGATGCTTTCGTAGACTTAAGAGGAACATTGAGAGTAACTGATGCTGCTGCAGCTATCCTTTTTTGCGAAGAGGCCGGCGGATATGCAACTGATCTCAATGGGAATAAAGCTGTTTTCCCAGATGATGTCAGGGTGGGAAGATGCCTTATAGCTACAAACATGATACTCCACCATAAAATTATCGAGTACCTCAGGTGATCCTTTTGAGAGTTCTTCTGGTATCCCGCATTGACGATAGAAATGCCTTGGAATTTACAAAAAAACTTGCCGATTCTCTTGAAAAGAATGGTTTTTTTGTGATGTTTGAAAAGAGTACCGGCAAATCTCTAGGGTCGTGCGGATTTCCTCTCAAAGAGATATCTGCAGACTTCGTAATTGTTGTTGGAGGAGATGGTACATTTCTGCACACAGCCCAGTGTCTACCTCCAAATATTCCACTCATTGGTGTCAATATGGGTGAGGTAGGCTTTCTTGCGGGCCTTGAACCGCGTGAAGCAATTCCCTTTCTATTATCAATGCGTGAAGGTTTTTTAACTGAAAAACGCATGAAAATTCGGTTTTCCCGTGGAGGATCCTGGTTGGGGGATGCTCTCAACGAAGCTGTTATTGTCACCCGCAGTCCGGCAAAGATGTTAAGATTCACTATTAAAATTGATGAAATTGAAGCAGAAGGTTTCAGAGCTGATGGCATCATTATTAGTACTCCAACTGGTTCTACTGCCTATGCTATGAGTGCAGGAGGGCCAATCGTTGACCCAGGCATTGAAGGTTTTCTTCTTGTCCCCCTTGCACCTTATATGCTATCTTCTCGTCCACACCTGATAGCTGCCGAAAGATCCCTTTCTATAGTTCTTGAGAGCGAAAAAACTGCAACCCTTGTTATTGATGGTCAGAACAGGATCGATCTCGGAGAATACGATGAGATAACAGTAACACGCTCTCCAAATCCTGCTATTTTTATTTGTGGTAAAAAAACCTTCTTCGAGAAAGTAAACGATAAATTAAAAAGATTGTAATTAATTCAGATAAAGCTGGTAGTATCTCATTCAAACGAAGATCTTAAACCCGTTTTTTTCACAATTGTGACAATATGAGGCCTTAAACTTATTAAGGAGTAATGGAATAACCACTGTCTGGTGATAAATGAATGATAGAAACTATGAGAACAAAAATTAATTACTCCGAGATTTCTGAATTATTGAAAACCACCCTCAATCTTGAGGGGTCACCAGTCGCTATTAAACTAGTAACTGCAGCAGACCAGATTCCTGAAGGAATAAAAGAAGTGGAAAGTCAGTTAAGGCATTGCATGATGGTAAACCTTTCAAGAAGAGAGGGTGCAATATTTTATGCAACTGCCGGTAAACATCAGTGCATGGGCGGTGCATGGTCTCTTGGATTACGTGAACTGACTGAATCGTTGAAGAGTGGCGAATTTTATTATAAACTTGGCAAGTTTGACACATGGGCAGCTTGTAAGCGCACGATAGATAATATCCCTCATATCAAATCTGGTCTGACATATGCAACAGTGTATGCTCCGCTCGAAAAGACCCCTTTCTCTCCAGATGTTGTTTTAATTTTTGGAAAGCCTAAAATCATGCTTAAACTTGCTCAAAGTACGTTATATCATATCGGTGGAAGAATCCATACTTCATTCTCAGGAATTCAATCGGTGTGCTCTGAAGCTACAGGTCAGACTTATCTTACCGGGAAACCAAATTACTCAATTGGGTGTGATGGTTCAAGGCGTTATTCCGGAATAGCGGATGAGGAGATGGTAATGGGAATGCCGGGTGAAATGTTAATCGAGATAACCCAGGCCCTTAAAATAGTCACGGCAGCTCCCGGATCAATAAAGTGATAAAAATTAAAGTGGAAAGAAATTAGGGTTAAAAGGATATGATACAATAATGGCAATAAAACTGGAGATTGTAGGACTTAAAGACCAGGAATGTTCACCATTTCCCTGTGATGACGACAGGTCGTGTGGTCTTACTGAATGTTATCCAACAGGGAAATTTGTTCCCGCATTTCATGCACTCCAAAAAAAACTGAAAGAAGAGTATGGTGACAAGATAGAGATCAACCTGACATTAATTGATGAAGTTGTTCCAATTCATATACAAAAAATTCTTGAAACTTACTATCCACCTCTTCCTATCATTCTTATTAATGGAGAACTGGCAAAAATTGGCAGTCTCTCACTTAACAGGATTCACGAAAAACTACAGATTAACAGTATATAAAAAAATTTCCAAATAATATTTGAAGGGTTATTTGTGCGAGCCTGATGATTTCAGGCTGCAATTGTAATTGTGGGTTTAATTGTTGTCAGGACTTCAGTAACATTCTTTTTTATCGTTACAGTTGCATTTTTTATCAATGTAAGGTTGGCAATTATCTTTTGTGTTGAATTTACAATAACCTTATGCGTAGTATTAATTGTAATTTTAGGCGTTGGGGAAACAGTCCTTTTAAGAGTTATTGTCGGTTTTAAAGTGGTATTGGTAATATTAGTGATATTAGTTGTATTAACCGTTGGAGTGTGGGTCTGGAAAAAATCTCCAAGACTTGATGACAAACCTATTGGATCAGTGGTACCCATATCAAATAGGGAAGTCCCTGTAGGTGTAAGAGTAGACGTAGTGGTTAAAAACTGGTCTACATTCTCTAAGGTCTGCTGGCCTGATAACGATAATGAGTAACTTGAAGGGGAGTAACTAGTCGAACCAAAAGGGTCTAGTGATTGCGATGAATCTGAAGTTTGATATTGACCTGGGTCTGAAGTTTGATATCCTGCAGGTAATTTTAAAATATAAATTCCTAATTTTGTCATAATTGTTGTTGATCCAGGAGGAATACTTCCACATGCTGAATCAACCGGAATAACAATTAGAGAAATTCCGGCAATAATTAAAAGGACAAACAAAATTACAATACGCATAATTAAACTCTTATGTTTATCAGTTGATAGAATAAAAATCTCTTCTGTTTATGACCGAAACAAGACTTTATGATCGATTAAAGTATTTTAAAGTCAGAACTTAATCTGAAGCAAGCGTTACATACCTGTGGCCTAGAGATATTTGAAAAATCCTTTTAAAATTCTTCTTTTCATTTTTGACACCCATGATTTCGAGAGAGCAGTCCTCATGCGATATTAGTTCAATAATTATCCCTGCCTTTAAATCGCGCACAATATGTATATGATGAACATGGGCTGCATGACTTCTGTCAAGGCTCTCGGCGAGGCGCAGAAACATAATAAGAACCTTAATAGTATTCCATAGTTCCTCGTCAATATCGGGTATTGATACTTTCTTTCCTGGAATTTTTTTCCGATGGTAACGAGTAATAGTAGCAATTATGGTTATCTCAAGCTCGTCAAATCCCAGTAATTCAACATTTCTTATAATGTAATATGAATGGTTCTGATGATTTGAGAAAGCAATGAAAGAACCCACATCATGGAGATAAGAGGCATAGTGGAGAAGGTTTCGCTCCCATTCACCAAATTTATGAAGACCTGAAACTGCAGACTGGTCAAATAGTTCCAAGGCCAGTCTTGTCACTGTTCTTGCATGGTTTTCATTAATATGACAGGAACGTGCAAGCTGAAGGACACTTCTCTCGCGAACTGACACTTCACCAAAAAGCGGGTAATTATCAAATTTTGAGAGGTAATCAATAAGCATCCCGTCTTTTAAACTCCGGTTTGTCACCCTTATATCAGATATGTTAAAATGATCCATTACACATTCAACAATAATAGCACCCGGGATGATAATATCCGCCCTTTCAGGATTGATACCTGGAATTTTTTTTCTCTCATCAAGCGTTTTGGAGCATAGAAGTGTAATTATTCGTTTCAGAACACTTAATGAAAAAAACCCGGTCCTAATCCCTTTTTCGTTTGGAAATACTTTCTGTGCTATTTCAGCGAGGTTTAACAGAGTTCCTGAACTTCCGATAAGCATTGAAACAGAATATTCATCCATGTCCTGCAATGCCCGGATCATAGCTATTTTTACATAATTCCGAATTTCTTCATACTTTTGTATTTCAACAGGACTTTTATCCAAAGGAGAAAAAAATTCATTAGTCAGCCTGATTGAACCAATTTTGAGACTTGTAAGATACAGATATTTTTCTTTGGTTCCTATTGCAATTTCAGTACTTCCACCACCAATATCAAGACATAATGCGGTGTTATTCTCAAGACTAATCCCACTTATTATACCGAGATAAATAAGCCTCGCTTCTTCTTTTCCCGATATAACATGAACAAAAAGACCTGTTTCTTCATGTATCCTGCTTAGAAATTCATGTTTATTATGAGCTTCACGCGTCGCAGCGGTCGCTACAGCTATGAATTCATCAACACCAAAATTTTTTGCAAGACCAATAAAACGTTTACATACGGTTATAGTCCTATCTATTGCTACAGGTGTCAGGACCTCGGTATGAAATGCCCCTTCTCCCAGCCGGACTGATTCCTTCTGTTCAGTAAGGACTGAATAGGAAAGGTTGAAGTTGATCCTGACAATAAATAGCCTCAAAGAATTTGTCCCTATGTCAATGAATGCTACAATCTTCCCTTTTTCAGAAATTTTATTTTGATTTATCATTATTTATCTGCCTTTTTATTCATTTTTCATTTATTCACACCAATAGTTCTTTAATTGGTACAATTGCATCTATCTATTGTTATAGATACAGATAATGAGAGTAATGCTATGATGCTGAAGGCTGCAAAAAAATTAATTTTTTCTGAAACAAATCCAGATATTGCAGGAATTAGCGCCATACCTGCATAACTTGCCATATTATATAGACTCATCGTGGTTCCCTGTTCCTTTTCAGAAAACGAGAGATATGATAATTGGGAAATTATAACAAAACCTGCAAGAAAACCCAGGATAATAAACCCAATGAAACTCTGAAGACAAAGGAAAACTGCAAATGCACCTGTTAATGCTGCAAACCGGATAGTTTTTACAGGAGGGAAGCGGGCATGAGCAGAAAGAAGTGATGAACAAATTGTTGCGACATTCATCCCTGCAACGATAAGACCAAGAGGTAATGAATCCATTCCTGAATATTCAGGGTATATCGCAGTTACACCTCCAGTAACTCCTAAAATTATAAGAACAGACCAGAAAATCCAGAAATTTCTAATCCCGATAGCAAAAATCTTTCGAATCTGGTAGCCATACTTTTTACTTGACGAATGCTTGATTCCCTCCCTGTTTTTTAATATTTGACTCGTAAAAAGAGGAATACAAAGCATGGCTGTAAAGACATACATTCCAAAGAGTGGATTTTTGAAAACGTCAACAAGAAAACCTGTAAATCCGAGACCTAAAACCAGACCAAGGTTTAGAAATGCTATAAAATACCCTGCAAATATTTCATGATCCGGACCTGAATTTACAAATGAAAGTCCTGCTGCCGTAAAAAGCCCTGCCCCAATTCCCTCGAGAAAACGAAATCCGATCATTAGTAAAAAATTTTGGGGGATACAAAGAATTGAACCTGCTATAAGACTGATTAGAATGCCAAGCCTCATGAAAAGCACAGGGCCAGTCTTATCAACCATAATCCCTGCCGGGATAGTAAAAATGAATGCCCCTAAAAAATACGCAGCAAAAATGCCGCTTTGTTCAAATGTACTGGGAGAGAAACGGGTTAATACCGGTACAACAGCGTTTGAAAGTGCCATGACACAGAAAACACCGAGAAGTACCGGTAATCGTTCTCTCATCATATCATACGGAAAGTCTCCAGGTTCATCGGAGAATGGGTTTCAATATGATACCTCTTATAAATAGAACTGGCCAGATCAATTGTATTGTTTTCATCTCCATGGATGGTGAAGATCTTTTCAGGCCTGGGTTGCAGTTGTGCAATATACGCCATAAGCTGACGCCGGTCGGAATGCCCTGAGAAACCATCGATTGTAATAATTTCCATATTGATGAGTATAGTCTCACGCCTTCCGGTTGGTATCTCCCGCCAGCCTTTTTGAATCCTGCGGCCAAGTGTCCCATCAGCCTGATATCCAACAAATATCAGTGCATTCTCTTCAATACCTGCCAGTTGTGAGAGGTATTCAATAACAGGGCCCCCGTTCATCATTCCACTTGTGGATATGATTACACACGGGTCACCATTGATTACTTTATCTCTTAGTTCAGAAGAGTCTACAGCGGTAAAGCAGGGTGCAAGGAAAGGATTAGTCCCTTCCCGGAATATAAGGTTTCGAAGATCACTGTTGAGATACTCTGGATATGTTGTATGAATTGCCGTCGCTTCTTTTATCATCCCATCGAGGTATATCTTGATATTTGGTATCTTCTCTTTTCTTATCCCTTCCTCGAGTGCAAGCATAACTTCCTGGGAACGCCCGACTGCAAAGGCGGGAATTATGACTTTTCCTTTCCTTTCAATAATCCGGTTCACGGTCTCATACAGTTTTTCTTCAGCTTCAGACCTGGCAGGCTGATTATTACCCTGGCCGCCGTAGGTACTTTCCATAAAAAGAGTCTCAAGCCTGGGGAAGTTATTCGTTGCCGGATTAAAGAGCCTGCTCTTTCCATAATTGAAATCGCCAGTAAAGGCAATATTATACAAGCCATCTCCAAGATGGAAATGTGCTATGGCCGAACCAAGAATATGACCGGCATTATGGAAAGTTAACTTTATATCCGGGGCAATATCAGTCACACTCCCATAATTCAGGGTTAATGAGTGTTTTATATAGTTCTTGATATCAATTGAATTGTAAGGGATTTTACGGTCTTCTTTTGCTACTACTTCAAGATAGTCAAGCTGGAGGAGTACTGCCAGGTCACGAGTGGGCGGTGTACTATATACGGGTCCTTCAAAACCGTATTTATATAAAAGAGGAACGAGTGCACAATGGTCCAGATGAGCGTGAGTGAGGACAACTGCATCAAGTTGAGATATAGGATGGATCTCTGGCACATACAGATAAGGAGTACTGTTATTTGAGTCAGGTTTTTCTCCGCAATCTATGAGAATACGACTTTCAGGAGTTGTAAGGAGAAAAGCAGCTCTTCCTACCTCTCTGCAGCAACCTAGTGTTGTAACCCTGACCCATTGATCTTTTGATGTAATCTCCCTGTGAATTCGGCGCCCGATTGTTCTCAAAAAAATTTTTCTTTCATCGTTGACAGATCTTAGAAACTGACGGACCTGTTTAACGGTACTACTTTCAATTGGCGGAGTTCTCACAACTTTAGGTGTCCAGCCGATATGTTTCGTTATTTCACGAAGTGTTATGCCATTTTTACCAATGACTACTCCAGGTTTTTCTGCCTCGATAAGAACTTCTCCTGTATCCGGGTCAAAGAAAATATCGGTGATCCCTGCATTTTCAGGAACAACCGCGTTAATTTCATTTATTGCCCGATCAGGGTCTTCGAGGATTGTCGGCCTTACTACTATACGCTTTCTGAGGTCTCGAGCGAGCATTTTGACAAGATCAGCCTCATCAGCAAATTTTTTGGGATCATCGGTATAGATAACCAGTTCAGGTCCTTCGAATTCAACCTGGGAAACAATTATTCCTGCAGGGACTTTTAAATTGATCTTATCTTTGAGATCTTTAAGCCTCTCTTCTATCTGCATTACTCACATCCTTACTCTTAAAAACAAGTTATAAGCCAATAATGGCCAGTTCTTCTTCAGAAAATTCATGATAGCGGTCTTTTGCGATAACAACAACGTTGATACCTTCACCAGATCCTGCATCACGTCGCATTGCTGATTTTAGAGATCTTATAGCAAGGCTGACCGCATCAGCCTCGTTCATATCCTTCACGTAACGGTCCTCAAGGACACCATATGCCATTGGGGAACCTGAACCCGTGGAAACTATCTCCTCTTCCTGGGTTGCACCGCCAAGTGCGTCAACAGAGTATATGGAAGCCCCTTTTTCATCAATTCCACCAACAATAAGCTGAACATAATACGGGAAATAGCGGTTTGCATTCAGAAGGTTCGAAAGAAGCGTGGATGCTGCACTTACACTAATTGATTTACCTCTCCTGATGTTAAAGAGATTGCATTCAACAGTCATCATCCGTGCCAGTTGCTGGGCATCACCAACTCCACCTGCAGTGGTCATCCCTATACGGTCAGATATCTGATACACTTTCTTTGCCTTTTTACTGGCAATTAAGCTCCCCATTGTGGCTCTTTTTTCTGTTGCAAGGACAACCCCGGACTGAAAGATAATTGCAACTGTTGTAGTTCCCTGCATAATTTCCTGAGATGATGTAGCATTCATGAAAACAATCCTCAAAATGTAATTAACGCCTGATACTAGATTAAAAATCGCGTTATCAAATAAATGACATCAAAAAATTTAAAGCTTTTTATTATACTTCAATTATCTATCAGTATTTTGATCAGTTCACGGTCAAAAAGCATGGATACAAGTCTCTGATTTCCATTTACAACCGGAAGCTGATCGACACGGGCACGTTTCATCTTTAGTGCACATTCACTAACACCTGCATTCACAGGAACTGCAATAACATTCTCAATCATCGCATACTTTACAGCCTTTAATGGTAACTGCACACGTGATATTCCGTAACTTATCGTATGAAGATCACGGATGCTCTCCCATGTCCATTCATCATCATCGGTCCCGTTAGAGAAGTCCCTGATTTCAACACTATCTTCGATCATCGAGTGGCGGATAAGATCACGTTCTGATATAATGCCTTTGAGCATGTTTGATTTGTCAAGTATCGGGATAGCTTCATACCCTGATATTTCCATTATCCTTCCTACAACCGGCAGCGGAGTCTCTTCCCAGAGTGCAAATGTTTTGCTTGTAAATTTTCCCCTAATCTCGTCTTTTATTTTGAGTTGGGCGATTGCATTTACGATATCTGCTACACTGATGATTCCGACAAGCTCACCATTTTCGACCACTGGCAACCTTCTGATATTTTTTTCGGTAAGTAATTTTGCAGCATCCTGAATTTTAGAGCCGGGTCTGATAGTAACCGGGTCAGGAGACATCAACAGTCCAAGCTGAGTTTCCTCCGGTTTATTAAGGAGATCCTTTCTTGTGATGATGCCAACCAATTTTCCACTTTTCTGAACGGGTACCCCACTAATACCTGTCCGCTTAAGGATCTTCAGCACATCGTCACGACTTCCAGGTATTTCAACCCTGACAACATCCTTTGTCATAAAGTCGCAAACGAACAGATCTTCTATGCTCTCACCACCATTGTAGTTGTCTTGCTGTGAGTTACCACATAGGTGCTGACACTTCCAAGCAGAAGTCTGTCAACATCTCCCTTACCATGTGATCCTACAATTATCAATTCAGCTCCGATTTCATTAGATTTCTTACAGATCTCTTCACCGGCATGACCTGACGCGATAAAGGATTTTACTGTCACTCCTTTTGATTTGGCTTTCTCAAGCGCTTTTTCAATTGCAGTATTTCCTTCTTTTTCAAGGACACTATAGATAAGTTCCCAGGTGTTATCCATCGGAAGATGGGTAAAAAGACCTGTTTCAACAACATAGAGCACCGATAACGAGGCTTTCTTTGAATGGGCCTCCTCAATTGCCACATCAAGTGCTTTTTCACTAATCTTTGAGCCATCAATTGCAACAAGGATATTTAAAAACATTAAAGGACCTCCCTACTTAAAACTGTCTTTATTTATAGAAGGTACTCATTAAAAACTCTTTTCACAATTGTCTTGGTCCCAGCACGCCTCACAAGGCTTCTTAAAGGGTTATGCGAATGTAAAAGACTGCTTTTTTCACTGTCTATTATTGTAAAATGGGCAGGAAAACCCACTTTTATCCAGTAAGCCCTATTGGATAAACTCGAACCTGCGATTGCGGATTCGAGTATTAAACCAGGTTCGATTTTATATATTGCCGAAATAAAATTGAGTTCGGAAAAAATATCCGGATCGTTGAACATCACGTTATCAGTACCTATAAAAACATTACATCCTAAAGAGTACATTTCCTGTAAAGGTGGCGTACTTGCCGAGTGTGTGACTCCCAATGTCCAGTTTGAACGTGGACAAACACATATTGCAATATCATCTTCTGCGCATCTCTTAAGTTGTTTTTTCGTTGCGTATGTACAATGGATGAGAAGATCTGGTTTAAACTCTATAGCTGCGTCAATATCCAGCCTGTCCTGTTCACCGGCATGAAACGCAACTAGTTTATTATTTAACCTGGCGTCTCTAACTATCTGCTCTGCATTATTTACATCTCTGATACTGCTGATACCAGCGCCATCAGCTGATTTTTCGCTTCCATCACGGCCAAGAATCAAAGGGACGATTGGTAATCCCTTCACTGCTTTACGGAGTGCATTAATACCGGGAATGCCCCCTTCCCTGAAATCGGCAAAACCATGAGTTCCGCTCTCAATCATAGTGAAAAGCGCTGAACGCATTCCTTTTACCAGACAGTCTTCATCCGTTTTTCCAAGAATCTGATGCTTTAATCCAGAAGGAGGTGTTACAAGAGAGGAAAGGTCGCCATCAGCATCAATATCCATCGCGACGGTATCACCAATATGGGTATGTGCGTTATAGAATGCTGGGATTATCCAGTACCTACATTCACCCTTATAGTCTTCAACAGATTCAATAATCCCGTTTTTTACAAATATTGTTGATTTTTGAGGGTTTAACTCTTCACCCTCAAATATAAGACCGCTAAATTCTCTTTCACTAATCATCTTGGTTGGATTAACCATTTATAGATGTAAAAAGAAATATTTTTGTATGGCTAAAAAGAGTGGTGGGAGGCTCATGTCATCAGCAGGGCTTGTCAATTATTATGATAGCGAAGACAAGCGTGCAGTTCATATAAGTCCTCTGGTAGTTATGGGTGCGGGAATAGTAATCGGTGCAGTAGTAGCAATAATGAATTTTCTATATTGAAAAAAATATTTCCCTTTTTTTTGGTATATTTCCATTATAACCTTTTTAGAGACTTTCGAATAAAATCTTCATCTTCCCTGAAATAGAGAGAATCGTGTCCATTCCAGGGTTCGCAGTTTCGAAATATTACAGCGGGTACACCATTATTGCTTTCACCCATAAGGAAGTTTGCAAACCCTGATATCTCATCGATAACAGCTTCTTCTGTTATTTTTAATTCATGACCGAATAGATCGTGGTCCCCCCGGAAATCACGTATTGCATGAATGCCGCTCCAGCCTATAGCGTGACCAGTCTGACCTCTGCGAAATGATCTACCGCACGTATCTGTGAGAATAACACCAACTTTTTTACCTGTAATCTTCTGAAATGAATTTCTTAACTCATTCGCAGATTCCATGGGATCTAACGGCAGAAGAATTACGTATTCGTCCTCGATATTACTTTGGTCCACTCCTGCCCTCACACCAACATGTCCGCACGGCAGGAGGGAGAGAACAAAAGGAAACTCAAGGAGTACTTCTTTTGATTCTGTGAGAACAATCTCTATAAACCTGGGATCTTCTCCAGTGGATTCTGCAATTTTACTTGCACGGGCGCAAGGCGTAACAGAGTCAAGTCTCTTAACAAAACCTTTGGACTTTGAATATACTGTGGTAGCGATAGTGATAATATCACCATCCTCCAAAGAATAATTTTTAATAATTAATTCAGGGAGTGAATCACCTTTTTTAATCAGGGGAAGGTTTTGAACTGGAATTACCTCAATCTTTCCTCTTTTTGCAGACACAGTGTTATTCATATTTATTCACCTGTTAAATTTTCGAAAAATAATAAATCCTGCGAATAATGAGAAAACAGCTCCAATAATAAGAAATCCTGGTTGTTTTTTCACCCCAGTACTTTGGGAGGATGTGTCATTCTTTGCTGGAACTGTTGAAACCGGGACGCCTCGTGAAAATACGGGTGACGCTTTTGTCGAGGATTCTATCAGTTCTTTCTCTGTATTTGTTGAATTTATAATATTTCCCTGTGTTACTTGTTCCAAAATTGCCTGATATGATTTCGTAATACTTATTGCTGATTCTATCATTGTTTCCTCGTTTTGTTGAGGAACTACTGACTGAACAACCTGTGCCGGGTTGCCAGAATTATCTGTGCCGCTTTGAGGAAAAGGAGTAATTGATCCTGTGATGCTGTTTATAATCTTATTTTCCTGAGGAAAAACCGGGTTCCCATTGTCATCATCAACTGCAAGGGGAACTACGTGTAGTGAGCCTTTTTCTCCGGTAACACTTTTTATTTCTACAGTCGCAAGAACCACTTTCGAATCCGCCTTAGTTACTTTGTCATTCAGGTCAACACCCTTTATGACTACAGATTCAGAGGGCAATAATGTCGTGTTTTTTAACTGTATCCAATCAGGGAATTTTACGTCTGTTATAATTATATTCCCCTGTTTTTCAGGAGAAATTTGTAACTTAAAGCCTGAAATGCCGTTTGAAAACCCGTCTAAAATTATATCAACCGATGTCGTGTCTCCTGCTTTTGTAAATTTATAACCCGTATCAAGGAGAACTGGAGCCGCCGAGACTGATAATGTTAATAGTCCTGCAAAGAGGATTGTTAAGATAAGAATTCTTTCCATATACAAGATTCATCAAGACTTCTATATCAGTTTACGCCCGCATATTGCTGCAATTGAATTTTCATAATTCTACTTCAACCGATAACTTAAGCGGAACCTTTTTCCTTGAAAAATACATAAAAACCTGTTTATGTATAAGGTGTACCGCTGTACCCTCTGCAGCTCGTTCACCTATGCGGACAGATTTCAACGCTGGAAACTCTGTCCTCACTGTGGAGCGACAATAGACCTTCTCAGAACCCGCGTCTATCTTGAGGTTGATTCATATTCAATAGCAGAAGATGTAATATCTCAAATTGAAAAACATCTGGCTGGAAAGAGAAAGAAAGATCTATCAGAGAGGGAAGTAGAACTGATAGAAAACCAGTACCGCCAATGGTTAGGCGGATCATGTTAAAAATGGATTAACCGGAGATAGAATAACGGAGAAGTGCTGCAACACCGCCAAGACCCATAAGGCGTGAACCTGGCTCAAAATCCATGGAAAAAACAATGACGGCAGCTCTGTTTTTCTCTGCATCATCCATGCATTTGCGCATTTTTTCACTGTGAATACAATCACCTGCAACAAGAAGAGTTTCCACTGCCCCAATAGAGACCGCGCGACTCACTTCTTCCCACCCATATGCAACCCTGCCTCCATCTGCAATTCTCTTGAGGAATTCATCCATAAAATTGACCTCGCGTTTGAGTTGCATGTCACCCAGAAGTCGTTCAAAGACTCCTTTTCCGATTATTTCCTGTATTGCCCCGGCTCCTGTCCTCCTTGTATCAACAACTACGACACGCGCAAATAATGAGGGAGTTTCTGTCCTGATTTTCTTTACGAGTTCTTCCTTTACAAAACCTGGGCCGGCTACTACAAGAGGTCCATTAATATCTCTGATGATATTGATAATATCCTCAAAAAAAGTACTCCTTTTTTCTACCGGTGCTCCTTTCCCGCTGCCAGCAACAATAGATGTAACGATTTCCGGCCCATACTGGCGCATGCGGTAGATTTCAGATTCTCCCTCTTCAATAGTAACAATATGGACCAGTTCATTTAATGAAGCTTTAATGGCCCGCTCAATCCTGTCAAGATCTGTAAAATGCCAGTGTTTTACAATTGAAATTTCAAATCCGGTTTCGACATTCAATGTATGAAATGACCCGGTATCAATTCCACTTTCAATTATTCCTGTAACACGCAGCCGTTCTGAGTATCTATGCAGTTCCACCTTTTGAACGCGTATTCCCAGCCTTACCTGCCGTTTTTCAAGTTTTTCAGGCCTTAATTTATCAGATGCGCCTTCAACACTACGCATCGTGGTAGCATAAACCAGGTCCCCCACCCTGATAAGATAAGAGAGATGCCACAGATCATCTAAGCTCTCAGGAACTACCTTTATCTCACCAAAGAAACCTGAAGTGAGAGAATTATCCACCTTCATGTGAACCTTCTATATCTGATCCTCCAGGTGGGACAAATGCAGCAATCCGTTCGGTGGTAAGAAAAGCCTTGTACTCCTGGGACTTTTGTGGGCCAAGCTGCTCCCGGAGCTCGCGGATAACTTTTTTTGCTACATCATTTGGTTCAAAAGTTCCTGGTTTCAGAAGAACTGATGCAATTGCACTCTTACAAATTGCTGACTGCGGTCCACCAATTACCATTGCTTCAGGGCTGATCTGGACTCCAATCATAATACCCAGTGGGACGTCACGTTGATATTCCCTCTCACCACGGACAATAAATGAACCTTTGCTTATATATTCCCCTGATTCAGGGGTCTTTGTCACCTGATTTGATGCAACGCTGTAAACATCGGCACTAAAGTGGCCACTTTTCCAGGAGCCTGAGTAAGATGCCGCAAAACGGGCTACTTCATCCATACAACTGCTCTCACCTTTTACAATAACCACACTTGCGCCATGTACATCAGCATGAACAAAGCGGTCCTTTCCTTCCATATACTTCTTGACGAGTTCTTCATTCTGTGTGGCATCACGACCTCCCAGGACAAGCACTGAATCTGTTGTATAGAACCACCTGAATTTATGAAACCACCTCTTCTTCGCGGGCTTTATAGAAGATTTTGGCTCCTTTTTTCTTGCAACCGGCTGTTCCATAGCTCTCTTTGCCCCTTCCCTCTTGCGTTTAAAACGTTTAATTTCGTCATAATACCTGCCAAGGTTCGCGTTTACACTTTCTGAAACATAAATCCGGACAGTAATTCCAAGGTCAAGATCAACAGCCGCTTCTGCAGGGTGAACCCCTTTTATCTTTTTTGCTGATTCGAGGGTACTCTTCTTTAAAACTTCAGATATCTCCTGCCATGAATGGGTCTTACTTGCTGACCTCAGAGTCTGTATAGTTTCTTCAATAAAACTATAATTTTCATAAATTTTCTCATTAATCGCCTCAAAGTGGTTGATCTTTTCAGAAAACTTTTTTACTGCTGCTTCCTGCCTGGCACGGATAATGTCCTTATGACTTGCTTTTGGCCCCTTTTCCTCCTTCAATACTTCTTCTTTGGGGTATAAATTATCGAGAGCCTCATTAAATGATTCAAAATGAACACTTTCACTCATTTCAAGAAGAGGAAAAGGTAAAACAGAATTATTGAGAAGGCAGGGACTTCTTGCATAATCAACCCTGTGAATAAGTGAATTGAATGAATCATACAATGGTTTAAAGTCTTTTATTTCATTAACAGGGCAGTTTTTCTCTATTTTGGCAGTACTGCAGATATACTCAGCGTACAATCCACCCAGCAGACAACGTGTAGCAAGCGCACGAACTATGTCCCGGTTATCAGATTTCAGAAGTGCTTCAAACTCTTCCTCTGATATTCGGGTCACATCAATGGGAGAAAATTCATATTTTACACCCGGAACTACATCACGGTCCTTAAACCGATGGTGGCGCAGGGGCTTTAATATCAAACCTTCTTTATCAAGGAGAATTATATTTCCCTCGTCATAGAGTTCAGCTATCAGCCTGTATACACCATCACTTTTCTGGATGTCTATAAAAAATATTCTTTCAAGGCTATGTTGCCCAAAATTAATGATTCTACCGCCATTCAGGTATTTTCGCAAAAGCATTGCAAATGAAGGCGGATTTTTTGGTGCCACAGGTAAAACACCTGTAAGATGGACCCTTTTTCCGGATTCTATCAATAGATCAAAACGGCGGTGTTCTTTTGCATTCAGCCGGATTCCAAATAACTTGTCATCAAACTGATATACCTTATTGACCCAGAGTGGAAGGTGAACAGCCAGTTCAACGGTTACCGCCCTGACATCTATACCGCTCATTCCCTGGAGGTTCGCCATAAATACCAAATTAGATATGGCGAGAGTCCCTATATAATAAGACGATTCGGGATCTACCAGCCCCGGTTCAATATAAAACTGGTATGGCCTTGCGAATAAGGTCACAGGTGTTTCTAATGGCAGGAGAAGAAATTGCAGTAACCCCGGTAATAGTAAAAAAAAGTGATCCACATAGAGACCTTCTTCAAAGAATAGAGCGGACCCTGGTCGCATGTTTTGCCGGGATTATCACAGGAATTCTTTCTTTTTTTATTGTCGGCGACCGTGCTGTTAACGGAATTAACCAGGCAACGATTCTTGCCCTCCTAATAATGGTTGCAGCCATCCTTGTTCAAAAGCATCTTTTTATCCTCCGTAAAATCGATCCCGCAAATCTTTCTGGTAAGGACTGGTTTTACCAGGGATTTATGACGTTTGCTTTCTGGTTCATCACCTGGACAATTCTCCTGACAGAGAAGTTACAAGTAAAATGAGAATTGCAGTTGTCCATAGGGAGCGGTGCCATTCCCGAAAATGTGGCACCGAGTGTATCATTTACTGCCCAAGGGTAAGAACCGGTGATGAAACCGTTATTCTTAACGAAGAGGGGTTTGCCCAGATATCAGAGGAACTCTGCGTCGGTTGTGGAATTTGTGTCAAGAAGTGTCCATTTGATGCCCTTGACATCGTGAGCCTTCCCGAGGAACTAGAATATCCTACCCACCGATATGGTGTAAATGGATTTACCATGTATGGACTCCCGATTCCGGTAAAGGGTAAAGTCTCAGGAATTCTTGGTGCGAACGGTATAGGGAAAAGCACAGCACTTAAAGTATTATCCGGCCAGTTAAAACCCAATCTTGGTGATGTTTTTTTCGAGAAAGACTGGGAAACTATTCTCAAGAGGTATGCCGGGACAGAGGTATATGATTATTTAAAGACAATATCAGAAAAAAAACTCAAGGTCGCAGTAAAACCTCAATATATTGACAATATTCCAAAAATTTTTAAAGGGACTGTTCAAGACCTTCTTGCCTCAACAGATGAACGAGGGGCACTTAATGATTATATTGAACGACTTTCGTTAACTGGAATTATTGACAGGGATATATCTACGCTATCAGGAGGAGAACTACAAAGGACTGCTCTCGCAGCATGCCTTTCCAGGGAAGCAGATTTTTATTTTCTTGATGAAGTAACACCATATCTTGATATTCACCAGAGAATGGTTGCGGCGTTCTGCATCCGCGACCTTGCACAAAAAAGACCAGTTGTAATTGTTGAGCATGACCTTGCAATTCTGGATATGCTTGCTGATACGGTAAGTATAGGTTATGGGAAATCAGCAGTCTTTGGTATAATTACCCGTCCAAAAGGGGTGCGGGTTGGAATTAACGAATACCTCCAGGGATTCCTTCCTGAAGAAAACGTAAGGTTCAGGGACTTTTCGGTGATATTCGAAGAGAGGGCCCATAAAAAGGGATCTGATCGCCTTGACCTGTTTCTTATACCAGGTATGGAAAAGCGATTTTCTTCTTTTCATCTGAAAGTAGAAGCAGGAGTCATAAAACGCGGAGAGGTCATCGGAATAGTAGGAGAAAACGGTATAGGGAAGAGCACTTTTGCAAAACTCCTGGCAGGTGTGACTGTACCAGAGTCGGGAAAACTTGAAACGACTTTGAAAATCTCCTATAAACCTCAGTATATTAGTGCAGATTCACAGGAAACAGTTGAATTTTTACTGAGGTCAAGCGCAAAAAATTTTGACTCTTCTTACTATCAACAGGAATTAATTGAACCACTTGCACTACGGCCTGTTCTTGCTTCACCCATTGATACCTTGTCAGGGGGTGAACTCCAGAGGGTGGCAATTGCAGCATGCCTGTCAAGGCAGGCAGACCTATACATTTTTGATGAACCTAGTGCTCACCTTGATGTAGAACAAAGGGTAGCAATTACAAAGATATTCAGGCATTTTGCAGACGGAAAGGACTCTGCGATTCTTGTAATCGATCATGATACATATTTAATAGACATGATAAGCGAACGCCTCATTGTATTTCAAGGTGAACCCGGTGTTTTTGGGCAGGTTACCGGACCTTTCCAGATGCGGGAAGGAATGAATACTTTTCTTAAACTTCTTTCAGTAACATTCAGACGTGATAAGAGCGGTAGACCCAGGATAAATAAACCTGATTCATATCTTGACCGGGAGCAAAAGGCTTCTGGTGAATTATACTATGCAGGGGCAGAAGACTAAACTATCAAAAAAATTTTTGAAATACTAAAAAAAGAAGAGGGAAAAAAAATTTATCTTCAGGTCACTTTGATAAGACCTGTTTTTGTTACAGTCTGTCTACCATATATTGACGGGTCTCTTCCATTGACATTTCCCACGGTCAATGATACAGTATAGGTTCCTGGTTTCATATAGGAGTATCTGGGGTTTTTCTCTACAGAGTAACCTCCATCACCAAAGCTCCAGAACCATTCATTAATAGGTGCATAAGAAGTGGACTCGTCCGTAAACATTACCGTAAGCGGGGAAACACCTGAAGTTACAGATGCATCAAACGCTGCATTTGGAATGTCTTTCACTATCACATAATTATTTTTAATGAGATAGTTACTTCCGAAATTGTTCTGGACAGCAAGTGAGACATTGAAGAATCCCGGTTGTCTGTATGTATGAATTGGATTCTTCTCAAATGAATATCCACCATCACCAAAGTTCCATGCCCACATGTACGGACTTCCGGATGAATAATCAGTGAATGATACGGTAAGAGGTTGCGAATCCGCACTTGTCGGTGTCCCTATGAATGCAGGAAACGGAGCAGGTGTTACCAGGATGTAATCCCTTTTTGAGACCCTGCTTGGAGTATTGCCATTTGCCAGATTTGCACAGGTTAGGTTGACTGTGTAGGTTCCATAATTATTGTATGCGTAAATCGGGTTTTTCTGTCCGGTCACTATCTTACCATCACCAAACTCCCAAATAAATGACTTCTCGTCCGGATTATTAAGTGAAAGATCTGAAAACTGTACTGTGAGCGGACCGGTACCGCCTAATGGATTTGCTGTGAAATTGGCAACAGCCGGCATCATAAAGTTTGCACTGATTGAATGGTTAGAGACAATATTGGGGAAAGTGTATGTTGAATTCTTGCCTGCATAAGTACCATCAACTACTACGCTCCCGATTATGTTCCCTGTGTCCGGTGTTATCTGGAACTGCTTATTTGTCCCATAATCTGCTGAAACAATTCCACTTGGGTTAATTGAACCACCTGCTGAAGCATTTGCAGATATGTAATACGCCTTTATAACGAATGAACCTGTCAAAGTCTGATCACTTGTGACAGGTGCAAAGGTATAAGATGAAATTGCTCCCTTGCTCACACCGCTTACCAGTACATTTTGGACTACATAACCTGACGAAGGTGTAAATGTATAAGTTGGAGTTGATCCCCAGGCAACCTGTTGTGTTCCCGGAGAGATTACACCATTTGAAGCCTGCGTGACTGTGATATTATACATTATCTGGTTATATTTAGCCTGAATAGTCTTGTTTGAATTAATCTGGTTAAAGGTGTATGGGTTCGTTATTCCGACTGATGCACCATTTACAATAACATCCCCAAGGTAATACCCGGAATTCGCATTCATCGAAAAAGTGGGTGATGAATTATAAGGATACTGTAGGTTTGTACCAGATGGCGTTATTGCCCCTCCTGTGTTTGAACTTGCTGTTATGTAATAGATAGAGGGCTCAAATGCAACATCCATGTAATAATTGTTCCTTACACTGTAGAATGTTACTGTGTTGTTCACCATCGTCACATTTTGCAAATTTGCAATCGGTTCATTATTGACTACCACTCTTGCGATACGCCATCCACTTGCCGGGTTAACGCTAAAGCTTTGTGTTGCCCCTGCAGGGACATATACAGTCCCATCCGATGGAACTATAGTCCCCTGGCCTGACTTTCTTACAACAATTGGGTAAGGGGTCTGCCCAAAAGCAACTTCAATCTTCTGGTTATCAGAAGTTACATTGTTAAACGTGTAGCTAGTTGGATATTTCTTTATGTCAATTGATGTTCCGTTAACCGTTAAAGTAGAGAGCTGATAACCCTCAATTGGAGCATACGTGAAACTTATACTCTGACTATTAGTCACTTTTTGAGTGCCAACCGGAGATATTGTTCCACCTGGTGTTGATGTTGATGTCAGGTTATAGACATTGATTGCGTAGGTTGCAGATATGGTATGATTTACTATGACAGGATCAGGTGTAGTCCATTGAATCTCCTGATTAAACGGACTCGAGATTCCCTGTGACTTTCCATCATAACTTAAGTCCGTGAGATGGTAACCAAATTCAGGAACAAACCTATATGTCTTCTTCTGATTATAATAGATATTTGAATCTCCATCTTTTGGTAAAACCGAACCATTAACAGGTGTTGTTATCTGAATTCCAAGGGGTTCCATATTTACAACCTGAGCAGTGTATGGACCACCGGAAGGGAACCAACCGTTAAGATCAAGATAGAGCGAATTGTCCTTGAAATTTGGCTGTGAATAAACTACTGTGAATTTATTTCTGCCAGTATCACTTGCAAAATAACTGAAATATTCAAGTGCAAGTGTCTTATTGCTGCTTGTCCAGCAACCAATGCTAATTGAAGAACTTTCTGGCTTTGTATCAAGATAAACTCCAATTTTTGGAGTAACCGGATTTAGTTTTACATTCAGGAGCGGATTAGTGACGCCCGCAACTATTGTAAACTGCCCGCTGGCGGTCTCATAATTATCCTTTGAAAGAGTATAGTTATAGATTCCAGGAGACATTTCAAGTGTCTGAGGTGTAAGTCCCTTATCAATGCCATTTACCATCAGTTTAGCTGAAGGATCTTCCGGGCTGTTCAGGATGAATGTTGAGATTGTCTGTATTCCAGTCGTAGGAATTGGAGTCATCTCCATTGGTACTGAATTTACATCACCCCCAACGACAAACGTCTCATTCCACATCGGATAGTATCCATCCATTGTTAAAGAGATATTATAGCATCCCGGTGTAAGAGTAAGTTCATGCTTAGTGCCCCATGTAAAAAACGTTGAGTCCGGAAGTCCACACATCTTTGTTTTAAGGTTAGCGTTGCTTGGGCTGCTTTCAACCTTCAATGTTCCTGTCACCGGTTCTGCATCTTCAAGAGTAAGGTCGAGCTGCCCAGTGCCCCCAGATGTGACATTAACTGTTGTTGTGGCATCTTTTTTACCTGCTGCCTTTAATGTCAGTATGTATATTCCGGCTGTAACCTTGTTGTTCGGGCTTCCAGGGGGAATCTCAGAAATTTTCAAGGGATTTGACATAGTCTGCCCTGCAATTCCTACCGGAATCGGGTCTGGACTAATATCAGTCTTCAAAACGTAGACCGTTACCGGATTCGTCACAGTGGATGAGCTTGATGCCACCCATATATCCTCAGCGCTAACCGCACCTATGAATAATACACACAATACGAGGAATATTGCGTACTTTATTTTCATATGCTTCATCATACACCTACATCCTGTCATTTGGTTGGTGGTCACGTGAACCTCACCCATTCCGTCTAAACTGATGTGAGGATTCACCGATTCTCGCATTATTAGAGTTATTCAGCAATATATTAATTAAAGTATATAAATCTATTGTAAAATATGGCCGAAAAGGGGAGTACATGAACATGTGGCGAACCTAATGAGAGGGATAGTAAAAGTAAGACCCCTAAAACGATAAATTTTTTTGAAAAAAAAAAAGACATTATTATGAATTGATTTGAAAAGTAAGATTGGTTTAAGGGAGAATGGCAAGTTTTAAGGTCCTGGTCCCCAAGTCAGTTGTCAACCCCTTTACAATCGCAACGTTTGGTATAATATCGGTTTGGTACCATGTTTTCTTAAGAGTTACCAAGTGTTGACCTACAGGAACCTCAATACTCCGCGGTGTTGTCCCCCTGTCTAACCCATCAACCATGATTGTCGCGCCGATTGGATTTGAATTGATCCTCAAAAATCCTGTTGCACTTCGACCAAATGTTGTATTTATATTGTGATCCTTGTAGTCCGAAAATGTCCTCGTCCAGGAGTCTGTGAGAGGCCCAACAGAGGCTTCTGAGTCCACATATATCTTATCGATATAGAACCCGTAATCCGGTTTAATTTCAATTGTTTTATTTGTCCCACATGTTGAAACAGAAGTCGGTGTTATTGTCCCACCGGCATTCATAGCCTGCGTTCTGATAGTGTAATTCCTAATAATAAACCGGGCATAAATAGATTGCGGACTTGTAACATTGACAAAGGTGTAATTCGTTACACTCCCGATATTCTGACCGTTTACATAAACGCCCTTTATTGTATAACAATCCCATGGGGTGATATCAAATCTCTGTGGCTGGCCAAATGGTATAGAGATGATTCCCTTTGGCGTAATATTACCTCCAACGTCCGGTGTATCCTGTGATACTCCAACTGCACCACACGTGGCGTTCACGGTATTCAGGTTTGGAGTAAAGTTCGCATATATCTGATAGTCTTTCGTAATTGGAGACAAGTTCAGATAAGGTTGCAGAGGTACCAAAGATACATTATTAACTCTCATATCTGACAGGGAATATCCTGAATCAGCTACTGCAACAAATCTCTCGGTGTCACCATAATCATAAACTGTTGTGTTTTTATATGTCGGGTATATCTTTCCACCGATACCTGAAGTTGCAATTACATTGAATTTCTGGATAGCAAATGTAACATTTACAATATTATCTGAACTTACTATCGGAATTTCAATAAGTGATTTCTGACCTGTCCAGGTTGTATTGTTCACAGTTTCAGTGTCAATATTATACCCGGTTCCATTTACTACGGAAATTTTTACCGAACTCCCGCAATCAGCTTTCCAGGTCCCATTAGGTAAGATATAACCATTCGGATTCGTATTTGGATACCAGTATCCAGCCTGGAATGCATTTCCTGTAATGTTATACTTAATCCTGGATATTTTCGCTCCGAATGTCTGGTTAGCAGTTACATTTACAAATGTATAATTCGCAGCCGGATAAGTGGCAGGTAAGACAGTGATTCCATTAACAAGGAATGATTCTACATAATAACAGGGATTTGGAGTGACAAAATAAGTTTTATTTTGACCATATATTATATCGCTGCCGTCTAAGGGTTCGATCTTGCCATTGTCCGGGGCTGTAACAGCTATATTCAATGATTCGAAAAGGATCTTGTCAGGCCATATATAAGTGCTCCCGGCAGGCAGGGCAGATAAAATCTCTTCGGATACCAACAAAGTTTGATCCTTGTAATTCGCCTTCTTAAAGAGAATATTGTGATCACTATTCTTGCTGAGTATCACAAAATTTGCGGTTAAAATATCTTTAACTAGAGTTCCATCCACTGTGATGCTAGCACCTGAAGGTATGGTTTCAAGAAAAACATTTACAGATTGAATCGGGGCAAGGGAAGCAAATACCTGTGTAGGTACACCTCCCTCATTTGGAGTTATTGTAAAAGACCCGGTTGAATTAGAATATCCACTTAGAGACAATGTGTAACTATGCACTCCGGAAGTAAGAAGGTCTACCTTGTATGGCGTTATTCCTCGTGGAACCGTATCTGAATCAACAAAGACATTGGCACCTGGAGGATTTGAGTTAAAAGTTGCACTCCCTACATTATTCGGATGAAGAACAACAAATACTTCATAGGTATTGTTGCCTACATAGTACTTTTTCCATCCTTCATTACCAGTTGTAGTGTTCGTGAAAAAGCCTTCTTTTTCCAGGGTAAGAACTGTTCCGTCCGATATTAAAGCCTGAATACCAGTAATTGGCGTCTTACCTATGTTTATTCCACCAATTTTTGCTGTTGCTCCATCCGGTTGAGTTCTAACCCTTAATTCTGAAGCAGTAGTATCATATGGGAGATCGACTTTCCCGGTACTATTATTTACAGTTCCAGCAGTTACAATGAGATTTGTAAAGAACTTGTCTCTTAGACCCCCATTATAATCATAGTAAATCAGTTCGGCGTCCCATGAACCTGCATCAACTGATATTAAGGCCGGTGTAATTCCTTTATAAACATAACTATTAATATCACCTGAAGAAGGTTTGACATAAATTTGTGCACCGGTCGGATTAGAATCAAAGTAAATACCGCCGGTATCCGCGTCTGCTACCCCAATCAGGAAAATTGCTATAACAACTCCAATCATCAAGATGGATAATTTTTCTTTCATCATACAACTCCTTCCCTCAAATTCAGATCGAAATGCTTATTCACCTGTGTGTTTCGCATCAGACCTTTCAATTATGTTCTTTTAGCGATATAAAGAATATTTAGCATTATCATTTTTATCCTATATAAAGATGTTGGGAAAAACAGAAGATTTGCTTTTCTATTCTGAATTACTTAATCGAGCTTCCAGTGTAGCGGCACTCTGCCCCAGGATAAAGCGCAATTATTTTAGACTACTAAATTAGTCTGTTTGAATAAAAAGATGTAAATCTGGAGAATATTATTACTTACTCAGTTTTGCATTGATTTTTATCGTCTTTCCGTCACCAGGTACAGTTACCTTCGTGGTATAATCCTTGTAGAAAGGAGCCTTAAGGGTAATCGTGCGCTCTCCAACAGGTATATTGGTAATTGTCACGGGTGTCCCGCTTATATCCTTCCTTACTCCATCAATAAAGACTTGTGCACCAGTTGGATCTGAAGAAACAAATATTGTTCCGGATGGAATTAATTTCCATTTTACTGCGATTATAAAGTCTTTTGTCACTGGAGCCGTGGTATAACTTGTGACTGGGCCTACAGATTTCCCATCTACAATTACATCATCCACAACATAACCATATGAGGGGGTCATTGTAAAGGTCTGGACTCCGCTGCAATTCACTTTTGTGACTGTTGACGGAGTGATCGTCCCACCTGTACCACTCTGTGGCGTAATTGAATACTGCTTGATTGCGAACCTCGCGTCAATTGTATGACCAGAGATCACAGATGTAAATATAAATGAGGGTAAAGCGCCCACAGATTTTCCATCAACTAGAACATCTGATATTAAATCGCAGGAATCGGGCGAAATAGAAAATCCCTGTGTCCCATTATACGCTACCCCAATTGGAACTGAAGGTGATATTGTTCCACCCGTTCCTGCAGTAGGAGTAATTGTGAACACTGATATGTTGAATGCAACTGATACTGAGTGGTCACTATTAACATTCACAAATGTATAGTTTGATGCAGAAGGGACTATCCCATTATCTACAAACACTTTGTCGACAGAATATCCAGTATATGGGGTAAATGAAAAGGTCTGGTTTGTACCATAACCCGCTTGAACGATACCAGACGGCGTTATATTTCCATAAGGTCCGGATGTCGCCGTAATATTAAACATTGTCAGTGAAAATTTTGCATTTATAAACCCATTTGATGAAACAGGTGGGAACTGGTATGAATTGACTTTCCCCACAGAAATTCCGTTAACAACTACATCTGCTATGGAATAACCTGTATTTGGTGTTATGATAAAGATAGGAGTGGCACTGGCATTGTAGGAAAGGTTCCCGGAAGGATTTATCGACCCTCCTATACCTGCTGTTGCGTTAATCGAGAAGATATTTGTTGCAAAGTCTGCACTAATTACCTGATTTTGTGTAATTGGAGTGAACTGGTAGGTTGGCAAGGTTCCAACTGAAACATTATTAACACGGACATTCGCAATAGAAAAACCTGGATTCGGAATTATGCTATAGAGTGGTGTCGCTCCATACGAGTATGTTGTAATTCCAGATGGACTAATGCTCCCATTTGGTCCTGCAATTGCAGTTACAGTATAATTAACCTGGCTAAACCCGGCATAGATACTCTGATCAGAAGTAACATTACTAAAGGTATAAACTGCCGGATACGGACTCTGGACTGGAATACTATTAACTATAAGTTGGGAAGTGATGAAACCTGGATTAGGCACTATCGAGAAAGACTGGGAATTTCCTGGTTTAACTTTGACACTACCGTTTGGAGACAGGTAACCACCCTGTGTTGATGTTGCAGATATTGTCCACGGGTTCCTTCCAAAAGTTGCATTGATTGTATGTGGCCCGATAACACTAGTAAAAGTATAGTTTTCTGTTCCAAAGTTCTTTGGATCTGAGCCAATTCCATCAACAAAAATTTTATCAATATAGTACCCGTCAAAAGCTGAAACTGTAAAAACCTGATTTGTTCCATGGGTGACAGAAACGTTTCCGCTTGGATTAATTGAACCCCCGGGTCCGGTTGACGCTGCAATAGTGTAAACATTCAGGTCAAAGAGGGCAGTTATTGTGTGGTTTGAGACAACATTTTTAAAGGTATACGTGTCTCTTGGACCTTTTCCTTCTCCATCTGCAATTACATTAGTAACATGATAGCCAAAATTCGGGGTCATCATGTAGCTCTTGTCAGCACCATAAATAATGTCCGGACCATTAACAGGTGTGATTACCCCATTAACCGGAGTCGGAGTGATATTTATTCCGAGATCACGAAGGACTACTGGTGGTGCCTGGTAAACTTCTCCTCCTTTAAAGAGCGATAAGTCAATTGTAAGCGGATCTGAATTAAGATAGTTTTGTTTCGAAAACACTACTGAAAAGATCTTTCCTGCTGCAAGGTTCAAGGGACCTGGACTTACTCCTTTCAGTACACCATCGACCAGGATGTTTGCGAGCATAGGTGTTGTATTGAAGTAAACTGTTACCATTGGCGGTATTTTATCGAGTGTAACACTTACATCAGTTGTTGCACCGGCAGTCACAGAGAAAGTCCCGCCAGCCGGATAGTAACCATCAAGGGAGAGGTTATAACTGTAAGATCCCGGGGCAAAATCAAGTGTCGATGGGGTATAACCCCGGAATTCATTATTTACCAGAATCAAAGCACCAGGCGGATTTGTCCCAATTTGGGCTTTCCCGGTCTTAGGAATAGGAACAAGGGTGACCTGAGTTGTATTGACCTGACCGGCAATTATTGTCACAGGTACGAGAAGCGGATAATATTCGGGTTTTGTAACGTTGATCATATAATTTCCGGCATCAAGACCCGGAAAGACAAGTGGTGTCATTCCTAAATAGAAGTTATTATAATCAGTTAGAAAAACCTGGGCTCCTGATGGTATAGATTCAACATTTAAAGTCCCTGCGGTTGGAGGTGTCTTTGTAAGGTTTATTGAAACTGTAATTGCCTGACCCGATACTACGTTGATCGTAGACATATTGTCCTGATAACCTTGTTTTCGTAAAAGGAGGGAATGAACACCAGAATTAATCGTAAGTGATTTCGGGGTGTCTCCCAGATAATTGGTAAGACTATCTACAAAGATCCCTGCTCCTGCCGGTTCTGTTTTAACAAGTAAAAATCCATCCTCTGCCGCTGCCACCCCTGATAAAAGCAGGCACGAAATTACTACTATGCCACATATTATAATCCAGTTTTTTTGCATATCCATTACTTCCTCAGATCTGATTTTTTTTGAACTTAATATTGCTCATGATTGCTCAATTCAAACCCCTTGATGGAGCAATTAGAATTAATCAGCGTTATATTTTTATTATATATATAACTATGTGAAAAATCGCAGAAAATTCAACTTAATTTCTGATCTGTGACTAATTATTTATTTCAATACAAATAAAAGGCACATACAACCCGATATTTATAATCATCAAAAATCAAGAAATTTAATCTGATTTTCGCTAAATCCTAAATTAATTCCCCTTTTTCTTGCATGGACATTCATATGCAGCGGATGTTGGTTCCGGTGTTGGAGAAACGGTCTGTTGCGCGATATCCTCTGATGTCTGGTTAAGAACCAATTTTGTTGCTTGTTCAAATAAATTACCTGGTATTTCACTTTGATACTGGTTATCCCTCCCAATAACTTTAAGCTGTAGAGATATTCCACCCAAAGCAGGTGTAGAGCCCGATACAATAATTACGTAGGGCATATGTGTATCTTTCGCCTGAATTGAAGGAGTGAGCGCATTAACTTGAGTGATTGCAATTATAAAGATGAAAGAGACAATAAAAAACAAATTAAGAATTCTATTCATATAACAATCTCGAGCTTACTTACCAATAATAATTGTGGTATCCAATCCTAATGCCTGGTGGATTGCATTAGGAGAAGTGCTCTGTAAAAAATCTTTGACCCATTATACAAAGAGGTTTCAGATAGAACTGACGGACTAACAGGCTTTAAATAACGAATGAACGCTTTTTCTTTTAATTCTGTATTAATAACACTAGCATTTTTCTTAATCACGGGTTCGTATTCCGGAACAATATCATTAAGATCGCGGACAGGATATCCATTTAAAAGGAGGTACATCCGCAACGTATCTATCCGGCCATAGCCATATACGGGATCCCACCCGGGTTTTCCAAGGTCGATAGCTGATTTATACATGGCATTTCGAATAGTTGATGAATTTTGAGATAAATTCTGTGACCACAGCAGGGCAGATATACCTGCAATATATGGAACAGATGCACTGGTCCCATAAAAGTCTTTACCAAATCCTCCTGCACCGCTAACGCTGATGTTATCAATGCCAACGATATCAGGTTTATTTATTAATATCATCTCATTATTTTCATGAGTCACAGGGCCTTGTGAAGAGAAGGCCTCAATAGTGTCTGGATTATCTAATGCAACAGCTCCCACTGAAGTGACAGGGGGAAGTGATCGATGGCCATATATCGCATCTGTGGCGTTTACAAATCGCTTATCAAGAACTGCAGGATTCGATGGAGGTGAGAAAACGAAGAGTTCAAGAGATTTTTGTTTTGATGTGCCGTTCCTGTTCTCGATTAAAAGCGAAAGATTTACACTTTTATTGAAAGGATTTACATAAACAACTGTTTCCATAGGATTTTTATTTAAGGTCACCTGATTATTGGTTTTTAATGGACTGAAATTATCCGCATCAATTACATATAATTGATATTCGTTCTCCCGATCCTCCCAAGGGTCGTCCCACTGCAGAATTGCTTCAGTATTGCCATATGGCGGTAGTGTAATTAAAAATTTTTCAGGAGACGCATTCTTTGGGAGTGTCCCACCTGAAAAATCATGAAAATTGCTCCCATTGTTATAGTAAAGTCCCTGGTAATGCCGAAGGCCATCGTTACCGGCTCCAATAACATAAAGTAAGTCATTTTCTTTTGTAGTATTATTGATGTAATCGGATAACCAGTCATCCTCAAAATAAGGAACTTCGCGCCATTCAACATCATCACAGATTATTTTACATCCTGCATCAACAAGCAGGCTTACCCCGTCCCTGAATTCTGTTTTGTCCTTTCCATGTGACACAAAGTAAAAATCTGCATTTGGAGCGATTTTATATAATACCTCAAGAATTGCAGTCCCCTCATCACCCGAAATAACTGAATTTCTCAGAACATGGACAGAATTTGGAAGAACTCCTGCATTCACCGCATCCTCCAGGTGTGAGACACCGTCCGATATTACCCCAATCTTTACCCCGGTACCATTCAACCCGGTAAAGGCCTGGATATCAATGTAGGAACTGGTTTTGTTTTCATGTAATTTTAATTCCTCAATTAAGGACTCATTCGCGATAGAAGATCCAGTTTTGTTAAAATTTTTCTCAAACAGGGAGAAAACAGGATTAATACTGCTGGAAACCGGATTTATAAGTACAATGGCGAATAAAAGTGCAATTATCCGGATAAAGGCATATTTATGCAAAGCTCTTCTACTAATCTGTAAACCATAGATAAAAGGTATTAGGTTTTATTTTATCGATCTCTCCATGATTATCTGTTTCCGGTTTGCCGTCAAATATTTTTCATAAACAATACATTTATCCATATAGATATACTCTATCCATATGATCCAAATGTCACACTTCCTAAAGAGCAGGTTAAGTTTGATAATTATCCTTATCTCTTTATTTATCCTTCCTTTACCGGTAATAGCAATTAATACAGGAAATGTAACCATATCTGTTACCCCTTCCACAGTTGATCAGGTTCAGATCTATGTTGATTCAATACTTATGGGGAATTTTCCTGCAAAATCCACGCTTGAACTACAGGAAGGAACACATGAAATCCGGATTGAAAATTCTTTATACAATCCGTGGAAAACCCGGGTTTTTGTGAGGAAAGGTAAGACGGTAACACTTGCTGTAAAACTTACACCTAACAGTGGTAAACTGGAAATTAACTCGGTCCCGGCTGGAGCAGACATAATGGTAGATGGAACGCCACAGGGTGTGACCCCGCTTTCTATTTCTTCTATTAGTAAAGGGTATCATACCGTATTTCTTCAGAATACCGGTTACTTTGACTGGAGTGGGAATAAAGTATATGTTAAGCCAGGTGATACAACCCGGCTTAATATAAAACTTAATTCATATCCTGTAGTACAAAATGTAACGCCATTTCCCACACCCTCACCCACACAAACACCACAAACAGGTTCATTGATAATTAAAGCAGACCAACAGGGATACTCTATTGATATCCGGTCTAATTTCTATGATCCAACACGTGATCCACTTCTTGACGGAAAATGGCATGAAAATGTTGGTTCCACTCCTGCGTACTGGAACAACCTTGTTCCACCAGGTTCGTATACTATCCGGCTTAAGGACTCGTCAGGAAATATTGTCTGGTGTGGCAACACGGTTGTAATTGCAGATCAGACTACAGAAATAAACGCTGCAATTGGAATGCTTTGTCCAATTTGCACGTGTTAAAAATAAAAAAATTAAATTTTTGGTCTTGTTTTTAATGCTTCAACAATCATCTTTACTGCAAGATCAATGTCTTTTAATTCGAGTATTTCGACAGGAGAATGAATATATCGGGTCGGAATACTTACTGTTGTGCTGGGAATCCCGCCCCTTTCAAGATGTATTGTGGTAGCATCTGTTGTGCCTCCGCTCCCTACTTCGAGCTGAAATGGAATGTCAATCGATTTTGCTGCTTCCTTAAGCCAGTCAACAACTCTTCTGTCTGCAATAAGACCCCGGCCGCTTGAATCAACTATGGTTATAACAGGTCCCTTTCCCATCTCAACAGGAGCATCTTTCTTTTCTATACCAGGGTGATCACCTGGAATTGTCACATCTGTCGCTATTGCACAGTCAGGTTTTATTAAATAAGCACTTGTTTTTGCTCCTTTCAACCCTACTTCTTCCTGAACAGTGAATACTGCATATACAGTATTTGAAGTTTCCATTCTCTTCATAACTTCAATTAACATTGCAACTCCGGCACGGTTGTCAAAAGCTTTCCCTGTGACCCTGCCGTTCGCAAGTTCATAAAAATCCCGGTCAATTGTAATAGGGGTGCCGATATCAATTCCCAGGGCTAATACTTCTTCCATTGTGGAAGCGCCAATATCAATAAACATATCTTCGATTTTTACTCCTTTTTTCCGCTCTTCATCATCCATTTTGTGTGGTGGTTTCCCCCCTATCACACCCCTTACAGGACCGACAGAACCAGGGAGAACCACTCTCTGGGCGGATAAAGTAGGAGCATAAAACGAACCAATAGTAACGAAGCGAATGAAACCTTTCTCGTCAATAAATTTCACCATGAGCCCTATTTCATCCATGTGGGCCGCAAGCATCACTTTAAAATCATTCCCTTTTTTTACGGCAACCAGATTTCCCATCGTGTCCTCATAGAGTTCATCAACATGGGATTCAATCTCGTTTCGAATAATACTCCTGATTCCTTCTTCTCTCCCTGACAAACCATGTGCTTCGGAGAGTTTTTTTAACAACTCTTTCATAATATTTAACACCCTGATATTACCTTCGTCATTCTTTGAACTGCACTACTTAGGATTTCTTTGTTTTGGGCATAACTCATCCTCGCAAAACCTGCTCCCCTCTCCCCAAAGGCTTTACCAGGCACAAGGATTACACCACTTTGAATAATCTTTGCGTATACTGATTCTTCAAGAGGTATGAACATATAAAAGGCCCCTTCAGGACGGTTAAACCGAAGCCCGGCGCGAGAAAGTCCTTCATAAACAATGTCACGCCGGAGTTTGTATTCATCACGCATTTTTGTTACCATGTCCTGTGGTCCCCGAAGTGCGGCTAAACCTGCATATTGAGATATTGATGTTGCACAGGCCTGGCAGTACTGGTGGACTTTCATACATTCATTTACACATTCTTCAGAAGCTGCAAGATATCCAAGCCGCCAGCCTGTCATTGCGTATGTTTTTGAAAATGCATTCACAGTCACGACATTGTCTCCAAAACGGGCAGCACTGGTGTGCTTTTTTTCATAGATGAAGTGTTCGTAGACTTCATCGGAAATGACCGGAACATTGCAGTCGTCTGCATATTCAACAATAGCACGGACAGTTTCTTCAGGTTCAACCATGCCGGTGGGATTTGCAGGACTGTTGAGAATAATAACTCCTGCCCCTTTTATCTTTTCCTTTGCAGCTTCTACATTAATGTGCAGGGTTTCATCCAGCGGAATCCCATCAGGTTTTCCTCCTGCGATAAGACCGAGAGCTGAATAAGCTACAAACCCCGGTTCAGGATGAAGCACACGGTCACCACGTTCTACGAGGGCCTGCAAAACGATGTGAAGAGCTTCACTCCCTCCTGCAGTGACGAGGATCTGGTCAGGAGTTATCGATATTGAATTTTCTTTAAACAATTTCTTTGAGATCTCCTCTCGAAGTTCAGGTAAACCTGCATTATGAGTGTAACCCGTTTTTCCTTCTTTAATCGCAGTGATAGCCGCTTCTTTGATTGAATCCGGAGTATCAAAATCAGGTTGCCCAAGCCCTAGATTAATTGAACCTGGAGGAGCGCCCTCAAATAATTTTCTTATACCTGACAAATCAACAGATAATACTCGCTCAGAAAACCGCATAGTCTTTTCACTCAAGCACATTGTGTCGCTTTTTTAATTCCACTTCATCAGTCTTTGTAACTACCATAAGCCTTGAGATACATGCATCAGCAAAGATCATAGAAGCTGTCTCAAACAGTGTGCCCAATGGAGCAAAAGAATGATGCTTTCCCATCATCTGGCGTATTTCATATTCCATATTATCTTCGCGTATGAAGTCACGTTGATTCTCAATTTCAACAACGCAATCTGCCATATTTCCTATTCGTGAATCTGCATTTGAAGTAATAAGTGAAAGGCGTGCACCAATCTCTTTTGCCATCTCTGCAATGTCTGCAACAGTTTTTGTACGTCCGGACCCTGAGAAGATGACAACAAGATCACCGGGTTTCAGTGCAGGAGTTATAGTCTCCCCTGCCACGTATGAAATAAGACCTAGGTGCATCAATCTCATGGCAAACCCTTTTGCCACGAGACCTGATCTCCCGGCACCAATTACATAGATCCGTTTAGCCCTCAAAATCTCATCAATAAAACAATCAGTCTGTGAATTTGAGAGTTTATTTGCAATAGTGCAGATACGCTCTGCCATGAGGCACATCATATCTTTAACCTGGTTACTTTCCATATTGAACTCCCGTACTTTTTCTCCTTTAAATTTAGAGCTCCTGAAAGATAAGGCTCCCTTTTTTCACCTGAATCAGGTGTGGGTTAATTGTCGATATTGTATTCGTTATACCAAAAAATCTTTAAAATTTTATTGTTTTTTCAATTCTACCTGCTTTAAAAACGCTGATTGTCCCGCCACTCTGCGAGACAACAACCCCTATCGCACGCGTAATCTGTGTTATTCCGGCGACAGATGAATGACGTGTACCAAGACCTTCCGGAATTAAGAGTGTTGATTGATTGGGTACCAGATGACGGCATGATGCAACGGCAAATCCATCACCCTGGACAACGAATGCACCATCAAGCTGAGCCAGGTTTTTGATATTCTCCCTATTCAGGGGATTAGTTACCATTCTCTTATCTATCGGATGACCTTCAAGTGCGTTTAATCCACATTGACGGGAGTGCTCCATAACAGCCTCTGAATCACCGATAATAAAAGATGTTCCAATGGTCTTTCCTTCTCTTCCTTCCCTTGCTATCTGCTGGCAGATAAGGAAAACACTTTCAAAAACATTTTCAGAAACGTCTGAATCCTCAACCAGTTTATAGATCCAAGGAATTCTAAGTCTAAGTTCACCCTTATTTTCGTGGTCAGTTATATCCTGTCCGATAAGAAGAAGTTCAGTTAAACGGCCTTTTTCATTTTTAATGGATTTTGCAGTCCATGCTACATTTGCGTAGTAATTATCACCAAGTGGGTGTTCATAAATATGTATAGCAGTCTCATCTGGAAATAAATCAACACCATTAATTAAAACTGAAAAGTCTTTCTCTGAACGTGAATTTTCAGTAATTAGTGTTCCCACAATCGGTTTACCAAGGATTTCCCTTGGATCCGACTTGAAAAAAATTTCTGCAGAGCGGTTTATAAAAAGAATTGTTCCTTCACTATCAGTTTTTACAATTAAAGATGAGGAACTATCTACCAGTTCCTGGTTACGGAGTTCCAAAACCCGTAATGCATTTTTAAGTTTCTGTTCTTCACTCTTGTCTTCAAATATGACTATATCTCCGCGTAAAGGATCTTTAAGGTCTATCCTACGCACCGAAACGGAACAAAAAGTCCTATTACCATTGATATTTGAAATAAATGAAGAGAGTTCATAAAATTTTTCATCTGATGCCCTACCATCAAAATAACTCTTTATTGTCAGGTAATCTGATTTATCGCAAAAAATCTCCTCAAAATTAGTTCCAGGGAGACTGGATACTCCAGTACCGACAAGATCAGAAAAACGACTGTTTCCCCAGGTAATCTTCCCGGATTCAATGGTGCATAGTGCAAGGGGTGTTACAGAAAGGACATCATTTAAAAAAGTATTCCTAAGTTTCAGGTCATTTTCTGCTTTTTTCCTGACAACTGCCTGCTTAACCATGTGTAAAAGAGCGGGAGTCCCCTTCCTAACATCATTGCCTTTCCTGAACTCCCCAACATTATTTACATCCATGAAAAGAAGGTCTTCATGAAGATTTTTTATATAAAGAATAAATGGAAGATTGATTCCTTGCCTCCTAAGGCTTTGAAGCATCTCTATTCCTGTAAGTTCCGGTAAAAATTCAATACCGCTTATCCTGGGTATGTAAGCATATGAAATTACAAGGTCATGTCGTCGTGAAAGTGCTTTATCAAGAGCTTCTTTTGTGCTATGTGCAACATCAAGACGGATTTCACTAACATTAAGAAGTATTGAACGGATATTCTCCAAAACAGGAGTGCCATCAACTACAAGAAGCACTGATATCAGAAGAACCACCTTTGAACAATAATGCAAAATTGATTCGTGTTTTTAATATTGGAACAACTATGAATAAATATCTGATCTAATTCCAGTGCAATTCTAAAAATTATGGATTTATCATATAAATTCCAGATGGGCTCATTTTTGCGCTTTTTATCGCATTTGTCACAAATTTTTTCGCTCCTTTAACTGAATCCGCAACCGAGTAACCTTTTGCGATTCCAGCTGTAATTGCCGCTGAAAATATGCACCCTGAACCATGTACCTCATAAGGTTCACGGAAATCCGAAACCTGAAACGAACCACCTTTCCAGAAGATGTGGTCCGTTGAATATAAATTATCCATTACATGACCCCCTTTAATGATGACATACCTGACACCTGATTCCAGAATAACATGAGCTGCATTTTTCATAGAATCATCATCAAAAATTTTTACACCTGATAGGACCTCAGCTTCAGGAATATTAGGAGTTACAATAAGTGCCCTTGGGAGCAGGAATTCCTTGAGAGCTTCAACTGCGCCTTCGTTAATTAACCTGTGGATGCTTGATGAGATCATGACCGGGTCAATAATCAGCTCCACAGAATTGGGAAATGCGATATTAACTGCCTTAATTATATCCTCAGTCCCAAGAAGCCCTGTTTTTACAACTTTTATCCTGTACTCTTCAAGGAGAACCCTTATCTGTTGAATAACCTGATCTGCAGTCATATTCCAGATTTTATGGACTGTTACCGGGTTCTGGGCAGTAATTGCAGTGATTATGGCAAAACCCCAGACATTATATGAATGGAATGTTTTTATGTCAGCAGAAAGCCCTGCTCCACCAGAAGGGTCAAGGCCTGCAACCGAACATGCCATGACAAGAAAATCTTCATTCATTAGGGTTTATTCCCAGATTCCTCGTTATCAGGAATAATTCAATCAAAAAAAGGAATACTTTTTTAGGGAACCTTTTTAAGCCCTTATTATTCCGGATATAGTATAATAAGTCCCAGTCGTGTTACTTTACCTGGATTAACACGGACTGGATACTCTTTGAACCAGTAGTCTGATAATGCTACTTTGACGGTATGCATACCGGTTGGCACATTTGGAATAAGATATGGTGTCTTACCCTTAAGGACATTATCTAGATAAACCTCGGCTCCTGACGGCATTGAACGTACTAGTACAGATCCCTGATTTGGTAAAATTGTAGGGCCGGGTTTCATTATTACTAATGGTATCCTCGTTATCTGCCCTACTTTTACCATTGCCATTACCGGATAATCCTGATAGCCCTGCATCGAGTAAATTACTGAGTGAAGTCCTATTGGAACTGCAATTACAGATGGTGACTGGCCAACTGCAACTCCGTCTACTGATATAACAGCTCCTCTCGGTAATGAATCAACCATTATCCCGCCTTTCTGGTCAGGTGGAACCTGCTGAACAGTTATCATATCCTTAGCAAACCGGGTACTAGTCTGGTTTGCACCATTCCAGACAGTCAATGCAACTGAATAGACACCCATCGTTGTGAAAGTGTGTGTCGGATTCATGCCAGTAGCGTTAATTGAACCATCACCGAAATTCCATTCCCATCTCACAGGTGAACCTGATGAGGTGTCACTGAAAACGGATACAAGGGGTGCAGTTCCAGTCACAGGGCTTGCAGTGAAGTTTGCAACAAGGTTTGTTGGGGTCGGAGTTGCTGTCGGAGTGGTTATCGGGGTCAGAGTAACAGAGATAGGGATTGTCTGGTCTTTCAATGGATTTCCAGCGATAGTCAGGGTCGAAGTCTGATATCCTGTCATGGAAACAACAACCGTGTGCCCTGGTGTCGCTGAAGTATAAACACCAACATTCACCGGAGATTTTCCCTGATAAACGCCATCAAAGGTTACATCAGCACCGCTTGGACTAGAGGATATTGCATAATATCCCCTGTCTCCTCCAACCTCTCCGATAGTAAGGGTTCCAGGACCTATGGAAGGTACAATCGGATTCCCTGAGTCATCATCCATCTTAATTACTGCCGGCATCACGAGAGTCGTCCCATTTATGTAACCACTGACGAGAACCGATCCAAGGACAACATTTGTGTCACCTGGTTTCCAACAGTTGTTCAGATCAACTGCAGTCATCCAGATAGAGGATGCGGGAACCGTAGAATTTGATCTGAGCTGTATGCAATCAGGGAAAGTTACTCCGATTATACTGCCAACAGAAGGGTTTGAAAGTGAAACTGACATGTTATAACCAGATACACCCTGAGGTGCAGTATTAAGTATTATCGGAAGAAGTACAGTCCCGCCAACGGGCACCGATGCATTCTGAACACTTAATACCTGACCTGTCGGTGTTTGAGTCGGTGTCACAGTTACGGTCGGTGTCACAGTTGGAGTGGGTAATACAACAGGAATCACCTTTTCAGCGATAATTGTGCCGTTCACTCTAATTCCTACAATCACAAACCCGTTACTGATATCACTCATTGTAAAGCTGATTGTCGAATTTAGTGGCCCCTGTTTCTTTCCGCAAAGGTTGAGGCTCGTAAAAACCGCTGATGTATTAACACCGGTAGAGCCGTCAAGCTTCATATAGTCATAAACACCCGAACTGACATCCCTCGATTCCTGACGCGAGAAATTCCCATCTATCGATGCTCCTTCCCAGATAACAGTTGTGTCCCCCTTCTTGACCATCACTGAATTATATAATGAGTCACGAATTTTTGCAGCAATAGTGCCCGAAGTCAGTGAAAAGGGCATGTTAAAGTTCGTCGCCTCGAACGTGAAATTTGTTCCAGGGTTTACCCTTAACCCGGAAGTAAGGTTAATACACAGATCTGCGTTATCAGGCAGATCCTGAAAAGCAATCGTCACCTGGTCCCCTTTGGTAATCTGGTTCGGCTGGATGTTAACTGATACCGCTGATGCCGCAGAGATTAAAAGGGCAAGTGAGAGTAATACCACAATGCCTACAATCCTTATATCTCTCATCTAATCCACCTAATTCTCCTAACAATAATAGTTAGGGTTATTTTTATGAATATTTATATATTTATCGGTTAATTTCTTTAAATTGTGTTAGATATGGCAATACACGTTAGAGATGAAGTGTTCTCTTCAATCGAGTTCCAAAAATAGGAAATGGGCAAATTATCGTTAAATCCTTTAAAATTCAAAAAAATTGGACTGATTTTTGATTTTGAAAATTTTAAGTAGAAATGGCGCGTTTGGGTTCAATTGATATTTTTATCTCTTCCACGCACGAATTAGTAAATAGTAGTATAGAAAAGAAAGATAACGTGGGGCAATATAATAAGTGATTTTTAAAACGAGAATTCAAATTTATTTGTATTACGAGGTTTAATGTCTTCAAGAATGCACTCACCGCATACAACCTGCCCAGGTTGTCATGAAGTAGTCTATCTTGAAGAACTGGTAAGTGGGAGGTGCCCACTTTGTGGATTTACTCTTGATGATATTGATAGTGGAATAAACAGTTTTGATGATTTTTGTGAGAGAGCAGATCTAACATGGCTTGTCTATAATTATTTCTTATTTAAGCGGTTCGACGAAATGGGAGTGATACCGCCAAAAGTTTTTGACCTCCTCCTTACCAACCTGAGGCAGAGCCATGAACTGGGTATTGACGCAGAAAATTTAAAATTCAGATTTGAGATCCCTCTCGTACTCCTTGATAAAATAAAGTTGAAAAATTGTAAGATATGTAACAGAAAATTTTTCAGACGGGCAAAAAAGTGGTTAAGCGGTTCGGTTGAAAATTTCTCTTTTTCCACTTCATTTACTTGTAAAACCTGTAATTCAATAGCTTCGAGCGAGAATAGCAATCTTGGCACGAGCACCACAGGCAATACAGACTCCTGTTGAACCAGATATGTCAGGTGTTCTCACATCTGTTCCCAAAACACTGGCCCCTGTTTTTTCTTCAATAATATCGGCACAATCTTTGTTTTGGCACCAATCAACTGCGACAACACCCGTTTCAACAAATGAACAGACTTCGTCATAGTTTTTTGCATACTTAATATCTGATTTAAATTTTTCACTGGCACGCACTTTTAATTGCTCTGATAAATTATCCAATGCGATAGAGAGGCCAGGCACAAGATCCACTAATGGTATAACTCCGCGCAAACCCAGCCGGTTCACTATAGTAACTCTGCCTGCTGCAAGGTCTTTGGGCCCTAATTCAACCCTTATCGGAATACCCCGCATCTCCCAGTAATAATACTTGGCACCCGGGCGGATTTCACGATCATCGTACTTAACCCGGATTCCAGCAGATTTTAATTCTTCAAATACTTTTTTTGATGCTTCCAACACAGCATCCCGGTCTTTTCCTATAAGAACCGGAACGATAACAACCTGTACAGGGGCACAAACTGGTGGCAGAACAAGCCCTTTGTCGTCGCCGTGGACACTTATTATGGCTGCAATACTACGTTCAGATATTCCGTAACATGTCTGATATGCATATTTTTGTTCGCCTTTTTCGTCTTCAAACTGGATATTGAACGTTTTAGAGAAATGATCGCCCAGGTGGTGGACAGTTCCTATCTGAAGTGTCTTTCCATCTGGCATTATTGTATCAACCGCTATAGTATAATCTGCTCCAGGAAACTTGTCCCAGTCCGGTCTTCGTGAGATAATCAGGGGAATTCCCAGGTCTTCATAAAATTTTTTGTAAAGGATGATAGCACATTCGACCTGTTCTGCAGCGTCATCCCACGTTGCATGGACTGTATGGGCTTCTTTAAAAGAGGTTATCTCTCTCAGCCGTATAAGAGGGCGGGTGTGCTTCGTCTCATATCTGAAAGTATTGACAATCTGGTAGAGTTTCAGGGGGAGATCAGCATGCGATCTTACCCATAACGCGTACATAGGATAAATTGCCGTCTCACTCGTAGGCCTCAAGGCGAGAGGTATCTCAAGTTCTGTCTTCCCCCCATGGGTCACCCAGTACACCTCATCTTCAAATCCCTTGATATGCTCTGCTTCTTTCATAAACTCATTTTCAGGGATTAGTAAAGGAAACAAAGTCTCTTCATGATCCATGTCGAGAAGTGAACGTAAAAGATTGTACACTGATCTTCTGATACTGTATCCAAAAGGATACCATACATAAAGTCCCTTAACAGGATAACGGACATCCATAATCTCTGCACGCCAGAGGATTTCATTATACCAGGAGCTGAATTCCTGTTTTTTTGGGAGAACTACCGATTCGTTTTCCATCAGACTGACCTCATCTCAACCATATGAATAAATTCAGGCGTCACAAACGCCTCCATTACCGCTGCAACAAAAATTAATGGAATTATATAAATTACAAATTTTTTCATTAAAAACCATGCTGTCTCTCCTGAATCCCCTTCACCCAGATATTCCCGTATTACTGCTTCACCAAGCATTATCCCAAACGCACCGGCAAGAACAAACGCAGGAATCTCAAAAATTCCATGAGGGAGTATTGCAGCAACTACAAAAAGTAGACCTTTTGTTTGTCGTGCTACTTCAAGTATCGCTCCGATAAGAAGACCATTGAGACCAAGCACACAAAAACTTCCAATTCCAAGTACAACCCCTCCAAAGAACATAATGATGCAGGCCTCAATATTATTTACAAAAAGGTTCATTGCAAGTATTACCGGGTTTTCATTCATTATCTCCCCAAATTTTGCATCTTTGAAAAAATTCATAAAAAAATTGCCGGTTTCAGGGTTCAGTGATGATACAATATAACCGGAACAGCATGCAAGGATAAACAGTGCCAGTGCAATTGCAATCGGGCGGGTGAATTGATTTTCAGACATATAGCACCATTCTCATCATATCACGAATACCTGGTGCCAGACCTACGACAATCATTGCAAGAACAACCAGATAGAAAAACCCCCCTTCGTTGTCTCTCCTGTAGTACTCAAGGATATAAATTGCCGGAATAATTACAATGAGTTTTAGTGGGAACATAGAGAATGCAGTTCCGGTCCATGCAATCAGGGCAGACCCTACAACATGTTGTTCAACATAATTAAGCGGATGCAGATCAATCCCAAAACTCGTTGCACTCGCGTCAAGCATATGTCCTGCGATTATAGCAAGATAAATAGGGTCTTTTGAGTATTTCCATGAAAAACCGTAGTACAGCAGTGCAAAAACAAGCAGTGTTGCAATTGCTGCCATGGATAAAATGATTAATCCAAAAACCGGAGAAGTATTGGGATGAGTAATTCCATAATAAACAAGGACTCCGAAAGAGACAATAGCTAAAAGAAATCCCCCTGCAGAATACGGAATAATAAAGTCTTTAACTACCTTCCATTTTTCCAGTTTTGATGATATAATAAGGAAGAAGGCAGCATAAAAAAAGATTACAAAGAAGATCAGCGGTGTAACGAGCAGGAACTGGAGATCCGACTTTATAAGGCCTGTGTCCTGGACTACCCTTAAAAATCCTCCCCCTGCCACATATGGAAGGGTTGCGAGAACAAATCTTCTGTCAATCGTTATCCTGCTTGCCTGAAGCCAGCGGTAAATCAGATACAGTGAAACAAGCAGGATGAGCGCATATGTCATAGTATCAACTATTGTATATGCCTGGCCATTCCTGATTGGATCAATGTAATATTTGTATATGAAGTCGCTAATCATTGTTGATCCTAGTGAGCGCAGATAATACTTCAATCCTTAAGAATAAAGTTTTTGATAAGTCAAAGTGGATGCAGCTACCCAGAGATGTGGTTATTGGTCATGATGTTCTTGATGAGATCCCCCGCCTCTGTAATGATGTCGGACTAGGGAGATCTGTACTTCTCGTAACAGGAAGTAATACAAGGAAGATAGCAGGAGATAAAGTTGAATTGCTCCTTAAAAATTCCTATAAAACATCCTTCTTTATTGCAGATGAAATTAATCTCGAGACTATTAAAAGATGTGAAGACAAGGGTAAGGAATACGACTTTTTAATTGGTGTAGGTGGAGGTCGTGTTATTGACCTTGCGAAAATTACTGCATACAACCTGGATAAGAAATTTATTAGTGTCCCCACGGCAGCATCACACGATGGAATTGCATCATCAAGGGCATCAGTTCCCACTTCAAAGGGTCATGGTTCACTTGAAGCAGAACCTCCGATTGGCATAGTTGCTGATACGGTAATTATTGCGAAATCGCCTCACAGACTTCTCGCTTCAGGTTGTGCCGATATAATATCAAATTATACTGCGATTCTTGACTGGGAACTTGCACACCGCATCAAAGGAGAACCTTTAAGCGAATATGCAATAGCCATGTCGAGGATGACTGCAGAGATTCTGGTAAAACACGCAGACTGTATCAAACCACACGATGAAAGGACTGCGTGGATTGTAACAAAGGCGCTTGTTTCTTCAGGAGTTGCAATGAGTATCGCCGGCTCTTCAAGACCTGCAAGTGGGGGAGAGCACAAGTTTGGCCATGCCCTCACATCCCTTTCGCCTGGATCTGTATACCATGGTGAAGCATGTGGTATTGGTGCCATCATGACAATGTACCTCCATGGCGGAGACTGGAGAAGCATCAGGGAATCGCTCCGTCATATCGGTGCACCTACAAATCCGCAGGAATTAAATATACCAGACGAAATTGTGGTAAAAGCTCTCCTGATGGCAAAAGATATCAGGCCCGAACGATTCACGATACTTGATATGGGATTGACAGAAAAATCTGCAGAAGAACTGGTAAAGATGCTATATAAGGAGTGAAGGGAATTGGTTGTTAGTAAAAAGAAAATCACGATAATTGGAGCTGAAATTGCAAAAGAGGGGCTTGAATTTGTATTTGAGGGCGAACTTTTAGAATGCTCCCCATGCCCGCTTAAAAAAGCATGCCATAACCTTGTCACAGGAAGAAAGTACCGGATAGTAAATGTCAGGCCTACCCGACATGAGTGTAATGTCCACCTGAATGGCTGTTATACTGTTGAAGTAAACGAGGTTCCAGTTGAGACATTAATAACAAATGACAGAGCGGTTCAAAACACGCGGATAGAATACGATGAGAACTGTCTGATATACGACTGCCCTAATAACAATCTCTGCAATGCTCCCGGATTGCGCGATGGAATAAAATATCTTGTTATTGAAGTTAAAGGAAAACCAGCACATTCATGTGAAAAAAACCTTTCTTTAAGAACAGTCCTTCTCGCACCAATAGATTTCAGAGATTCGAAATAGCCCAAAGAGAAGCAGATAGGTTGATTATTTTATGATAATCATGAATGCACTCAACCCATCCCTTTGGAACACCTTCAACGCCATAATATGCTCCGGCCAATGCTCCTGCAATAGCTGCAACAGTGTCAGAATCTCCACCTGATGAAATTGCCCTTAATATTGTCTCTCCAAATGACGGACTCTCCATGAATAAGGATAGCGCGGCATGAGTGGCAGGAAGTGCATCAAGAAAAGGTAAAACAGGGAACTTTCCATAAGAACCGAGACACCCTAATACCTCAGGTTCCCTGCAAAGGGCACGTGCATGAAGAAATGAATATTCCTTGTTCATTCCACGGCAGAGATCACTTACCATCTGGTTCACCCATACAGAGCACGCAATCGTTACCGGGTCCCAGTGAGTTAGAGCCGCACAGATTGTGCTTGTCTCAGTCAGGATAGGTCCGGTATACAAAATACCAACTGGAGGTCCTCTCATTACAGCTCCATTCGAACGCCCGCCTTTTTTTTCAACAAATATCATCTCAGCCGCGGTGAAAGGATCAATCCCTGCGGCTACTTTCTGGAAGAGTAGTTTCGAAGTGGGGCCATACACCTCAGGCTGGATACGATAACCCTCGATAAGCCTCTTAATTAGGTCGTAGCCATCAAAACCACGGCAAATTACAAGTGATTCAGCAACTGCAAGGGCCTGGCGTGTATCATCAGTGAAATATTGGTTTTTTCGCTGTATCATTGAATATTTAAGAGGTTTTGAGGGAATGACCGGGCTCCCTTCAAATGGCGCACCAAAAGCATCACCTATAACAAGTCCAAGCATTGTACCTAGTGCGGCAGGGTAGCTCATTTAAACATCACCAATAAGATATATCTTTTTGAAAACAGTAGTATTTCTAACAAAGGTGAGTGAGTGCAGAAGGAAGAGTTACTTCATTTACACATGCTTATGGTGCATGTTAAAAGATATTTTGAAGAGATCTGTGGCGAAGAAATTTCTACCCAGCGCTATATGTCCCTTGACGTTTCTCCAGTTCATATTCACAAAAATAAAAAATTTCACAAAGAGGCGATACTTATTCTCGGCGAAGAAATTGTCTCTTATATCCGTTCCAGAAACATGCCTCTCCTTGAATATACAAATGAGGCGCTCCAGAAGAAGGTAGCTGTCGAACATTGAGCCCCGAAAATCTGGAAGTAATATGCAAAGAGATAATAGACCTTTTCTTATCTTTACCTGAAGAAAAACGTTCAATCAACCGGGTAAAAATTCAAATCTGCAAGGACCATCATCTGCCGATCGTCCCAAAAAATTCATTAATTCTATCCTATGCCGGACCGGATGAACGCCGCGCATTGTTGGCTGAACTTAGGGTGAAGCCATCACGAACATTATCCGGTGTTGCACCTGTTGCTGTAATGACTTCTCCGTATCCTTGTCCTCATGGAATTTGTCTCCCATGTCCGGGAGGACCTGATCACATATTCAATTCTCCGCAGAGTTATACAGGCGAAGAGCCTGCCGCAAAAAGAGGACGTGAACATGAATACAACCCATACTCTCAGACGAATACCAGGATTTCCCAGTTTGAAAAGCTCGGGCATCCTATAGACAAGGCAGAACTAATCATAATGGGTGGCACAATTACTGCCCGTCCAGAGAATTATCAGGACTGGTTTGTAGGAGAATGCATCAGGGCTATGAATGCATATCCCGGAGGTTCTGTCGGTGAAAATTTTACAATTAATGAATTGTTTGAAGCAAACGAGACAGCAAAGGTGAGATGTGTTGCAATTACATTTGAAACAAGACCAGATTACTCAAGGCCTACTCATATAAGGAAAATGATTTCACTTGGTGTGACGAAAGTTGAACTTGGTGTCCAGCATACTTCTGATGACATTCTTCTTTTCAACAGAAGGGGTTGTGGGACTGATGAAGTTATCAGGGCCAATCGCGACATCAGAAATGCCGGTCTAAAGGTAGGATTCCATGTCATGCCAAACCTTCCAGGATCAAATATCGAAGAAGACAGGAGGATGTTTGAAAATCTATTCTCTAACCCAAATTTCAGGCCTGATTTCCTTAAGATCTATCCAACACTTGTTACACCGGGTTCTGGCATAGAAAAGTTGTACAATGAGGGAGAATATTCTCCTTATCCGGAAAATGATCTAATTGATCTCGTAGCTTATGGAAAATCCATATTACCACGATATGTAAGACTTCAAAGAGTCCAACGCGACATCCCGGCCAACCTCATAGTTGCCGGTTCTCCTCATGGAAATTTCAGAGAACTAGCAAAGGAACGTCTGAATTCAATTGGAAAACATTGCGAGTGCATCCGCTGCAGGGAGATAGGAAGAGTGCCTTCTATTGAACCTCCCCTTCTTCACGTTCTCAAATATCCCTGCTGTGATGCGGTTGAGAGATTTATCTCGTTTGATGCAGGAAATTCACTTATCGGGTTCATACGCTTGCGAACCGGTCACAGCACCGGAGATGAATTAGTTGACAGGTCAGCTATCATCAGAGAGCTTCATATCTATGGGACAATGGTGCCAATCGGAGAAAGGGGGTCGAAAGATGAAAACCAGCACAAGCAGTTTGGATCTCTCCTTCTGAAGGAGGCAGAATCTATCGCATCTGATGAAGGTTACAAATATACAAGAATAATGAGTGGGGTGGGTGTAAGGCAATATTATCGGAGGCACGGATATTCATTGAATATTCCCTATATGGAGAAGAAAATTTCATGAACCGGGAGACACTTGAATTTACCAGAGAGTGTTTCAGGAATTACTATACTAATTCAAATATTTTAAGCCCGGTTTCAATGGAAAAAAGAGAATGGGGCTTTATTTTTTTTGATTTGGATGCAGTTCATATGCGCAGACATATTGCTTTTTTACGAGCAGAGGAATTTAGGTCTTACCTGAAAAACCTGGCTCCTGCACATGTCTATTACTCAACAGCATATTATGGGAGCCCTGACGCACCACAAATGAAGGATAAAAACTGGTCAGGTGCAGATCTGGTCTTTGACCTGGATGCAGATCATATAAAACGCGGATCCTATGAAGAGATGCTTTTACGGGTTAAGGAAGAACTTTTCAAACTGCTCTCAATGCTCACTGATGAACTGGGTTTTTCTAAAAAAGAAATTGAAATAGTATTTTCAGGTGGACGGGGTTATCACATTCATATTAGAAACGCGGCAGTATACAGGTGGGGGAGTTCAGAGCGACGGGAACTTATTGATTATATATGCGGGACAGGCCTTGAACCATCAGCAGTGTTGAAATTTCAGTCGGATTTTAAGGAAAATAACTGGAAAAACCGGATGCTTGATTCTTTGATGGAATATCTGGTCTGGTTGGACGGACCTGACAGTAAGCAGGCTGAAAGTTCAAAATCTATCGAAGGAGTGCCAAAAAAGATAGTGGAGAAGATTCTTGAAAAAAAGGATTTTTTAATAGAGAAAATATCATTAGGAGAATTATCTGAAAAAGTAATTGATAATGATGTAAAAACTATATTGAATGCTCTCCTTACAAAAAAAGACGGAAATTTTCAGAAAATATTGAATGAGCGTGCGGCAAGAGCTGATGAGCCCGTAACAACAGATACGAAACGCCTTATAAGGCTACCTTCTTCACTGCATGGTGGTACAGGGTTACAGGTAATGAAACTGGAATGGGACAAAATTCAGGAGTTCAGACCACTTACCGATGCAACCGCTTTTGAGGACAGGGAAGTGAGAGTAGAACTAATAAAACCATTTTCTGGAACATTCTCTGATAATTCATACGATATTAAGAAGGGGCCGTATCGTGTGTCAGAATCTATGGCGGTTTTCCTCTTTTGCAGAGGTTATGCAGAACTAGGGGGGAGCATCTGACATGCACCTGGATGAGTTGCGAAGTCTGCTCCTGTCTGAACGTGAATCTGGTCGTCTTAGTGTTATCCCTTTTGATCTTTACGATTCTACTCAAAAGGAGATTAAAAATCTGACAAAGGAAGTTTATGAGATTGAAGACCCGTTCAGTGACCGCGCAAGAAGCTTAATAGAAAAGGTTGCAAGTTTCAGAGAGACTCTTGAAGAAATTTACCGGCTTCGTTCACAAAAGATTCTTGAACTTGCCCGAGTACAGAGCGAAGCTACGTATTTTGATAAAGAGGAAGTAAAAAGGATGGTTTCTCGTGAAAGAGAGCTTTTTGATGAAGTAAGGAATGCAGTTGAACGTTCAAAATCACAACTTCTTCTTGGATTACAAATTGACAAACATGACTCGGAAACACTCTCTGAAACAAGAACAGAAGGCGAGACAGTAACGAACTCACGCGATATTGATGAGACAACCCTTCTTCATCCGTATTCACTTGTAAGGGTAATTGCTGATATGGACCCTTTTATGGGTATTGACGGAAAGACATATAATCTCGCGAAAGGTGATATTGTCACTCTTCCTTTAAGAAATGCGGAAGTTCTGATAGAACGCAACATAGTCTTAAATATCCAACTTTACAACTAATACTGATATTTGCCAATTAAAATAAAGTGATCTCAATGAAGATGCCACAAAAGTTTAACACATACTGCCCGTTTTGCAGAAACCACCAGCAACATGAAGTTGAAAAGGTGAAAAAAGGCAGAACGAGCGGATTACACTGGATCGACCGCCAGAAAGCCCGTAGAAGTACCGTAGGTAGCATGGGCAAATTTAGTAAAGTTCCTGGTGGAGACAAACCCACAAAAAAGATTAATATAAGGTACCGCTGTAAGAAGTGTGGAAAAGCACACCTCAGAGCTGGTTTCCGTGTTGCGAAATTTGAGTTGACGGAGTGAGATAATGGTACGTACGATTAGAGAAAACCGGAGCAGTTTTTTACGGGTGAAATGCCCTGACTGTGAAAATGAACAACTCGTATTTGAGAAGGCAAGTACTGTCGTCACCTGCGTGGTTTGTAGTCATACACTTGCTGAACCAAGTGGCGGGAAAGCATTATTGAAGGCTGAAGTAATCTCAGAGTATAAGTGAACCTTTATGAGTGAGAGAGAGTGGCCGGATATAGGCGAACTTGTTGTTTCATCAGTGACAAATGTAAAGGATTTTGTTGCCTTTGTATCACTTGATGAATACAATGGTCGGGAAGGACTTATCCCGATTTCAGAAATAGCTACAGGTTGGATAAAATATATTCGTGACCATATTCGCGAAGGTCAGAAAGTCGTCTGTAAAGTTCTTAATGTCGACCGGGAACGCGGCCATATCGACTTGTCACTCAAAGATGTAAATGAACACCAGCGTCGTGAAAAGATCAGGGAGTGGAAAGAAGAGAATAAAGCTCTTAAGTGGATAGAAATCGCATCTGAAAATTCAGGGGAACCAAAAGAAACCTTCCTTGCCTCTTTTTATAAAGAATATGGCGATCTTCACACCGCGTTTGAAGATATTGCACTGAAAGGGGAACCTGCATTAAAGAAACTCGGACTCCCAAAAAAAGCCGGTGAAGCGCTTATAATTGTTGCACGTGAGAACGTAAAGACTCCAAAAGTTTCAGTTGTAGGCCATTTGACACTGACGACTGACAAACCAGACGGTGTAAATATAATAAGAAGAGCTTTGCGGAGTGCTGAGCCGAAAATTCAGGACGTTGAAATTGAACTTGTTTATCTGGGTGCTCCAAATTACCGGTTGAAAGTAACCGCACATGATTATAAGACCGCGGAGAAGGCAATCGAAAAGTCTGCAAAGGCAGCAATGGCAGTAATTGAGCGTGCTGGCGGCGATGCAAAGTTTACAAAACGGGGAAAGGCAGGGAAAAACGGATGAAGGGCAGGATCCGACGATGTAGCCGGGACCTGACTTACACACTCAGTAATATATGTCCAATTTGCGGAGGTCCGACAGGATCTCCTCATCCTGCACGTTTTTCTCCTGTTGACCGGTTTTCGTCCTATAGAATAGCGATTCGAAAGTACTCCGACCCAATGTGGCTGGAAGTAACAGAAATATAATTTTTTTAATTTTTTCGTGAATAAAATGGATGATATTACAATTTTTTTTCCCAATCCAGAAGTTAAGGGAGAAATTAAGGATCCGGTCTTAATTGAGGGGCTACCAGGGATAGGCCATATAGGAAAACTTGTAGCGGAGCATATGATAGGTGAACTGAAAGCTCTGAAGATAGCAACAATACATTCTTTATATTTTCCTCCTCAGGTCCTCATAGAGGAGAATGGTGTAGTACGCCTGGTCCACAATGAGATTTTTCATTATAGTTCTCCCAATGGCTCAATTCTCTTTCTTGTAGGTGATTACCAAAGCACTAGCAATGAAGGGCACTATCTTCTTGCAGACGCCTATCTCAACCTTGCTAAAGAATTGGGAGTTAAAAGGATCTATACCCTTGGAGGTTTCGGAGTTGGCAAAATGATCGAAGAACCAAGAGTGCTCGCAGCAGTAAATAATGTTGATTTACTTGAAGAGGTCCTTGCGTCGGGAGCTGAATTTGAAAAGGGAGTGCCTGGAGGAGGAATTATTGGAGCTGCGGGTCTTCTTCTTGGCCTTGGTGCAATGAGGGGGATCGAGGGCATCTGTCTGATGGGTGAGACATCAGGATATATAGTAGATCCAAAAAGCGCATCAAGCCTGCTGCGTGTGCTTTCAGGACTTCTAAAAATTGAAGTCGACTCAGCTAACCTTGAAGAGAGGGCAATTGAGATGGAACAACTAATTGAGAGACTTATTGAAGGTGAAAAACCCCAAAGTGACGAAGAACTAAGGTACATAGGTTAGTTGGATGAAGGCGCAGGCAGACCTTCATATTCATTCCTGTTTTTCAATGGCTTCATCAGCCTCGATGCTTCCTCCTCTCATCCTTAATGCGTGTAGAAAAAAAGGAATCCTCGTTCAGGGTAGCGGTGATGCACTACACCCGGAATGGCGCAGATACTGGGAAGAGACGGACAATGGAGATATTATTGTTATTCCTACCACAGAGGTAGAGGATAACAAAAGAGTACACCATCTGATAATCTTTGAAGATTTTGAGAGTTTCTCTGATCTTGCAGATGCGCTTAAAAAGGATTCAAAAACACTTGATAATAACGGGCGTCCACGTATATACCTGTCAGGTAACGAGATCGCGCGTTCAGTCCATAAACTTGACGGCCTCATCGGGCCTGCTCATGCTTTTACGCCCTGGACTTCAATTTATGCTTTCTATGACAGTATTGCTGACTGTTATGGATCTGAATCTATAGAATTCCTTGAACTAGGGCTATCAGCCGATTCATCATATGGTGCAGCAATAAAAGAACTTGTGAACGTCCCTTTTCTCTCAAATTCTGATGCTCACAGTCCTTCTCCTGATAAAATTGGCAGGGAGTGGACAAGTTTAGAGATTCAGAGCCATAATATTCACTCTGTAATTGAAAGTATAAGGGAAGGAAAGATTATTGAGAACGTGGGGCTCTTCCCAGAACTTGGAAAATATAACCAAAGTGCCTGTATACGTTGTTACCGGAGTTTCGGCCTGGAAGAAGCAAAATCACTAATGTGGAAGTGTCCGGTTGATAAAGGCAGGATAAAGAAAGGAGTTCATGACAGAGGCCTGGAACTTAGCTCCGGGACTGACACTTCTCCGCGCCCACCCTATATCCACATGGTCCCTTTAAGCGAGATCATCATGAGGACTCTGGGTACTGCATCGTCTGCAACAAAAGGTTGCAGGAGTCTTTATGACTCTTTTATTGAGTTATTTAAAACAGAGACTGAAATCCTGATTGAAATAAAATTAGAGGAACTTTCTAAAGTGAATAATCATGTTGCTGAATCAATAGTTGCGTTAAGGGAGGGGAAAGTGAATATGAAACCCGGAGGAGGAGGACAGTATGGATCCTTCGACTTCATATCGTAACTATTTAGGCGTCTTCAGTCAAATATATCTTAAATGCTCAAAGTGTATAGAGAGATTTGCGGATATTGTGGTTGTTGTGTCGCAGTCTGCCCTGAGGGGGCCCTTGAACTGATCGATGCATACCTCTCAGTCGGTCAGGAGTGCACTCAATGCGGGGTCTGCGCCAAAGTATGTCCCCTCGGAGCTCTGGAGGTAACGAATGAAGTCGCAGTATGATATCCTTATTATTGGTGGTGGACCCGCCGGAGCCATTGCTGCAAAGACTGCAAAAGAAAAAGGTCTCGAGGTAGGACTCGTTGAAAAGCGACCTGCAATTGGAGCTCCGGTCAGATGTGCCGAGGGTATCGGTAAAAAACTTCTTGCTGATTTTATAAGACCTGATGAGAGGTGGATAGCAGCCGAAATCGAGAGGGCTACAATAATTGCGCCTGACGGTACGACAATGGAACTTGCCCATGAGATGGCAGGTTCAGAGGTAGGTTATATACTTGACAGGAAAGTCTTTGACCGCGAACTAATCTGGCAGGCGGCAGACGCGGGTGCTGAGATCTTTGTCAAGACCCGGGCTATAGCTCCTATTCTTGAAGAGGGTAAGGTTATTGGAGCTAAAATTGAAGCTGGGGGTGACGTAACCGAGGTAAAAGCTGATGTCGTAATTGCTGCTGATGGAGTTGAGTCAAAATTTGGAAAATGGTGTGGTATAGACACAACCGTACCTATGCGGGAGATGGAAACATGCGCACAGTACGTCCTTGCAGATATCAATGTCCCGCAGAACGTTACCCAGTTTTATCTTGGAAATGAAACTGCGCCAGAAGGTTATGTGTGGGTCTTTCCGAAAGGGAAAAGGGCAGCGAATGTTGGAATAGGAATAAGCGGGAAAAAAAGCGGCCCGGGTCACAGGGCAATTGATTACCTGAATAGTTTTGTTAGAAAGCATTTCCCTGAGGGTAAACCAATTGAACTTATAGTTGGCGGTGTTTCGGTCTGCAAGCCACTTGAGTGTACTGTATCAGATAACCTGATGTTTATTGGGGATGCTGCACGGGTGAGTGACCCACTTACAGGAGGAGGAATTTATAATGCTCTTTACACCGGAAAACTTGCAGTTGATGTTGCTTCAAAAGCGATTGCAAACGGAGATACAGGAAAAAAAGCACTAATGGAATATGACAGAGGATGGCGCAGCTCAGCTCTTGGAAAGGCTCTTGAAAGGAATCACAAGATAAAGGAAATTTTTATCACACTTTCGGATGAAAAACTCAATTCAATTGTCCGTTCGATTAGTAAGATAAATATGAAGGAGTTTGATACATTCACCCTCATAAAAGAACTAATAAGGGTAAATCCAAAACTTTCCCTGGAACTTGGCGCGCTCTGGGCTTCAATCAGGTAGTAGGAGAGACTCTCCAGTTTCCAGGGTGTTAAACTCATGGTCAGGTTCGAGAATCCGGTATCCACCACGGGGTACAAACATCTCAAACCTGACACCATGTTCCGGAATACCTTTTTCCTGGATTGTAATTCTGGTCATTGAAAGAATTTCGCGGGCAAGAAACATACCAAATCCTGTATTTTTCCCAAAACCGCGCTCAAATATCTTTTCTTTTTCGACATATGATACCCCTGATCCATTGTCTGTGTAGATAACAAGTATCCCGTCCCTTGTTTCTTCAGAAAATATCGTGATCTCGTCAAGGTCTCCACCGTGTTTCCTTGTATTATCAAAGAGATTGTAAAAAACTTTAGGAAGCAGGGGGTCAGCATAAATCCAGACTGATATCAATTCAGGGTCAACAAGCGTTGTCTGACTCTCTCCCGCATGTTCCGCGGTCTCTGTAAACAGAGTGAATACGTTCTGCCACTGGGGTGCTTTTACTCCTATCTCCTCATAAGCTTTTGTGAAACTTATATGCTGGCGTATTGAATATGTCGCATCCTCAGCCATTTTATAATAACGCTGTAAAAGTTCATCATGGATAAGTTCTTTTGATAATTCAAGGCTCCCGAGAACTGTCATTACCTGGTTCAGAACATCATGCCGTGTAATACTTGAGAGTAAATTTAATTTTTTGTTTATCTGCATTATTGCGTCCTGTGCACGCTTTCTTTCAGTGATGTCACGTGCAATATTAAGAACAAGATGATCCGGACCAATAATAACGGGATAAGTCATCACTTCAACAATTACGTCTTCTCCATTCTTTCGCTTGATTACCATCTCATCTGGACCGGTTGCAAGGCCCAGGGCATTTTTTGCAAGGAGAATTGCAGCTTTTTTCACATGATTTTTTGAAAGAAGCTTAAAGTTAAAAAATATTTTACCGAGAAGCTCATCTTTTTTATACAGGGTTAGTGCTTCAGTTGCCCGGTTAAGGTCGATAAATGTCCCTTTCGTGTCAGTAAGATAATAAGCTTCAGGTGCATATTCAAAAAGAATTTTCAATCGCTCTTCTGAACTTTTAAGCAGAGCTTCTCCTTTTTTTCTATCTGTGATATCTGTCATTATTACAGTGACCGCCCTTACAAGAGATGATTCATCATCATGTACCGGGCAGAATTTTCTGATGTAAAAAGTCTCCCCCCATTTAAATTCATCTTCAATAGATTTTTTTGTCTCGTATATCGTTTTAATAACCCTTTTGAACCATTTCATCTCTTCCGGAGGAAGAAAGACATCGAGGAGACCGGGTTGATAGTTTTCTCCTATTACACCAAGTAAGGCCATATGCAGGCGGTTCATGAAGAGATAACTACAGTTCTCGTTAACCATATAAATTGGACCATCCACAGACTCTACAAGAGTACGGTAATTTGCTTCAGACCACCTGAGAGCTATTGTTGCCTGCTTTCTCTCTGTAATGTCACGATATGAATGAATAAACCCTACAACCGTATTTCCAAGCAGATGTGGAAATGCATGGAGTTCAAATGTCCTGCCATCAAGAAGTTCAAGTAATTCAAAGAATTCCTGGGCGGGAGAAGAATTTTGTTCTTTGATTATTTTCGTATAAAGGGACGGATGGAGAAGTGCAGTTAGTATATGGTTTGCAATCATCGAATAGTCATTGGATTTTGTCAGCTGTTCCGGAATATTCCAAAAAGTGATGAAATTTTCATTATACCTTATTATCTGGTTTGCCCGGTCAAGAATTAGAAGGCCGTCTGATGTTGATGAGAGGGCACTTGTAAGGAGTGAAGTTATGCCTTCTGCTTTTTCCATAAGCTGCTTTAATATCGTTATGTCACTTGAGATTACAATAATAGCAAGAGCATCTTTACTTGTCTCATAAACGACAGGGATGAACTTTCTCTGAAACCAGCGTTCCTTTTTCCTGTACTCCTCTATCTCGGCCTTCCCGGTTTTAAAAACATTATTGACAATACTTGTAAATTTTTCAGTCTCGTCAGGGAGATGATAATCCTTATAGAGATGACCTTCGATTATAGGATCGGTAATAAAAAGCCTCTTCCGGTGAGGTGAATTGATAAAAAGATACCTGACATGCCGGTCAACAATATATATCGAATCTTCAGTTGAATCAACCACTGTTTCCATATTACGAAGCGAGAAAGAAAGGTTCATTTCAATCTCTCTTTTTATTGTAATCTGGTTGATAAATGACCGAAGCCTTAATGACTGAGGCTCTTTTTGACCTACAGAATCATAATAAAAATCAACTCCTTTGTTATATGCTTCAATCTCCTCAGCGAGAGGGCTTTCGCCAAATGTGATGATAAAGGGAGGGAATGATGACTGACCTTTTATCCACCGGATAAATTCAAAAATATTAAAATCAGGGAGATCTATCGGACTTATAATGACATCAATCTTTTTTGTGGATATTGCATGAGCTGCAGCCTTAACCGTGTTTACCGATTCAATTTCAATGTCCCACCCTGTGTCTTCAAACAACCTTAATATTTCATAATACGCCGTTTTTTTTGCCAGGGTGAGGAGAGTAATTGTTGCCAATTATAGAACATCCTCTTCTTCTTTTATTCAATAATCTAGGACTTAGTGATTACCACATATTGAAGTACCACAGGTAATAATAAGGATTCCCTGTAATCACATGATATTATGCAATGTGGTGTGGACGAAGCAGGTAAAGGTCCAGTTCTCGGGCCCATGGTTGTGGCAGCTGTTTCATGTGAGCCGGATACCGACCTGACTTCACTTGGAGTCCGTGATTCAAAGGCCCTGACACCAGGAAAAAGAGAAGCTCTCCTTATTAAAATTGAAGAGATCTGCAAGATTAATATAATTACTGTCGGACCGGACAGGATAGATTTCCGGGGTAAAAGCGTTACAATGAATGATTGTGTTGCTCGCGCTCACGCTGCTGCTGCAAGGCCGTTTCACCCTGAATTCCTTTATCTAGATGCATGTGATGTTATACCGGAAAGATTCGGTGAAACTGTGAAAAAAATGCTTCCTTATGAGTGTAGGGTCATCGCAGCACATCATGCAGATTCAATATATCCGGTTGTTTCAGCTGCAAGCATTGTTGCAAAGGTTTATCGGGACAGGTCAATTAAGGTGCTATCAAAGGAATATGGAGAAATTGGAAGTGGATATCCTTCAGATCCTCTCACGATTCAGTTTCTGACACGATATATTATGACACATAATGTACCTCCACCCTGTGCCAGAAAAAGCTGGAAAACCGTTGACACTTTGTTAAAGAAAAATTCCCAGAAGAAATTATCTGAATTTTGATCTGATCGGATTTATATTATCATTATAAGTCCTCTAAGTAAAGATGGAGTGGTACATTCCAGTTGCAGTTACAATAATTTTGTATGCATGCATTGCTTATGCCATCTACAAAAAAAGACCATACCCGGAAACAATAATTTCCTATGGTCCGGTTATTGCACTGAAAACTGGAAAGACAGGATTTTTTGACTTTTTTCGTAGATTTTCGAGATTCTTCAGGATATACGGGACATTTGGTGTTATAGTAGTTGTGATATTTTCTGTATTCATTACATTAATGCTCTTTATCGCAATCAGAATGACGCTCATTATGCAACCCGAACCGACAGGAATATATGAACCACAAAATATTCTCCTTATTCCGGGTATCAATGAATATGTACCTTCAACAATTGCAGTCTGGCTTGCTTTTATAATAACAATTGCGATTCACGAGTTTGGTCATGGGATTCTTTGCAGAATTGAGAATATCAGGGTTAAAGGAATGGGTGTTCTTATTGCAGTAATTCCAGTGGGTTTTTTTGTGGAACCTGATGAAGATGACCTTCTTAAAACCAAAGGCATGAAAAGGATCAGGATGTTTGGTGCGGGAATAACAAATAATCTTGTTTTTGGTTTTCTATGTTTTGGACTTATGATTTTTACATTTGGTCTTGCAGCTCCGACCGATGCACCAGTAATATACGGCGTTTATAAAAATTTTTCTGCAGATATTGCAGGAGTTCCACAAAATTCTGTTATAATTGCAGCTAATGGTGTGAATGTATCTTCAAGGACTCAGTTATCAGGCATTCTGAATAAAACAAAACCCGGGGATTCCATCAGGATTCTCATTCTAAAAGATAAACAACCAGAAAACTATACATTAAATCTTACAAAATGGCCGTCTGGCTATGCAGAGACAAGTAGCGGATTTATGGGTATTTATTATTATGACACTGCGGGTATTTATTCAAAAATAACAGGTTTATGGTCCCCGGTTGGCATTCTCACGCTCCTCTCGCTTCCATTCAATAATTCTTTTGACGGTAAGTTAATGCGAATTCTTGCCTTTCCAACTGACGGGGCTGAATACTTTAAAGCTCCATTTTGGGGTTTTTTTGAGATAATACAATTACTTTTCTGGTGCGGCTGGATAAATGTCAATGTAGGAATTTTCAATGCTATTCCTATGATCCCACTTGACGGGGGATATATTCTGAAAGAGGGAGTCGAACGAATCCTTACAAAGAGAGGGCTTGAGAGATATGCAAATTCCATAACAGGGATGGTGAGTACCATAATGCTTATCGCTTTATTCTCATTGATTGCATTACCATACCTGCTGCATATGTAACAAAAAAAGAAAATTTTAATTATTCGGGGATAATTTTCTCCCTGGATTCTTTTTCAACGTTTTTACTTATATCCGGATTTGTCATATCACCATATTGCTTCTCAAGCTGTTCCAGAATTGATTGTAATTGTTCTGGAGAGGGTATCTTGCCAAGGAGATTTATATCATCAGGCGGTTCTGAACTGAGTGGTTCAGCAGGTTCATCGGTTGCTCCAAGGAATTTTGCTCCTTGTTTCATAAGAGCCGAGATTTCGAAAGGAAATATTATCTTTGTTGCCTGACCATTTGCCATCTGTTTGAGTGCATCAAGCGAAAGAACCGTTATTGCACGTTTATCCAGTGGTCGCGCTCCAATCGCCAGAATTCGAAGTCCCTGAGCCTCTCCTTGTGCTTCCAGGATCTTTGATATCCGCTCTCCTTCAGCTCTGAGAACTTTACTCTGCCTTTCTCCTTCTGATTCAAGGATCATACTTCTCCGAAGCCCTTCGGCTCGAAGGATAGCGGACTGTTTATCTCCGTCTGCTCTTAAGATAGCCGCTCTTCTCGCCCGCTCTGCAGCAGTCTGTTCAGTCATTGCCTGCTTTACTGCTCCTACCGGGTCAACTTCCTTAATCTCAACTCGTTCAATCTTGACACCCCATTGGTCGGTTTCCCGGTCAAGAATATCACGGAGCTTGGTATTGATAACTTCTCTGTTGTAGAGGATTTCGTCAAGTTCCATATCACCAATGATACCCCGGAGCGTGGTCTGTGCAAGGGCTAACGTTGCTATCTTGTAATTTACAACCTCAAAAAAGGCTTTTTCGGGATCAATAACCCGGATATAGACAATTGCATCAACATTAGTAGGTGAATTGTCCTTTGTTATGACTTCCTGACTTGGCACATTCATTACCTGTGTCCGCAGGTCGAGTTTCTGAACACTCGATACAACCGGTACAACCCAGCGAAAGCCAGGATTTAACCGTCCTATATACCTTCCAAGACGGATAAGAAGGCCCTGTTCATAAGGCTGGATTATTACTACTCCCTTTGCAAAGATTATAACTATTGCAAGTATGAGAAATATCGTTATCAGTGCTTCAAAGAGCGCCATATTGATCACATTCTGGTAGGTAGTAAGCTGTATTAATGTTCTCTCTACCAGGGCCTGTTGATCATTGCCATAGTTGCATTCGCCTCACGCTCTTTCCCCATCTGCCTTAGTGCGATTGATTTACTGTAGTAAACAAATGCATTAATTGCATTGATTGCAAGAGCCTTATCAAAACAATTTATGGCTTTTTCAAATTCACCAGTTTCAGAAAGTGCAATTCCTTTGCTTGCAAGTATTTTTACATTTTTCGGACTTTCTTTGAGTACCTTATCAAAAATTGGAATTGCAGATTTATATTTTCCCATTTCATTAAGCGTAAAGCCTTTTTGGCTTAAAGCGTCAGAATATTCAGGGTCCACCGATAATGCAGAATCAAAACAGGCAATTGCCTCTTCGTACAACCTGACTTTTCTTAAGACGTACCCCTTTCGAAAGAGAAGAGTGATGTTCAGCGGTTCAAGAAGCAGACCTTCATTATAACTTTCTATTGCTTCACTGTGGCGACCCAGGTACTGGAGACGCCTTCCTCGTTCAGTATATAACTTTTTGTCTTTAATGCCTGAAGCAATTGCATTATCTATTACCTGAATAGCATCTTCATGACGACCAGCTTCAATAAGTCTGTTTACTCTCTTCAGAACTTCTTCTATATCCATGATTTACTCCAAAAAAAATCAAAATTTTGTTATCTATATCTTCTCCACAACAACATGGACCCCTTCTGAGCTTATTACCCTGACTTTTGTACCTTTTGGAATGTTTCCATTTTCACTTTTTGCACTCCATATCTGGCCTGAAACGCGGACTTTACCACTAATTATATCAGAATTCACTTCACGAACAACCATTCCTTCAAGACCGATAACCGAGTCCCGGCTCAAAGTGAACGGGCGGTCACCCTGAGTAAACCTGCTGTATATCCAGATTGTTACTCCTGCAGTTACCATTGCAACGAACACCCCCACCACAACACCCAAAGAGGTTCCAAATATTGGAAAACCCAGTATCAAAAGAATTCCAATGATAATAAGGACGGTCCCAGGGACTGCAACAAAAAATCCGGGTGAGAATGCTTCGACCACCAGAAGAAGCGTCCCGAATACAAGGAGAAGCCATCCAAAAGATATGCCGTCGAATATTCCCATGACACTAGGTTGAGAACAGGATAATAAAAGGGTATCTCAGACTCGTTTATTATCAGGTTCAATTTTGAAGAGCCGCAATCTTTGATCCTTTTGGAACCCCTGCAAGTTTCGCTATCGGTTCACATTTGACTGCCATCATATATGCAACCGGAGGAAGATCGGTGTATTCAGTGAGAGATTCATAGTTTGCCATTCCTTTAGAGATAATTAATGAAGCATCGGAAATCAGTCGTTTTAATTCCTCTGGTACAATCGACAGGTTTAATCCGAGTTCACATCCTGACCCTGTAGTAGTAATAATATCGGTAAACTTTCCTAGTCCGAGTGCAACAGCATCTTCCAGAGTTGCATCATTCAATATAGGTTTATCACGCAGAACAAGGGTTATGTGGGACCCCTGATCGTGAAGATAACGGAGTACAAGCGCGTCGAAAACAATCTCTCCACAATTGTCTGTGAAGTATACGATACGGTGTGAATGCAAAAGGATCTCTTCTGTATCATCAATAGTCAAACCTCTGGAATATTCTCTATTGAAGGTCCCCAGAAAATCTTTGGAGACCTCATGACCCCGCACTCCATAATCAAACAGATTACCAATAACTGATGCTAGTACATAGTCATGAAATGATTGAAGAGAAGGGCTGACAACATCCAGAACCTTCTTTGCAATTTTGTTGCTTTCTTTTTTTAATGTATTGTAAGGATCATCACAACCAACTTCCCTATACACATGACGATGAATGATACTTGCAAGAACCGGGTTTATTATGGGTGACCGGGCAAGTTCATCTATCTTCTTTGCAGATGATTCAATCAGGGATTTTTTCAGTGAGAGAGAAGCATTTGCCAGTTCAGCTTCATAGAGAACCCTGGAGAGAAGACATTTCTTGCAACGCGGATCATATCGCATAAAATACCTGAAAAATTAAAATGGGGCCACCGCGATTTGAACGCGGGTCAGAAGACCCCCAGTCTCCTAGGATGGCCAGGCTACCCTATGGCCCCGCAAGTATAGATATAGGCTGAAATCATTTATGTAATTTGTCACATTTCCATTGACTTATGAAATTAATTTTATTTTTTAGCAGACATCATACATTCTGTTTGAAGGGGTTCATAGTGAGTATGGTTCTAAAGATAAAATCCTAAATAAAGATATATCAGATTAACATATATACACCCATAACGAAGAGAAGAGTGTAGCATCATGTTGAAGGAGAAAATAGCAGGGTATATAGATAATATACATGCAATACAGGGCATCGTCACATGTTCCCTTATTTCAAGGGACGGGATAATGCTTGGGAAATATGCAACGAATGAATTTAATGAGCCATGGTTTGCCGCAATGTGCGCTACACTCCTTGCTTCAGCAGAGTCTGCATCAACAATAATCAAACTCACGAAACCTGACGTTGTAAGTGTTGCAACCTCGGGAAATACACTTGTAATACTTGGAGCAGGCGAAAAGGTGATAATCACTGCAGTTTTGGAGGAGAGTGAAAAAGATGCAGCCCTAAAGGAGTTGAAAGAACTTGCAAAAGTGATAGGGGAGGCATTCTGATGTATAGCGTCCTTGTTGTTGATGACAGCCCTTTTATCGTTGATGTCTTTGTCACGATGCTTGAACGGGGTGGATACAAGACGCATTCGTCATACGGAGGGAACGAGGCAATTGACATCTTAAAAACAGTCACTCCGGATATTATTCTTCTCGATATCATGATGGAGCCTATGGATGGGTGGGAGACACTCGTTCATATCAAAAATAATCCTGCAACAAAGGAAATTCCGGTTATGATGCTCACGGCAAAACAACTCACACCTGGTGAAGCTCAGGAATATGGAATTTACATAGAGGACTATATCCTTAAACCAATCACCCACAGAGAACTCTATGAGGCAATAGAGCATGTCCTAAACAGAAAAACAATGATAAAGACTGATATGGAGAGGGCGACATCAGTCGGAGTGGAATCTGAACTAATACATGAGTATGGAAGACTTGTTAAAAGCGTGGATATCAATAGAAGACTTCTACGTATCCTTGAAAATACATATCACATCGCAGATTCGCAGATTGACCTGAATGACGAAATCACAATGGCAATCAAGAGTATGGGTATGAACCTTCAGTTTCAGGAGATGCGCATTCAGCAAATCCGTGATGAAATTTCCAAAAAAGAGTCTATGGGTTCAGTGTCTCAATAATAACCCTGACCCTGTCTCCTGATTTTATACAATGCCCTTTTGGGACATCAATATTAAACCACAGATTTTTTTGATCAGAGTGATCCTGAGACATCAGGCAATCCTTGAATTCGTTGATGTGTGCAACAAATTCAATTTCAGAGACGATTTCGACAATTTTTACCATAATCGTCTTAAATTGAGAATGAATTTTGAGTAACCATCCATGTTGTACTGTTGGAATAACTCCAGCGAATGATCTTAAGGTCACGGCATACATCAGCTAATATTGCCATGTTTGTACCGACCTCTTTTGATGATAGACCAAGATCGTGTGCGATATACTTTGATTTGAAGTAGTGTCGACCTTTCGTGATGCCAGTTTTCAAATACTGAACGATCTTTACCTGGGTCTCGTTATAACATTCTTTAATTTCTTTGGAGCCCATTTTCAACACCTTAATTACTTATCGTTATTGCTGCTAGTATATAATACTTCGTTAATTTCATATAAAAATTCCAAAAAAAATGCGAATTTTAATATCTCTCTTCTGAATTCAATATATTTCCCAGATTATCCTATATCTGCATAAGCAATCTTTTTAACAAGTCCCCTAAGGACTTCTTCCCGCATACCTTCAACAAATTTAATGCTCCCAACAACAAGATGGCCTCCCCCCGATATTCCACCACCTGGAATTTCATCCCGAAGTTCCCTGACCATCTTTGGAATATTCATAAGGACGCCTCGTGAACGGAGTACTGCAAAGTCCGGACCAAATCCTATAGTTACTATTGATTTTCCCGGATTGTTTCTACAAAGTCTGTCATGCACTTCACCTGACGTTTTCCCAGGAGGTGGAAAGGTGAATTTATGTGCATGGATCTCTACATCGAGAAGGAACAAAAGTGCACCGTTTGAAAGTTCCTGATCACGCAGGTGCGGCATTGATGCATTCATCTGGTCTTCTATTGCATGGTTTGCTTCTTCAACAAGAAGAGAAATTATCCGGTTGTGTCGGTCAGGTGTTCCGGTAATACCAAGCATCTCTTTTACAATCTCACGGCCATCGTTAAAACGAAGCCAGAACTGTTCGTAATCGAGGGCAAGCGCAATATCCCTGCAATGGTCCTCACTATATATCTCTTCCACAAGTTCAAGATAGAGAGTCCGTTCTTTTGCCTCGCTTCTGTCAGCAACCCCTGCAACAGCAGGAAGGTGCTCAATAAGAGAACTAATCTTGGGATTTACAAGCCTTGCAACTTCAGTTCCTAGCATCCCTGCAGTAATCCCGAAATCTCCTCCGACATGATATGGATTTACATGTGCTTTGAGATACTGATCGACAATTGCGTCAGGGTGATGATGGTCGATAACAACTATCGGCAACTCATAAATCTCTGCTACTTTCAAAGATGGCAGGTCCTCTTCAGTTGACCCATTGTCAGTAAGGAGAATCAGCGGCAGTTTCTGGCCAAACCTGGCATGGTCCTTCAGGGCAAAATCAAGGTCTCTTGTAATGTCCTCAATTTCATAGAACGGGGCTTTCGAGGGAGAACGTTTGTAGAGGAAATATTCTGAATCAAAATCTCCACCGGATTCTCTGATGAGAGACGTGATCGCTATTTCAAGGGCAATAGCTGAACATATACCATCGGCATCGGCATGGTGCCGGAGAATAATTGGTTGAGCTGTAAATACTGCTTTTCTTATTATCCTTGCAACTTTCATCATCTCTGGCCGAAGTTTTCGTAAAACTTCACTCTCGATAAGAAGCGGGACCTCGACGGGTTCTGCACGGATTTCAAGCGAACGTTCTATTCTTTCTTTTACTTCCGAAGCCTCGTCACCAGTAAGAACAATTAACGAATCAACCTCTATCTGAAGATCCCGGTTCCGCTGCATCACTTCACCGACAATCCGGACTAAATGTCCCACCTCAGCTTCAGGGTATGCACGTACTCCAGCCTCAATAAAAGCGGCTGCGTTTTCAGTACCTGTCGCGTCAACAATTGTAAAGATGGTTGGTCCGCTTGTCTGCTTGACCTGTGCCACTTCTCCTTCAATTTGTACTGTCTTTCCTATCTTTTCTCCAAGGTCTGATAACTGAACCGCGTGAGAACGTTTTTGCACACTCTCAATAGTATAATCAGTTGCTATAATTTCTTCAAGATCAAGATTTCCATTGTTGCGTATTGTATTGACCCTGACAAGAACAGGGTCCTTTTCATTATGTTCATTTTTAATATTCGTCTTGTGAACAAGCCCTTTTATCCTGTCGTTCAATTGCACAAACATTCCAAAGTTTGCAAATCCCTGAACTTTTCCTGCGTATGTCTTTCCCTCTACAACTTCACCAAGGTCGCACCCGGCACTTAGCCGGTAGACCACTAACGCGTTATCCATATTCATACTCCAAAAGTGTCGTCTTTTTCGTTCTCAATCCGAAAAGATATGCTAAAAATCATAATTGATTTCTTAATCAGATTCGTCGCAGATTTATAGATTTAATCTATCTTATAAAGAGAATAGCTTTTGTATTATGAGTAAGGGATTTCGAGGTAGTCAAGGTCATAGGGAGCCAGAATTTCACCCTCATATTCACTTTCCGCTTCCCTTACATGATCAGCAGTCTGGGTATACCTTGAACTTATATGAACAAGAGCCAGTCTTTTAGCCTTTAAAAATCTTCCAACTTTCCCTGCCTCTGAAGCAGTTGAATGGAAAAATTCTTCTGCGCGGACTTTATCTTTATCGATATATGTGGCATCATGGATCAAAAGGTCTGCCCCGGTTAGAGATTCCGGTGCTGAGTTGTACATGGGACGTGTGTCTCCGGTATATACTATTTTCCTCCCAGTCCGCATCTCTCCCATAACCTGTTGCGGGAAAATTGTGATCTCCTCATCTTCATGCTTTACATTAACTGGTTCCCCTGCCTGAAGACAACTGAATAACGGGCCTATAGGCACTCCGAGGGCTATTGCGGCCTCCCTGTCAAATTTACCTGGCCTCTTCTCTTCAATTAGAGTATAACCAATTCCAATAATTCTGTGATGGGTTTTGAATGCAGTTACTGAATAACCTGAAAAATTCTCAGTCCTGCCATCACTCATCTCACGTCCTCTGATTAAAAACCTCAATTTCCCTGATAAAATTCGTATATATTCAACATACTCATGAATCCCCAGTGGTCCGTAAATTATAAGATCCTCAGTACGACCGTAAAATGACAAAGTCTGGAGAAGACCGAGAATTCCCAAGAAATGATCTGCATGCCAGTGTGTGATGAATATTGCTTTCACCCGGAAGTTCGTATTGCCGCTCGCTCGCATCATCTGCTGCTGGCTTCCTTCCCCACAATCAAACAGAATGGTTTCAGAACCCCTGCGGATCATGACACAAGACGGATTCCGGTTAGGTGTGGGGAGAGAGCCTGCGGTCCCCAGAAAACAGACATTCAGCGTTTCTCCTGATATGTAAAGCACCTCCTGAAAGTTTTCAGGCTCATAACTGCTTCTTCAATCGAGCGCCCCTCGATTACAACCCTGCCTTTATAACTGGAAGACACTGCCTTTCCAATATTTCCCCAGTCTATCGTTCCATGGCCCAGTGGCAGGTGTTCATCATGTTTTCCATGATTGTCATGTATATGTATGTGCTGAACCGAACCGATGATCTTTTGAAAGTCCCTGATAAGACCTACTGTGTTTGCGTGTCCAAAATCCAGGGTTATCCCTATACCGGGGATATCCCCGGTCATACCCTGAAGTTCTTCAGGGCGCTGGCAGAGAAATTCACGGATTCCTATCATATTTTCGAGGCATACAAGGACATTATTTTCTATGGCACAGGAACCTATCTCCTTTAATGCTGTTTTCTGATGCTCCCATACCTTGTCAGGCATCAATTTTCCAACAGGTGACATATACCCTGGATGAATTGTAACCCGGTCTGTAAAATCACCTGCTTTCTCGACACACAAACAGATCTGTCTAACTGATTCTCTCCAGATAGGATAGTTGAGGGTTGAAAGGTTCAGATCTGCATACGGAGCATGGACCGTAATACCCAGTCCTGTACTTGCGATAACTTCCCTTATCGCATTATATTGCTCAGGCTTGTCGAGTTTATAACGGCCGTCTGCTACAATTTCCCACCCCTCATATCCTGCATCTTCTATACCATATACCCATTCAATATCTTCCCAGACTTTTGACGATGATGAGAAATAAGGTGAGAGACTCATGAAACTATCCCCTGTTTGCGAAGGAATTCTCTTGCTTTTTCTTCAAATGCATTAATACTTCCTGAGTTTTCTATTACAACGTCAGCTGTATTCATCGCATCAGAAAGTCCAAATCCGGCTTCACGATCCTCTCTTGCAACAAGTTCTTCTTTTGTAAGGGAATCATCAGTTCTGCCACGCGCGAGCAGGCGGTCGAATCTTTCATGGAAAGGGGCCACAACTGCTATAAGGACGAAATCGTGAAAATATGAGCGGTACAGGTTTATCTCATCAATCCCCCTGATTCCATCCACGAGAACTATGTGAGAGTTGAAAGATTCAATAATAGGGAGAGTAAGTTTTGCTATCACATCCATCCCCTGTTCTTCCCTGAAACGTTTTGCAATGCTCCCCAGGTTATTATCAGTTGATAGAGTTCCAAGTCTGTCTGCCTCGTTTCGGACCACGTCACCCATCACAACCACTGGAATTCCTTCATTTCCTGCTATTCGTGAGAACACCCCTTTCCCGCTTGCCGGTAGTCCTATCACACCTATCACCTTCAATTCCATATTCACCTTCTTCACGCGATCGAATTCTTACAGGAATATTTAATTTTTTTGCTACATTTCGTAATTCGTCATTACTTAATGGAATTTCTCCAGGTAATACACCCTGCTGAATTACTACAGGTATGCCAGTAACTTGTGCAACTATTTCCTCAATCTCACACTCAAATCCACGAATTGAAGTAATAACCGCCTCTAGTTCAGGGAGATGGCCCTCATTGTAAGCATCTCTTAAAAGATTGAGCGAGATTTTGACGTCATTACAATAGGATCCTTTCATGAGATTGTTGTATCGGTCCCAGGTAGTCTTGAGGTCCAGCGAAACATGGTCAATACACCTTTCTTCAATAAGCGCGCGAAGAGTTTCGGGTTGTATTCCATTAGTGTGAACTCCGGTTTGTAGACCAATAGATTTTGCACGTTTTAAGAGGACCATAAGAGCTTCCGGCTGCATTGTTGGTTCGCCACCCGAAAAAATAACTCCACTCACTACCAAAGAGGATGCTTCAATAAGACCATATACAAAATCAATGTCACGGAGGTCTTCCCCTGTCAGAAGTTCACGGTTATGGCAGTAATAACAACGTGCAGGGCACCCCCTGAAAAAAACAGTACAAACTGCCTTTCCCCGCCAGTCGACTGTACTTATCGAGACAAAACCCCCAAAATTTACCTTCAAGCCGGTACTCCTGCATTTAGTATCGGAAGAGTTGTGTAAAAGAACCTATGGAGGAGGTAAAACTAAAATAAAATTGTATAAACGAAAAACAACTTTACTTGTTAAGAGAACAACAAAAATTTAGTCTTTTTTGTTGAAACGAGCCTTTATCATCCTTTTCTACCAACATGATAAGGTATGGGTCTTATTGAAGAAGCATTATCCGGAGTCATCACGGAAGAGATGAAACAAGTAGCCTGTGACGAAGGGGTAACTGAAGAATTTGTGAGGCGTGGAGTCGCACACGGCCACATAGTTATTCCGGTTTCTCCTTACCGGAAAGTTAAGATCTGTGGTATCGGAGAGGGATTAAGAACGAAAGTAAACGCATCAATTGGGACCTCCTCTGATATTGTTGATATTGATATGGAAATTGAGAAAGCCAGGCAGGCTGAACTTGCCGGCGCTGATACCCTGATGGAACTGAGTACTGGTGGTGACTTTGCCTTTATCAGGAAAAGAATTGTTGAGAGTACAAGACTTTCAGTTGGAAGTGTCCCTTTATATCAGGCTTTTATTGAAGCTGCTAGAAAGGATGGCGCAGTTGTTAACATGAACGAAGACGACCTCTTTCGGATAACCGAAGAGCAGGCCAGACTCGGTACAAATTTCATGGCTATACATACCGGTATAAACTTTGAAACTTTAAAACGATTGAAAAACCAAGGCCGGCATGGAGGACTTGTCTCACGAGGGGGGGCGTTTCTTTCGGCATGGATGCTCCATAATGAAAAAGAGAATCCATTATACAGTGAATTTGATTACCTGCTTGAAATTCTGAAAAAACACGAAGTGACCCTTTCGATGGGTAACGGGATGAGGGCAGGTGCGATACATGATTCAACAGACCGTGCACAGATCCAGGAGCTCATAATCAACTCTGAACTTGCAGATAAAGCACACGCAGAAGGTGTCCAGACTATTGTTGAGGGGCCAGGCCATGTCCCGATTGATGAGATAGAGACGAATGTTATACTCCAAAAAAGATTGACAAACCACAAACCATTTTATATGCTTGGTCCAATTGTCACGGACATTGCCCCTGGATACGATGACCGGGTATCAGCGATTGGTGCTTCATTGGCTTCTGCATATGGGGCGGATTTTATCTGTTATGTGACACCTGCTGAACATCTTGCTCTCCCTACACCCGAAGAAGTCTACGAAGGTGTGATAAGTTCCCGGATTGCAGCACATGTCGGAGATATGATAAAGCTCAAGAAGCGTGACAAAGACCTGGAAATGGCTCATGCCAGGCGTGAATTAAACTGGGAACGTCAGTACAGTGCAGCAATCAACCCGGAAAGAGCGAAAAAAATACGTTCAGAGCGGATGCCGGCAGATAGCGATGCCTGCACAATGTGCGGTGACTTCTGTGCAATAAAGATAGTAAACAAGTATTTCAGCTTCTAATGAATTTTTTTGATTTAAATGAATGAATGCGGTCCCCCTTGCCTCCATTCTTCTGTCAATGGGACAAAGGAAATGATAAGGAACAGGATGAAAGGAACACGTGAGAAGCTTGACCCTGAGCAAAGACTCGCATTATCTAATACTATCTGTTCCGAAATTCTTCGGATCATCCCACTTAAGGCTATTACTATGGTATATGCAGCGAAGGGGAATGAAGTTGAGACGGGAGATCTGATTAAAACACTCATTAAAAGGGGATCTAAGGTAGTTGTGCCTATTATCGAGAAGGAAACCTGTTCACTCAGACTTTCTTATCTTATTGACCCTTGTGACCTTGTAATAAGTACTTTCTCTGTTCCTGAACCGATAGGAAAAGAAATTACTGCCAATCCTGAAGATCTCAATTTTGTTATTATTCCTGTACTTGCATTTGACAGAGAGGGAAACCGTCTTGGATATGGTGCAGGTTATTATGATCGGTTTCTGGGCTCCTGCAAAGAAACCGTGAAAATTGGTGCAGCTTATTCATTTCAGGGAGTTAATCTTCTCCCCTCTGATAATTTTGATATCAAAATTGATATGGTTGTAACTGAAGAAGGCTGTACAATCTTCTGAAAGATATATAATTGAATAAATTTTTTTCAATCGACAAAAATGTCGATTTTTATTAAACCTTATAGTATATTATAAATAATATAAACACTAACCTTGAGTGAATATAGGAGTTATTATGTCACAAATTGATTCACTTGAAGTTACTGTAAAAGAGGCTGCTCGAGACGACGCCGGCAGAGGTCTTGCCCGTATCAGTACAGAAGTGATGAGAAGGCTGGGGCTGGTCAATGGCGAGGTTATCGAGATAGAAGGAAAGAGGAAGGCTGTTGCGATTGCCTGGCAGGGATTTCCCCAGGATAGCGGCTATTCCATCATCCGGATTGATGGGACAATCCGGAGTAATGCTGGCACTGGAATAGATGAACCTGTCCGTATTAGCAAAATTGAAGTTGATTATGCAAAAAAGGTAGTCCTGCAGGCTTTGGAGTCTGATAAGCTCTCAGGGATGGAAGAATATATTAAACGATTATTAAAAGGGCGACCTGTCAGGGAGGGTGAAAACTTTAGAATAGGTGTTTTTGGATATGCATTCAACTACACAATTTTAAAAGTCACTCCAAAAAGTGCGGGTATAATCACCGATGATACAATTATAGAATTAAAAGAACCTGGGCGGCCTACCGAAGAAGGGGAACGTAAAAAAGAGACTTCGGATGTCCATTATGAAGACATCGGAGGACTCGGGAGAGAACTTGAACTGGTCCGTGAGATGATCGAATTACCTCTCCGTCACCCGGAAATCTTTCAAAAACTTGGAATTGAACCACCAAAAGGAGTATTACTCTATGGTCCCCCCGGGACAGGAAAAACTCTAATCGCAAAAGCGGTTGCAAACGAAGTTCAGGCCCATTTTATAACGATATCTGGCCCTGAAATTATGAGCAAGTACTATGGAGAGAGCGAGGGAAAGCTCAGGGAACTATTTGAGGAAGCCCAGGAGAATGCTCCGACGGTAATATTTATTGACGAGATTGACTCTATCGCCCCAAAAAGGGAAGAGACAAAAGGTGAAGTTGAAAGACGTGTTGTCGCCCAGCTCCTGTCCCTTATGGACGGTTTAAAAGCCAGAGGACAGGTGATAGTAATCGCCGCAACAAACATCCCTGATTCAATCGACCCGGCACTCAGGCGGGGAGGAAGGTTTGACCGTGAGATAGAAGTGGGAATCCCTGATAAAAAAGGCCGCCACGAGATATTTCAGGTTCACACAAGAAATGTTCCGCTTGCGGAAGGTGTAGACATAGGAACATTTGCAGATAATACCCATGGGTTTGTCGGTGCTGACATAGCTCTCCTTGTAAAAGAGGCTGCAATGCGTGCACTACGGAGGTTAATTCCTCAGATAAAACTTGAAGAAGAGGAAATTCCTGCCGAAGTTCTGAACGCATTAAAAGTAACAACCAAGGACCTTGAAGAAGCGAGAAAGAATGTTGAACCGTCTGCGATGCGCGAAGTACTCGTGGAAGTTCCTGACATAAAATGGAATGATGTAGGAGGGCTCGATGCAGTAAAAAAGGAACTACAGGAAGCGGTTGAATGGCCTTTAAAGTACCCGTATGTTTATGAGCAGATCGGGACGAAACCTCCAAAGGGGATTCTCCTCTTTGGACCACCAGGTACCGGAAAGACACTTCTTGCCAAAGCTGTTGCAAATGAGAGCGAATGTAACTTCATATCTGTAAAAGGTCCTGAACTTCTATCCAAGTGGGTTGGAGAATCCGAGAAAGGAGTGAGGGAAATATTCAGAAAAGCCCGCCAGGCATCACCTTCAATCATTTTCTTTGACGAGGTCGATGCGCTTGTCCCGAAACGTGGTTCGTATATGGGCTCATCTCATGTTACAGAGAGTGTAGTCTCACAGATTCTTACAGAACTGGACGGTCTGGAAGAGCTAAAGAACGTCACTGTAATCGCTGCAACAAATCGTCCCGACATGCTTGACCCTGCGCTCACAAGGCCGGGACGAATAGAGCGCCATATTTATGTCCCACCACCAGACGAAGAGGGCAGAAAGAAGATCTTCGAGGTTTATCTAAAAAACGCTGAGGCAATTCTTGCAAGCGATATCAGTATTCCTGACCTCGTTAAAGAGACAAGTTCCGGGTATGTCGGCGCCGATATTGAGGCTCTGGTCCGCGAAGCTAAAATTTTTGCAATCCGTGATTTCATCGGATTCATGGCAAAGAAGAGTGACCAGGAGAGAATTGATGCGGTTAAAAACATAAGGATAACAAAGAAGCACTTTCAATCAGCCATTAAAAAGGTAAAAGGCTCGCTCGATAGAGATACCCTTGAAGCGTCCGAACAACAGGCCTGGGAAATGCTCTGGAATGACGAAGAGCGGAAAACACTTGAGAATGCTGCATCGGTTATAAAAAGGGCAGAATTATGGAACAAAGAGGAGAAGAAAGCTGAAGAGCTCAGAACACTTACCTTTATCAGGCAGGAGAAAGATTTCTCTGAGATAAAGCGGTTGACAAAGGAGCTTGAAGCTACCATAAGTCAACAGTAAGAGGCTTAACCAATGCAGGATGACCCGCGTGATCACTTCAAAAATCTTGAAGAGATGATCAAAAACCTGATCGAGCGTTCACTCGACCAGACAGGAAGCAAACCTGTGGCCTATGGGTTTAAAATCATCATAACCGGGGCCGGAACTCCGGGAATACCTCCGGAAGTCCTGACTCCTTCCCGCAATGCATCAGAGCCGGTTGCTGAAGTAAATCGAATAGGTAATGAAGTCAAGGTCACGGTTGAGCTTCCAGGCACTACATCAGAACAGATAAATTTAAGTTTTGAGGGAAATACCCTCATCATAAAGGCAGAATCTGAAAAAAGGAATTATAAGAGTTCTGCTGAACTTCCACCCGTGGACCAGACAAATATTTCCGGATCTTTCCGCAACGGTGTACTGGAAGTTACTTTCAACTCTATGCCGGATGAGTCTGGTTCAGATGAATTAAATCCTGAGTAGAACAAAAGACTCAGTAAACTTATTTTTTCACTTTTGATTACATGTATTTCCTATTGATTGATACCGATAATTCTGTCATTAATTTTTAGTGCATTCAAATCAATAGTACTATGATTTTATGCCAAAGACGACAGTCAGTGTAATTAAAGCCGATGTAGGGAGCTTCCCTGGTCACTCCCGGACTCATCCGAAACTCCTTGAACGAGCTTCAAAAATGCTGAAAAAGGAAGAAGGCGGACTGCTTATCGACTCATTTGTTACCCATTGTGGTGATGATGTCGAGCTAATTATGACGCATAACAGGGGCATCGACAATGCCGAGATCCATGAACTTGCGTTCAATGTTTTTATGGAACTCACGCAGATTGCAAAAGAGATGAAACTATACGGTGCCGGACAGGATATGTTATCTGATGCATTCTCTGGAAATGTAAAGGGGATGGGTCCCGGCGTTGCTGAGATGGAGTTTGAAGAGCGTGGGTCTGACCCTGTGCTTATCTTTATGGCAGATAAAACCGAGCCTGGTGCCTGGAATTTTTATCTGTACAAGATATTTGCAGACCCGTTCAACACGTCTGGGCTTGTTATTGACCCTACAATGCATACAGGTTTTGTTTTTGAAGTACATGATCTCATAGACAAACGCATGATCCGTTTTAGTACGCCTGAAGATAGTTACAGTCTCCTCGCATACATTGGAGCACCTTCAAGATACGTCGTTAAAGGAGTATGGAGAAAAGATGGAATCATTGCAGCAGCAACCAGTACACAGCGCCTCAACATGCTGGCTGGACGTTATGTGGGGAAAGATGACCCGGTGATGATTGTAAGAGCACAAAGCGGCCTTCCTTCCGTAGGCTGTGTACTTGAACCATTCAGTATTCCAACAATCGTGGCAGGATGGATGAGAGGATCACACCATGGCCCTTTTATGCCTGTTGGACTCTGTGATGCTAATTGTACCCGATTTGACGGGCCGCCCCGGGTTATATGTCTGGGTTACCAGGTTTCAAATGGAAAGCTTATAGGGCCCGCTGATATGTTTGATGATGTAGCATTTGACAGAGTACGTTCCAAATGTAATGAACTCGCAGATATGCTCAGGGACATGGGTCCTTTTGAACCCCACCGGTTATCACTTGACGAGATGGAATATACAACACTTCCTGATGTTGAAAAACAGTTAAAGGATCGTTGGGTTCCTCTCGTTGAATAAACCGCTGATAAATGCTGAATCCCAAAATTTTTATGTAGCAAAGAAACCTTTAATCATTTTTAACTCCAATATAAAGCGATGGTGGCTAGTATAGTACTCCCGATAAAGAAAGTCTATGCCCTTCTCGACTCGAAAATTATTGTTGAAATTAAAGACGAACGTAGGAAACTTCAGGGAAGGCTCGTTGCTGTAGACGAGTATTTGAATGTCCACCTTGAAGAAACAACTGAATTTATAAATGATTCGCGCGGACGGACTCTTGGTACTGTTGTTATTCGCGGTAATAATATTCTTACAATTGCTCCAACATTATAAAAAGAGCGGATTATGACAGATCAGGTCGAGATCGGACTTCAGAAGATAAGAGAAAATCCTGATGGAGTACTTCAAAGCGATCTCTGGAAATTGCTTGGAGTTGACAGCAGAAAGTGTTCCAGAATTGTAAAAAAACTCCTGGACACCGGTCTTATTGAGCGCAATGAGGTGAAACAGGAAGGTATTAAAACATTCATATTGCGTGCAAAAAAAAGTCCATTTGAACCTTCATGTATCCTGGCAGGGGAATCTCTCATTCCATGTATTGGTTGTGACGAGGAGTGTATTGTAATAGAATGTCCATTATTACTTGAGTGGATGTTTGAACTTGCACTTGAAGGAGTATGAAAATAATTTAATTTTTTGAATCAATATATCTGAGTGCTTCGTGAACCTCTGCTCCCTCAACTGTGATTGCGAATACGGCATTTGCAAATTGAACAGCTTCCTTGAGTGAGCGCTCGTGGATATTTCTTCCGGTCGCATTGCCTCTTGCACCACTAATGTGTATCTGCTGATACAGCCGCTCTAAAAATTCACTTTTTCCCATGGAAGAACCACCTGCACAAATGACACCGGTTCTACCTGCTGCGAGCACTGCTTCCCTGAATGCGTAAAAGTCTTCATTTCCTGAGTTGGACGGAAAATTTACTTTAACAAAATCTGCACCGAGGGTTACTCCAAGTCCTGCTGCACCTGCTATCAGGTGAGGGTCTTTTTCATTCTTTACGGACTGCCCGCGGGGATAAATCCAGAGAACTGAAATATATCCATTTTTATGTGCTTCAGAGACTACCGACGCGGCTTGCGCAAGAATTTCAGGTTCGTGATAACTTCCTGGGTAAACACTATAACCTATTCCAAGAATTTTGAGGCCGGTTTCTTGTTCAAATTCTCTTACCTGTGCTACGGTATGCCATAATCTGCTGACCGGATCACGTACTCCGGACGAAACCAGGTTAGTTTTTGCATTGATTTTTACGAGGTAAGGAACCAGGGAATAGTTTTTGCCATATCGGGCAATCAGACCTAGTTGTGCGGCAAAAACCCCGATTTTAGCCTGTGATGCGATTCGAAACAGATGTTCGGGATCAGAATCATCAGGATGGATATTTTCTCCGAAAAAATCATCATTCAGGTGTTCGGCTTTTTGGTCTCCAGCAAAAAGCATAAGCTTCCCGGTCGAGTGGGTTGCATCAGAAAAGTTTTTGCTGTACCTTGCCTTCATTGAAGACGGCACAGACAATGGTATCAAATACTCGTCCATAATAGAATCCTTTAAAATTTAATTTGTTACCTTCAAAATGGAACAATAACAGATCTTAACTGGTCCTCCCTTTATGTCTGAATACTCAGCAAGGACATAACGGTTTCGTGACTGAAGGGCCTTAATCACATTGGCTGGGATTAAACTCTGATCAAATGCTTCCTCAGGTTTTAAAAGAAATGCATCATTCATTGTTGAACTCACGACCGTTATTCTCCCGTTCTTTGCATTTCGGTATATTTTTCCTTCAAGCACAAATGGTTTTCCATCGCTCGCCTCACTATCTGCATAAAGATGAGTGGTAATACTGATTTTCGCCATAATTTTCCATTAAAATTTTTTTTGTCAGTTTCTGGAGATTCGGACCCTTTAAAACTGGATAGATCTCAGGATTATGTAATCGCTTCATTTCATTTGGTATCCTTCCACACCATTGAATAACATTTTCACGCTTAATTGTGAGAGAAAGAGGGTCAACTTTATTTAGACCATTTTCCATATGAAGCTGCACAAGTGGTTCAACCCGTGCAATATCCTTTTCTATCTTGCCCCATTCACCAAAATCCTGAAATTTGTTGTCAATAATCTGTCCTGTCTCATCTATACTTTCTAATTCTATGTAATCGCCAATCATTTCCCAGTCATTAGAATAAGCTCTCCATATCTGTTTTTTACCAGGGAGAGTACTCTTTTCACTATCCGCAGTAGTCTTCAGCCGGCCTTCCCATAAACCATCTTTGTTGCAAATTGCGGATAACTTGTAAACTCCACCAAGTGCTGAGTCCGGGTATCCGGTAACAAGTCTTGTTCCGACACCAAAGAGATCGACAGGCGCATTTTCTTCCTTTATTGCCAGGATACGATATTCATCAAGATCACCCGATGCGATAATTTTTACATACGAAAGCCCGGCCTCGTCCAGCATAGTCCTTGCAGTTTTTGAAATAGAGATTATGTTACCGCTATCAATTCTGATTGCCGACAATTGTTTACCGCAGGCTTCCATCTCTTTTGCTACCTCAATTGCGTGGGGAAGTCCTTTTTTTATCGGGTCATATGTGTCGATAAGGAGAGTGGATTTATCAGGATAGACCATTGAATACTGTCGGAATGCACGAATCTCGTCCCGAGCTGCCATCACAAATGAATGTGCATGAGTACCTGAAACCGGAATTCCATATTTAAGCCCGGCATAAAGGTTTGACGTGGAGGCACAACCCCCTAAAAAAGCTGCTTTTGAAGCTGAAAGAGCCCCATCCTGACCCTGAGCTCTCCTTGCTCCAAACTCAAGTACTGTGTTCCACCCTGCAATATTACAAACCCTGCTCGCTTTTGTTGCAATAAGTGACTGAAAGTTAATAAGATTAAGAACAACGGTCTCTATAAGCTGAACTGACCATAAGGGCCCTTCAATACGGATAAATGGTTCATTCGGAAATACGGGTGTCCCTTCAGGGACTGAGTAGACTTTACCCTTGAATTTCCAATTTATGAGTAAATCAAGAAATTCTTCGGTAAACAGATTGAGACTGGAAAGATATTTTATATGAGCCGCGGTAAAAGAACATTTGCAAAGGAAGGCAACAAGGTCTTCTATACCTGCGGCAATGGTATAACCACCAGAAAACGGATTTTTCCGAAAGATGAGATCAAATGAAGCTTCTGTATCCTGTCTCCCTTCCTCCATCCAGGCCTGAATCATTGTTAATTCATATAGGTCTGTGAGAAGCAGAGATTTTTCCATGGAATAAACCTGAAGTTATCGATTATATCTAGATGTTGCCAGATGAACTGGACATTTCAAATTGAAAATGGATTATACCCCTGGGCAGATTCGAACTGCCGTCGCCGGATCCAAAGTCCTGCATGATTGACCTCTACACTACAGGGGTGAATGTCGCATTACCCATTACACTCTGACTTTTTATTACAGGGTTGCTTATTAATATCCACCATAGAACCTAAATATTTTATCAACGGGTTTCATCTTCATTATCCAACCTGTGCATATCAGGAGGGACAAGTATCTCAAAACAGGCACCATTTCCAGGTATACCATCCTCCTGAATTGATATCCCGGTTATAGAGAGAATTTCTTTGGATAAAAAGAGGCCAAACCCTGTATTTTTTCCAAATCCACGTGAAAAAATATCTTTTTTCTCTTCATCTTTTATGCCAATGCCATCATCAGTAATTGCTATTATAAGCCCATCGGGTGAAATGCTTGAATAAAGTTCAATTTTTGAAATTTTTTCACCATAATTTAAAGAGTTGTCAAATAGGTTATAAAAAACCTTCTCAAGAAGCGGATCAGAATAAACTTCAATATTTTTGATTTTATTGATAAGAGTAACATTTTTAAAATCAAGCTGCTCTTCGACACGATTGATAAGCTTGTGGATATTGTGCCATTGTGGTGCTGCTATTCCAAGGTCCTGATAATCTTTTGTAAAATTTATCTGTGACTGCATACTCATGGCAATCTTCATGATTTTATGAGCGATTTCCTGTATTTTTGAGATATCAGTCGTATTTTCCAAAAGAACAAGATAACTTTCAAGCGCAATCAGTCGGTTCTTGAGATCGTGTCTTGTTATGTCAGAGAGCAGGCGTAGTTTCCTGTTTGCAAGTTCAAGTTCTGAATTGTTTTTAATGGCTATTTCGTATGTTGAAAGAAGGATATTAAGAATCTGCAGCCGGCTTGCAGTTATTGTATGAACACTATGGTCAAATATTACATCAAGTTCAGTTGGTTTTCCGTCCGGGTCGCTTTCGCTTGCTGATTTGAGAGTACTTTCGATTCTTGAATTGATAAATTTAAGATTATAAGGTTTTATTATGAAATTATCTGCTCCAGATTCAAGTCCTTTTATCACATCTTCAGAGTCATAAAGATTTGTCACAAGGATAACCGGTATTTTTGCTGTACGTTCATCTTTTTTAATCAGTTTACAAAGTTCATATCCATCAATCTCAGGCATGATAACATCAGTCAGGATAAGGGCAGGCAGTTCCTCCTTTAAAATTTCAATTGCTTCAAATCCATTTGCTGCAACTATCACACTATAACCGTCTTTTTCCAGAATGTATCTAAGATATTCTGCCTGGGTCCGATTATCCTCTACTATAAGGACCCGGATTGATCGCATTTCAAAATTTTTTCCCATTAAATTCTTCCTATTCTGTTATTCTGTAAGATTCAGTTAGGAATACAAAATATTTCACTTAGTGAGATACTTTTTGAAGATTCATTATTGTGTCCAGTAAATTATTTTTATCGTAACTACTCTTGACTAAATACGCATCAGCTCCGACAGAGATCCCATGCTCTTTATCTTCCTTGGAATCAAGTGAAGTGACAAGTATTACAGGTGTATTAAAAAGACGTTCATCGGCACGAATTTTTTCAGTGAGGGTAAAACCGTCCATTCTAGGCATATCAACATCCGAAACAACAAGATCAAATTCACGATTTCTTAACTTTTCATACCCTTCTATCCCGTCTTCTGCAGTTTCCACATAGTAGCCTGCATTTTCAAGTGTCCGGTGAAGAAGTGCACGAGAGGTAACAGAGTCTTCAACAACGAGAATCCTTCCATGGTTTTTATGAGTGAATACCTTCCTGATTTCCGAATTACGGACTTTCAACGAATCCTGAATTATTTCAAGAGGGTCAAGCACCAGAGCAATCTTCCCATCACCAAGAATAACTGCTCCGGAAATTTTCTTTACACGTTTTAGTTGTGTTCCAAGAGACCTGACAACAATCTCCTGAACCCGGAAAACATTGTCAACAATACATGCTACCTGACCTGCCCCATATGAAATGATTAGTACCGATATCTGTTCTTCCGCATTATAAGTATACTCATAATCTGGCAATTTCAGGATTTCTTCAAGACTTATAATCCTGATTATCTCCCCTTCAATGTTTATATAATGCCTTGTCCCTTTTAGAAAAATCGAATCTGGCTTTATTCTTATGACCTGCCTGACATGCTGCAATGGAAATACATAAAGGTAATCTCGTGAATTTACAATAACACCTTTGAGTGTTGCAAGGCGTACTGGGACTATAAGGACTATAGATGTGCCGACCCCTTGGTTAGATGAAATCGTTATTTCACCATTTAACCGTGTGACTGTCTCCTCAACAATAGCAAGACCTAATCCCCTTCCTGAAAGGTCTGCTATTTCCGAATTCGTTGAGAAACCAGACCTGAAAATAAGCCAGATTACTTCCTCATCAGTTATTCTCTCCTCTTCCTTTTCAGTAATGATGCCTCTTTTTAAAGCTGTTTTTCGGATTCTGTTTATCTCTATACCTGAACCATCATCTTTCACCTCGATTCTGACCTTACTTCCTGATTGTGGAATGATACTAATCCGAATAAGCCCTTTAGATTTTTTTCCATGAGCCTCACGTATATCAGGATATTCAATACCATGATCCATGCAGTTACTGATTAAATGCATGAGAGGAGCTTTAAGATTTTCAAGAATACGTCTGTCAATCTCAATTTCATCACCCTCTATTACGATATCAGCCTGTTTCCCCAAACTTCGGGAATATTCCCTGACAAAAGCAGGAGATGAAGAAAAGATACTTGAAATAGGCGATAAAACCGCATCGTGAATAAGTTCTGATATCCCCGTAGTGCTAAGTTCAAGAGCAGACCTATCAACATCTGTTGCACGAAAATGAGCGTTCAGATCATGTTGAAGGTTAATGATAAAATCGCGGTCATATTTCAGATATGCAATCAATCTCTCTATTGGTACAACAAGCTCAGGGGGCAGAAAAGTCTTCTCTTTTCCGAGTAATATTTCTCTGATTAGATGCACGTCATTATTTATGAGGCTGTGATTCCAGCGCCAGATTGAAAAACGGCTTATCATCTCCTCAAGTTCATGCATCCTGTGAGTAATGAAAAGACGCGTGGTAAGAAGATCATCCGCACCCATTATCAGACGATCGAGCTTATTTGCTGAAATTTTTATAGTATTGCTTTTATTACCTTCCCGGTTAGGAAGATTAATTCCAGAACCACCGGCAACAGGATTTTCAGTTTGTTTTTTTTGCACTCTAACATTTTTATTAACCTTCGATTGTCTTTTATATTTTTTATCTTTTAAAAGACTTTCAAGGTCGTCGATGATTTTGTCAAATCCATATTCAGTCTTATTTTCTGAAAAAAGAAGTTCTCTTATCCCCCGGATAGCACTATGGAATAAGTCGTAAACAAGATCATCAGGGGTAAAATCCCCATTTTTCATTTGTGAAAAAATGTTTTCGAGGTTTTTGCAAATTGATTCAATTTCCCTGAAATTGACAGCCCTTGATGCTCCCTTCAGGCTGTGGGTTTTCCGGTAAATTTGCTCGATGATTTTTATATCTCCTGACCCACCACTCCTCTCGAGTTCTATAAGTCCCTGTGAGATATCTGTAAGTAGATCATCAGCATCCTCGCGGAATGTGGCTAAAAGCCACTCTTGAAACTCTTGATCGTTTCCGTTCATGAAATATGGTTCATACGTGATACTGGACTGTGATCTTTTTCAGACGGCCACCAAGTTCGTGGAGATCCTCAGCTGTCTTTTCTGCCTTTCTCGTTATTTCAAGGTTTCTTTGAGCAGCATCACGGATTTTTTCCATTGCAAGAGAGATCTGGTCCATTCCTGCAACCTGCTCCTGGATTGAGGAGGCTATTTCAATTGCTTCACGGGAAGAATCAGCACTTGAACGTGTGAGAACTTCAATTGCTTCGCGTGCATCTGTTGTGAGTCTGACCGCATCTGCTACTGTTTTAGTCCCCCCTTCAGTAGACACAACTGTTGAAGATACTCCCCTTTGGATATCTGTAAGAATAGTTCTAATATTTGCCGTGGCCTGCTTTGACTGTTGGGCAAGGTTGTGAATTTCATGGGCAACTACGACAAATCCCTTTCCAAACTCTCCAGCTTTTGCAGCTTCAATTGAAGCATTTACAGCAAGCAGATTTGATTGTTCAGATATATCAGTTACTGTTGCAATAATCTCACCGATTGCCTGGCTCTGTTCAGAGAGTTTGATGACATTCATACCTATCATATCCATCTGTCTCTGAATGTGGTTCATACCATCAAGGATCTCCTGAACTGATTTCTGACCTTCCCCTGAGACCTGAATCGCCTTCATAGCTTTTTCTGATACTTCTTTTGTCTTTTTATTAACTATTTCTGTCTTCTTTCGGACATCTTCAACCGTGTCAGAAGTTTCATTTACAGTTGTTGCTGTCTGCAAACTTGCGGATGAGAGCTGTGTGGTAACTGTTAATATCTCGCTTGATGCAGCAGAAAGAACAGATACACCTTCATAAAGCTCCTCAGTTATAAGCTTCATCAGTCTTGATAGTTCAATTCCAATAGTATTAAGGGCGTCACGGTATGCTATGAATTCTCCGGCGACCGGAATTTTTTCATCAAATCTAGCTGTGAAATCACCTGTTGCATAATAACCTGCCAGGCGCATAGCTTCGTTTACTGGTTCAGTAATTGTCTCAAGGGTTTTATTGAAACCCGCAATGATCATCCTGTAGCCACCCTTGAACGCTTTTTCATTCCCCCGGACTGACAGATCCCCTGCACGGGCAGCATTGGTGAGTTTTATCGTTTCTTTGTGTAAATGATCGAGGGACTCTATCATCATCTGCAAGGCAGGCCGAATTTCATCCCTTTCATCAGCTGGACTGGAAAATTCCTGGATGTATTCGCCGTTTGCAATCTTTTTAATGTTGCCTACGAGATTTATCTGTAGATCATCGGCAAATTCATCCATCGTAGCCGCCATGGTACCAATCTCATCCTCTCTCTTAATATTAAGACGTGCAGAAAGGTGACCATTTCGAAGTTCTTTTATCATTAGAACTACCTGCTGAAGCGGGTCTGATATTGAACGTCCAAAGAGAAATGCAATTATTGCACCCAGTAACATTGAAGTGATTACAAGTGCAAGAATTGTATTTCGTATTGTGTCAATAGGACCAGTAAAGTCGGATAGTTCTGCACGGGATACTATGTACCAGTCAAGTGGTTCATAGTAAGTATACGCATCAAAAACGTTTGTTCCATTAACATTATGACGAATTGCTCCGTCCTTGTTCTTATACATCTCCTGGACAAATGACTCGTTATTCCAGTTCTGCCCGGTTTGAGAAGGATGAACAAGAACATACCCGGTCCCGTTCAGAACATACATATAACCATTCTTACCTACGACTGTTTCCCTTATGCTCTTCTTTACAACATCAAGCGTCTGGCCTTCTTCAGTACCTACAAACAAGACGCCTATTATACTTCCATTACTGGACTTGATAGGTTCATATGCTGTGACATAGTTCTTTCCGAATAAATCTCTCATCCCATAATATGTCACGCCTTGTTTTACTGCCACTTGGTAGACATTGTCCGTAAGTGGAGTCCCCACTGCTCTCTGTCCATCAGTCCCAATAACATTCGTCGAGATCCTGAGAGCATAACTATTATTATAGACTTGAAAAACAGTTGCCGCACCCCCAACAAGTGACTGGACTTTATCGACAACCTCAAAGTTATCATTAACTGTATATGCTTTACCAGTACTATCAACAAGTGTGAGTTGGCCTTTAATTATCTCAGGAGTCCCTTTTGAATAGAAATTCTGCTTTAATACGTTGAGATCGCTGTTCACCTTATTTCTTGTAAGTTTGTAGACATCGTTTGTCCAGCCTTTCATATCATGGACCTGAGTTTCAAGCAAAGTCTGTATCTGTTCATTTATCACACTGCTCGAACTTGAATAAGCAATAATCCCGAGTAATAAAGTAGGGATTATTGCAAGTAACAGACAAATAACAAGAATTTTCGTCCCTACTTTCATATTGGAGAAAAATTGAAGCATTAACAAACCCTCATATAATCAATTCTGTTATTCTTTATGAAAAAGATATGGCAAAATATTTTTTCCTTTATGGCACTGATTCATCAATAATCATCTTTGGGTTAGACAGAAGTGATCCGGCATCAAGGACTATTACATCTCTTTCATAAGTTCCAAGCATGTAATCGTGGTATGTAGAAATAGGTTCTGATGATTTATTTAAAACAGTTTCATATTGAATGTTTTCTATTCCAACTATATCATCAATAAGAAGACCAAACGTAATGGCCCCGTTGGAGATAACAATCACCTGATTTAAATCAGTCAGTCCCTTTTTAGGAATTAAAAGGAGATTGTTTAAATCAATTAAAGATATAATCTCACCCCTTACTGCACAGATACCTACAATATAATCAGGGGTTCCAGGAACAGGTGTGATCTCCCTCGTTATGATAACTTCACGGATATATTTCATCTCAATTGCATACTCTTTGTATGCAAGTTGAAATTTTAGAACTTCAATAAAGATTGATTCGTCCTTCTCTTTTCGTGGATGCGCGAGTTCTCTTGCACGTTCTTCCAGAATTGTACGGGTCCTTTGAGGGTCAAGGAGATCTTCCTCGGTGCTTGCATCTTTAAAAAGATTTAGGGACCCATTCATATTACGATAGAATAATTCCGAAATACTAGTCTGCGGTTCATTATTCCGTGATTCTATTAACAATTCCAGGTCTGTGATAATAAATACACCATTTTCAGATAGATCTAAACCATAATTTTCAAATTTAGTAACTGGAAGAGTATCCTCAGTTTTTTGGGGTGCATCCTTTTCTTCAAAAAAATAGGTCGAATCTACCCAGAGTGCAATCTTTTTTTCCTCTATCTGAGTGATTATCAGGTTATCTGTTATCCTGGGTGAGCGATATGGGAGACCAAAAAGTGTACGGACAGAATAAACCGGGATATCTTCTCCATAAAGGTTAATGCTTTCAGTTTCCAGGTGATTGATTTTCGAGGGAGGGAGTAACTTTACCATTCGAATCATAAACAGAGTTTCGTCCAGTGATAATGAGCCCCGGATTTCACCTACAGAAAAATCAAGCATATTTTTCATAATTATCGAGAATTGATTGTTTCAAATTGGTTACTACTTCAATATAAATGTTAAAGAAGGAACCTGATCCAAAGTGGGATGGCAATTATTGATCCGGTCTTTTTCGACACCCATAAATACAGCAACACTGATTTCATTCTATGCCTTTTCAGAGAAACGGTATGAACACGCTGCGAATAGAACTAATTATAGGACTAATGTTGGTCCTGTTCGCATGGCAGGTCTGTGCAGTTGAAGATAATACAATGCCTGGCGGTCAATGGGGTTATTATGATGTGACATCCACACCATCCGGCGCAATGGTATCAATGGACGGACTCGTGAAAGGAACTACTCCGGTTAAAATACAGGTTAGTACTACCGGAACACCTGGTCATACTTTTGAAATAAGTTTGTCAGGTTACCAGAAATGGGAAAAGAAAGTTGACGGCAATCCAGGTTATAATCAGGTCATACCAATTGTGGCAGAACTGGTCCCATCTAATGGTGGCTTTATACTTGTGAATACAGTTCCTTCAGGAGCTGTTGTTACCCTGGACGGTGTGCAGAAACTTCTTTCGCCGGCACAGTTCCAGGTAACAGACCCGTTTTACCATAATATCCAGGTGAATCTCCAGGGTTATCAGACATATACCAACACTACAAGTGTAAACCCGGGTGAGAAAACAACCCTGACTGTAAATCTTGTCCCAAATTCAAATATGGGTAGTATAACTCTAACCTCGACACCTTCAGGTGCAGATATATATATTGATAATACATTCAGCGACCAGACTCCAGCAACTATTTCACAACTTTCTGCGGGGGTACATACTTTGACACTGAAGCTCGCAGGTTATCAGACTTTGACAAAACCTGTTACTATAAGTGCAATGAATACCATTACCGCTGATTTCCCCCTTCAACAATCAGGCGCCACAACATCAGGATATATTGCTGCATCGTCAACACCACCGAACGCAGCCGTTTATGTTGATGGAAACTATGAAGGACTGACCCCGTCAAACGGGTCTCTTGATATAACAGATATCACACCGGGTCAACATTCAGTTGTATTCCGTATGGCGGGTTACATACCATATTCTATCAAAATTGATGTTGGTTCCGGAAGGACAACAATCGTAACAGGAGTCCTTAATGATACCCCGGAAATTGAAACAGAGGGAAATGTCTTTATTGAGACTATCCCTTCAGGCTCTGATGTTTTCATAGACAATCAGTATAAAGGGATTTCGCCAGTTTTCCTGTCAAATATAACAATAGGTTCTCATTCAGTTTTAGCCCGATTAACAGGATATTCTGACTTTACACAAGCAGTTCAGATAACCAGTGGAAAGACAATCCCGGTTATTGCAAGATTACAACCTTTGGTTACATCTGTGCCCACTACGGTTGCTACCACGCAAAAGTCTCCGGTATCATTAATCCTGGCACCATTTGCATTCATTATCTCAGGATTAGTTATAATTTTTTCCAGACGGAAATGATTATGAAGCATTAATCAGAGAATTCAAATAACAAACTTTTTTTCAAGAAATTTCATGATAAAATAGTTATAAAAAATTTCACAATTTAATAAGTAAAACAGACTTATTGATGCATAAATCTAATAATGCTATACGAATGTTTATATACTAATTTAAATATCCTAAGATTTAAACCTTATTTGCATGAATTCAGTTCTAATGGTATTTTTTGAAAGAAAACAATTGAAAACATAAGAAAAAAGGAGGGTTATAATTATATAGCATTATACGGTTTATGTAACATCCTTCTTTTCTGAAAGGGGAAAGAATTCCCGGTAAACCCGTTTCCTCTCATCCAGATCAGTATGCAGATAGACCTCAGTTGTCTTGATAGAAGTGTGACCCAGGTTTTCCTGGACCACTTTGAGATTCTTTGAACGTCGATATAATTCACTGGCATAGCTGTGGCGAATTTTATGGGGTGTGATTCCAGAAGGAGCATGACGCTTAAAGATTAGTTGTACTGTTCTTGGCGTTAACGGGTGTTCCTGCTGCCCCAGAAAAACAGGACCTGAATATCGCATTCCTATGAACTTCCCAAGTTCATCCAGTGTATCAGGATCTATAAACACGGTCCTTATCTTACCACCTTTACCACATATGCGTATCGTCTGTTCATCAAAATCAATATCATCAATTCTAATACTGCACAGTTCTGAAACCCTTACTCCTGTTGCATAGATTGTCCGCACTATAAGCCGGTCTCTGTCATTGGAGATCGAGTCAATCAACCGTAGAACCTGGCTGTGTTTCAGGTATCTTAGTTCCTGACCTTTTACTTTTGGGCGTTCTATACCAACAACCGGATTCTGCAGTACTGCACCCTGTGAATATAGATACCGGTAGAATGAGCTGATGGTAGAAATAAGACGGTGAAGAGTTTTTGCATTATATGTTCTCAGATCTGATAGGAAGGTCAGATATTCACTGATAACCTTTGGTTCAATCTGAACATCTGTATCAAGTCTAAGACGACTATGATCATTCCAATACCCTGTAAGGCTTTCCTCTCTGACATTTCTCATGAGCCAGACATAGTAACCAAAATAACGTATCCCCTGCTCATAACTTGAAATTGTTTTAGGGGAATAATTCCTCATTCGCAGGTGATATTTGTAGCGGTTCAGCCACTCTGGAAACAAACCGCTTTGCATGCTGTATTCATTACATACTCAATTTATAAAAGAATTTCGCAGAATCTCTCTTCTGCGAAAGTTTGTGAGGGATCAACCGACAACCAAAAATTGATGAAGCGATCAATAGTACATCAAGGAGACAAACTCATTGGACCTTAAGTACCACCGCTTCCTTCATATTCCTGAAAGGCTCTGGGGCCTTGTAGATATTGCCTACAACCTCTGGTGGAGCTGGCACCCTGAGGCAAAGATGCTCTTTAAACAACTGAACCGGCAGGCCTGGGATGAGAGTATTCATAACCCGGTTAAGATGTTAAGAGAACTGCCTGCTGAAACATTTGATGCAGCGCTTCGAAATGCAAAATATCTTCATCATTATGATATTGTTATGGCCCGTTTTAAGAGGATGAAAAGTTCAAGAATCGGTTGGTTTAGAGAGCATTATCCTAAGCTTGCAAATTACCCAATTGCCTACTTTTCTGCAGAGTACGGGCTTCAGCACTCATTACCGTTTTATGCCGGAGGACTAGGATTTCTTGCGGGGGACCATGTCAAAGAATGCAGTGACCTTGGAATACCACTTGTTGCTGTTGGATTCATGTACTCAGATGGTTACCTGCACCAGCATATAAGACCTGAAGGATGGCAGGATAACATTGTAGAAAAACTTGAGCGTGACCTTGCTCCAATCAGCCGGGTCCTCAATCAGGATAATTCACCAATTATAATTAAAATACCTTTTATTGATCCCACAATTTATGTTACGGTCTGGAAAGTGGATGTAGGAACAATCCCACTTTATCTACTTGACACTGATATTGAAATCAATGATCAATCCGTACGCGAGATCTCATCCCGCCTCTATACAGGTGACAAAGAACTACGTTTAAGACAGGAAATTGTGCTTGGGATAGGTGGAACTCAGTTACTTAATGCACTAGGCATAAAATATTCTGCTATGCACCTTAATGAAGGACATCCTGCATTTGCTCCGCTGGAACGCATACGTGAGCGTGTGGAAGAAGGTGTTAATTTCAATGATGCGTCTGAAATTGTCAGGAAAACAACAATATTTACAACTCACACTCCAGTCCCTGCAGGCCATGATCTCTTTCCTTTTGAAATGATGGACAAATATTTCCACAATTATTATAATGCACTCGGACTGGACAGGGGTAATCTGCTTCAACTTGGCTTTCATCCACTAGACCCGGATGCCGGATTCAACATGACTGCATTTGCAATCAGGATGTCAGGATATCATAACGGAGTGAGCAAGCGTCATGGTGAGGTTGCCAGGGAGATGTGGCAGTCATTATGGCATGATATTGACATAGATAAAGTTCCGATTGACTATATTACAAATGGAGCTCACCTCCCTACATGGCTCAACCCAAAGATGGAATATCTTATCAATACTTATTTGGGGCCTTCATGCCCTCACTGGATGTGGGAACATGATGACCCTGCATTATGGGAATTAATTGACGAGATCCCGGACGAAGACCTTTGGAGGACTCACTATCTCCTCAAAGTCAAGCTGATTAACAGGATAAGAGAGCATAAAAGAAGAAAATGGATGACAGATTATGCAGATCCAATGAACGTAGTTGCCGGGGGAGCTTTACTTGATCCATCAGCGCTGACAATCGGTTTTGCAAGAAGGTTTTCTACATACAAAAGAGCGGATCTGATATTTACTGACATTGAGAGGTTGAAAAAGATCATTAATAACAGGTGGAGACCAGTCCAGTTCATATTTGCAGGGAAGGCACACCCAAATGACGATGAAGGAAAACGAATACTACAAAAAGTTTATAATTACGCCCATGCTCCCGAATTTGGCGGCAGAGTCGCATTTATAGAGGATTATGGAGAGCAGATAGCACAATATCTTGTCCATGGTGTTGATGTCTGGATGAATAACCCACTTCCACCTCTTGAAGCAAGCGGGACAAGTGGCATGAAAGCAGGGTTTAATGGAATCCCCCACTTAAGCATCCTTGACGGCTGGTGGCCGGAAGCATTTAATAACAGGAATGGATGGGCTTTTGGAGGAGAAGAAGTGGAAGGTGACAGGACCATACAAGATTCCAATGATCTCTATGAGATTATTGAAAATAAAGTGGTTCCATTGTACTACTCTTCTTCGCGGGAAGGAATCCCATTGAAATGGGTTAAAATGATGAAAGAGTGCATAAAGACAGTAGCTCCATTTTTTTCTGCCCGAAGAATGGTTAAAGAGTACGCAACCAGATATTACGCTCCAACACTGGAATCAGTAATTAATGAGATGAAGGAAGATGGAGTTACAACGGAAGTCTGTAATTATGGACCTTAGCTGAACCCTGCAAATTTTTTTCCGGTAAGAATTAATCTTTGTACATCAAAATATTAAATTATGAAGGCCATGATTCTTGTTATTGTATGTGTTTTCATTATTCTGGCCACAGCAGGTTGTACTACACAAAATACGGAGAAAGGAACAATGAGCACTCAGACACAAACAACAGGACAAGTTACAAAAGTACTTTTAGAAACGAATAAGGGAAATATTACAATTGCCCTTGCAGCGGATATGCCAATTACTGCCGGAAATTTTGAGAAACTTGTTAAAGAGGGATATTATGACGGAGTAATATTCCACAGGGTAATAAAAGGTTTCATGATACAGGGTGGAGACCCAACCGGAACAGGGAAAGGCGGACCCGGTTATATGATACCAGATGAATTTTCAGCTAATAACAGGAATGATCGCGGGACAATATCGATGGCAAATGCAGGGCCCAACACCGGAGGGAGCCAGTTCTTTATAAATCTCGTCAATAATAATTTTCTTGACGGAAAACACCCGGTCTTTGGAAAAGTAACTGAAGGTATGGATGTTGTGGATTCAATTGCAAATGTGCAGACAGGTACTGGAGACCGACCCATAGAGAATGTTACGATAATTAAAGCAACAATCCTCTAAAAATATAATTCCTTTTTTCCATTGATTTAAATATTTGAAAAGGAATGGTAAATTTGGGAGAGAAGATAAGAGAAGAAATGAGTTCACCGATTAATCATTATATCCGGTTTCTTGATAGAAAAATGCACACCCCTTTTCCAGAACCTTTACCTGGTTCAGGTCTTCAACCAGGCTGGATAATTACAAGAAATCACGAGGTACTTATAAATAAAGGCGGTAATTCTCTCTTTTTATATCTCCCGATCAAGGACACGGACCTTATAGCAAGCACTTACCTTGGCATTTCAGGAAATACCGTTTTCTACGTAGCTCATTGCAGTAATGAAACAACCCCACCAAATGGGTTTAAATTTGTAAGTCTTCGGGATCTTTTTTCTATCAGTGATGAAGAGACATCTTCTCATGCAGCATACGCAGTTCAGATATCTGAATTTAATTTAGATAACAGGTACTGTGGGAGATGCGGATCAAATACTCATGAATCATCAATTGAAAGAGCAAGGATTTGTGATTCCTGTGGATTTATAGTATACCCGAAAATTTGTCCTGCAATAATTGTCCTTATAAAAAAAGGCGATTGCATTCTTCTAGCGAGGTCCCCTGGTTTTACAACAGATATGTACAGCATTATTGCGGGATTTGTGGAAGCTGGAGAGACCATAGAATCTACTGTTCTTCGGGAAGTTAAAGAAGAAGTTGGAATAGCAATAAAAAACCTGAGGTATTACGCAAGTCAGTCATGGCCGTTTCCACATTCACTTATGATAGGATTTGTTGCTGACCATGAAAGCGGTGAAATTGAGATTGACAACCATGAGATTGAAGATGCAGGGTGGTTTTCAACATATTCAATGCCACTTCTTCCTGGCCCGTATAGTATTGCGGGGAAAATGATAGAGGCTTTTATAAGGGGAGAGATTTAATCAAGGAAATGATGCCTTAGTTTCATGACATCCCGGTACGGAATCACACCGATTAACCTTTTTTCTGAATTTATCACGGGAAGTGCCCTGAAATCATATCTTGCGAACAATTCAGAGGCTTCCTTTAACGTGCTGTCTGGAGTCAGAGTAATTACGTCATCAACCATGATGTCAATTAACTTTTCCTCGTCGTTAGCCTGCAATAGCTCCTTAATATCAACAACCCCCTCAAGAATTTTTGAATTATCTGCAACGTAGATGTACATGATTACGTCTTTTCCCTTCGCGAGACGTGGATACTCTTCCTGAACATCTCCAACCTTCATTTCGGGATTGAGCATAATGAACTTTGATGTCGAATAGTTTTCAATAACCTCTTCAGACCTGTCCAGGATAGATTTGACCTTTTTTGCTTTCTCAGGATTAATTAAATCAAGTATCTCCTCTGCTTCATTATGAGAAATGGCAGTGAGGATATCTGCAGTCTGACCTGGAGTCATTTCGTTAATCAGATTGATAACATGGTCAATTTTAAGAGATGAAATGATTTCACGTTGAATTGGGGGGTCAATCTCTTCAAGGGTGTCTGAAGCTTTACTGGTATCGAGTTCGGTAAAGATCATCACTCTCTGTTCGGGGTCCATATCTTCAAGAATATCCGCGATATCGACAGGGTGCATCATCTCAAGCTTTTCTTTCAGGACCCTGAGTTTCACATCACCCCGAAACCTGCTTATAGTGGTTGGAAGAGGCTGAATATATGTCCAGGGAATAGACAAATCATCAATATCTCTCCCAATACTATGAAGAAAGGATGCAAGGCCTTTTAATCCAAGACGACGGAGCAGGCCGAACCTGCTTATATCAGCTTCAAAGACAAGTAGTTTATTCGTTTTTTTTACTAACCTGATATCATATACAACTTCTATCTCATGGTCTTCAAGATCAATGACCTTCTTATCAAGGACATAATTTTTAAGGAGCAGATCCCCTTCTTTTGGTTCTCCTTCATATGAACCGATATCTTCAATTGAGATCTCAATACGGTCCGACATAATTTTATATATATTTCCCCATGGAACCAGAAGTGAAGGATATCCAAATGAACGGGTTATAAAAAAATGGGTGACTTCAGGATAACTTGCAGTCTCGACTATTATCACATCCGAAAGCCTTCCAATTTTTTTACCACCCAGAATTATTTTTTTCCCGATCAGCTCACTAAAGTAAAAAGTATCAGGGATCTGTTTTAAAATGTCATTTTGTGTTGTCATTCAATCTACCTCTGAATTAAAGTGAAGAATTTATAGGCGAGAAGAATTACCAGGAATATAAGGTACAATCGCAACAGAAACAGGACAATACTGACACCCCTCGTTATTTTTATACTAGGTTTTGCATATTTCCGGTTGATTGCGGATAACTTTCCTATCTCCCTCGAAAAAAGGGGATTAATTCGCTCTTTAATTATATCGCGTATATTTTCAAACATCTTAGCCTCCAGATCATTTAAAAAAATTCGGGAATATTGCACTTAAAGAATACAAAGTAGATAGAAGAATAATAACTGTGACAATAGTATAGCTTACAAAGTTCTGAAGAGGTGTGTTGGTATATTCTCCCATAATTTCTTTGTTGTTCAACAAAATAATAAGAAATACAAGAGTTGCCGGGAGAAGTGTCACAGCTATTACCTGAACAAAAAGAGTTATTATAACGAGTGGTGCACCCGGGATAAGTAAAACCATGCCTGCCGTAATTATCATCAGAAAATAGAATATGTAAAACCAGGGTGCTTCACGGATTCTGTTATTCAGAGAATGGGCCCAGCCGAATACTTCACCAAAGGCCCACGAACTTGCAAGCGAGATACATATTGCACCCAGGAATCCTGCATCAAACAGTCCTATTGCAAGAAGTGTCCCTACTGCAGGATGAATTGTCATCAGGACTTGGGCTGCCTGAGCTGCACTCTCAATATCCATACCTTTAAGAACTGTTCCAGTAACGATAACAATAAAGATGGCAACAACAACTGTAAACAAGGCCCCAAAAAAAGTATCTGCCTTTCCCCATATTATTTCACTTTTCTTTGTCCCTTTATCCACTACTGCGCTTTGCTGGAAAAAAATCATCCAGGGTGCAATTGTAGTACCAATATTTGCCATAAGGAAAAAAAACAACTGATTATTAAAACCACCAGGGAGACTAGGAATAAACCCATTTAGAATATCCGAAACCTGAGGGTGAACAAGAAAGGCAGCTGGGATATACACAAGGTTGAGGGCACAGAATGCCATTGTAATTTTTTCCCATGTCCAGTACCTGCCAACAAGAAAGATAATGGACATTATAATAATAACAACAACAAGGGTAAGAATGGGCGGTATATGAAAAATACTTAACGCTGCAGTCATTCCGATGAATTCAGTCACTAATGTAAGCCAATTCACGACACTTAGATCAATTAAGGAGAACCAACCCCAAAATGGCCCAAACGCGCTGAATATAGCTTCAGCATGGCCATGTTTAGTGATTGCCCCAAGCCTTACTGTCATCTCCTGAACAAAATACGCCACAGGTAAAAGCAGGACGAGGAACCATATCAAATCATATCCATATTTAGCTCCGGTTGCGGCATAAGTTGTAATTCCTCCCGCGTCATTGTCTGCTATCATAACAATGAGCCCTGGACCGGCAAGCAGGAGAAATAACTGGACCGCTTTAGACATTCTCCGGAATTTGAAATACAATTGTGATAAAAAATTCATATTTATCCCTCGATTTTCTCTCTTTTCCTGCTACCAAACAAATGATATCTGAATAAAATTTTCGAGACCTGGTATGAACAAGGTGGTAATGTAAGGGTTAAAATAAATTCCGGTTTTATAGTATGTATATAGCGAAGGTTGTATTGATGGATCAATGGAAGATAGTTTCTATAATACTCGTAATTGTATGCATCGGATCTGTGATTTTTGGGATTTTTGGGGGATATAATCTTATATCCGGACCTAATTCCCATGCAACATCTAACAAAAGTGTGGACACAGTTGTTGAAAAGGCACTTAGTTATATTAATACAAAACTTGTAACCGGTGACATGGTCGTATCACTCGTTAACGTTACAGACAGAAGCGGACTTTATGTAGCAGCAGTCACATTAAACTCATCCGAAGGTAATGCTGAAAGTGAGTTTTATCTTTCAAAAGATGGTTCAATGCTTTTCATCAATTTCTATAACCTCACTGATTTTGATCCAAATGCACCCCCTGAAGAATATCTGACACCAAATTCTACTGAAACAGATTATGCACAGGAAACACCCGTGCCAACAAGGACACCTGTTATCACGTGCAATGATATTAAAAAACAGAAAAGTCCAACGCTTGAGGCTTTTGTTGTGTCATACTGTCCTTACGGAACACAGATGCAAAGAGTACTTGGTAACGCAATAAAAGAAGCTCCATGGCTCTTAAACCGAATAAAGGTCAGATATCTTGGGAGTATCTTTAATAACCAGATCCAGTCAATGCATGGACAAAAAGAAGCCGATGAGAACCTTGTCCAGATCTCTATCAGGGAGGAACAGGGGAGCAAATACTGGGACTACGTGTCATGCTTTATAGGTTCCGGCGATTCAGAGAGTTGCATTAGTTCAGCAGCAATAGATACAAAACAGTTGAGAGAGAGCATTAACGATAAGAACAGGGCACTCAGATATGCACAACAAGATTTTGACCTCGCGAAAAAATACGACTTTTCGGGATCACCGAGTTTAGCAGTAAATGGTCAGGCAGCAAGTGAATTTGACTTTGGTGGAAGGACTTCTGATGGTCTTAAGAACCTTATATGTTGTGGTTATAAAGATACACCACTAAGCTGCAATACAACTCTTGACACCTCAAATGTTGCAGCAGGATTTGCCAATGAGGCGTCTCCCAATTGTTAAAATTTTTTAAAAAGATTATAATTTTTTACTGCACAAGTAATAACCCCTCATTTTCACCTGTAATTTTTTTACCCCCACCAGGTGTTACAATAAACGTGTCCTCAATTCCAACCATACCCACTCCTTTTATTCCTTTTTTAGGTTCCAATGCAATAACCATCCCTTCTTCAAGAGGTTCATTAAATCCCCTGGCTATAACTGGTATCTCATCAATAAGGAGGCCAATCCCATGACCAAGAAAACTGACCCTACGTTCTCCATATCCCATAAAGTTTTCGAGAAAATCAGGGTTTAGATTTTCAGTTATTGTTGTGTAAATCTCTTCAGGCGTTATTCCTGGCTTTAACATGGAGGCCGCTTCTTTCTCAATCTGCACACACTTATAATGGGCCTTCTTTGCATCGTCTGGAAGTTCTTCTTTCCACATATAGGTCATTGTCTTATCAGTATGATATCCTTCCACGCCGCATGCAGTGTCAATAAATACAAGGTCCCCGCGTTTTAATTTTCTTTTACGGTTTCCTAATACCGGGACAGCATTGCAAAGGCCAACTGTGCCACCTGGTCCGTCAAATGCTGTAGGATACAGTGAACTTTCTCCAAATCCGAGTTGACCCAGGATCATCTCGATTCCAAATCCTCCAAAACGTGCAACTCCATGATGCCCTTCTTTAAGGAGTGTTGAAAAGAGTTCGCCTGATAATTCAGCCTCGTTCATGCCTTCATAAAACATATCCGGAATAAGCTTCTCAAAGACATACTGGTGAATAATCCCTGACTGTTTCATGAAAGAGAGTTCATAAGAACTCTTGACAGATCTGACTTTCCCTGACTGCAGGTCAAGAGACTTAAAAGAGGAGAATGGAAAGTATTTGCTGAAACGCTGGAATAACCCAAGAGGGACGATATCTGTCTCGAGATAGACAACAGAAGGAATGTGTCGCATTTCTCTTGCGGCATCACAAAAACTTTTCATAGGAAATATTTTAGGAAAATTAGATTCGTAGCAGGCCCTATCATAACTTCGCCTTACCCATAGTTCTGGTTCTAGAGAGCGTGGGATAAGGAGAACACCGTCCTGCATCGTCCCGGTGTAATAAAACTGGTTAATTCTACCAAAAATTGCTGCGAATTCCCAATCAGGATTTTCATTGTCCATTATTTTATGAAATCGTCTCATTCTTTCATTTAATTCAGAACCCGGAACTTTTTCACAAGGCTCAAAAATAGTCTGTGATAATGGAATTTTTGATTTCATACTCTAAAGTCCATGAATATCTCGCTACTCCTCTGAACTGTCCGGTTTTTTGGGTCAAGTTTCAGGGCTTTCCGGATACAGAACCTGGCTTCATCATATTTCCCTATTTTTTTCAGGAGATTTCCTTTATTATTCCAGGCAGGAGCGCATTTTGGGTTAAGGAAAATGGCCCTGTCATAGCAGGTGAGTGCATTTCTTAATCTGCCGAAATCAAAATAGGAATCCCCCAGGGCAATCCATGCTTCAAAAGCCCTGTGATCTGAATCAAGTGCCCGTTCATAACAATGGACGGCTTCTAAAAATCTTGCCTGTGAATACAGAATTTTCCCTTTAGAACACCATGCACAGGAATTTTTGGCATCTAGTGTCAATGCTTTATTATAACAAATAACAGATTCCTCTGTTTTTCCCATAAGATTTAATATATCTCCTTTTGAAACCCATGCTTTGACAAAATCCGGATCATAATGGAGTGCATTTTCATAACAATCCAGAGCATTTGAGTAATTATCTGATTTTTTATAAGTGTCTCCTTTCAAAATCCAGTGATTTGGGTTTTCTTTACAGCAATGTTCAATTTCATTAAGTACCTTGAGAGCTTTTTTCCAATTTCCCTGCTCAAGAAATTCGATAACAGATTCTAGATCAGAATTTATATTTTCTGGTGATCTCTTTTTTTTAAATTGCAAGGAAAACATGATATCTATTGAATTATTACTTGAAGGTAACTTAATTTATTTTTTTTCTTTGGTACATAAGATATTTTATGTATTCATAAACCATATAATGCTATATACTGATTATACAAATATTTGAGGATTGATTTTTATTAAGTCAGGTTGATCCAATAATAAGAAAAAGAGGGAAAAAATATGGACCTTGATATATTTGACGAGATGGATGAGGAAGAAAAGCATTACTTTATTGAGTTCATTTTGTGGCATTACCGGGTAGTCGATGCATTCTGGTTTTTAAATGTTTCAGAGAGATATAGCCAGAAAACTGCTGAATCTATGAATGAAGTGGTTTGGGAGCGCGTTTCATCTATGGCTGCCAAAAAAATAAAAGAAAAGTTTAATATTACTGAAACAGGCCTTTTAGGATTTGTAAAAGCTCTTCGTTACTTCCCATGGACAATTATAGTCGGATATGATATCACAGAGAACGAGGAGGAGGTAATATTAACAGTACCTTTATGCCCTACACAGGAAGCAAGGACAAGAAGAGGACTCGCAGAATATTTTTGCCGTGAGATGCACAGGGCCGAATTCACTGCTTTTGCCCAGGTTATTGATGAACGAATACGGGTAGAATGTATTTTTGCTCCTCCAGACCCTCATCCTGATAATATGTATTGTAAATGGCGTTTTTACCTGGTTGAAAATGAAATAAAATAATTTTAACTTTATCTCAACAGGTTATTTATATTTAAGAGACAAAAACACCGAATATGTCAATACTGTTTATTGATACCATTGTCGGGTTTCTCATAGATCCAATATCCACTTTTCAAAAACAGAAAGAAACATCGTTTGTGACTGCGTCCCTATATTTTATATTGCTTTTTGTGATTTATTCAGTTTTGGGTGGCATTGTCTCAATGCTGTTCATGAACAGAATATCCTCCCCATTAATCGCTGCATCAGGTAACCATATTACGGGATCAAATTTTTCATCTTCCCTAATAATTCTGACAATTATATTGATGTTTATTTTTATTATTGTCGGAGCATTCATTCTTCATCTTTTTAACATAATAGTTGGAGGGAAAAAAGGAGTGAAAAATACTTTGAAAGTTGTATTTTACAGTTCAATCCCATTTTTTCTCCTTGGATGGATTCCATTTGTCAGTTATATCTTTATGCTATGGTCTATTGCGCTAGGGATAATTGGTATCCATGAATTACAGGAATTATCTGTTGGAAAAAGTATTTTTGCAATTATTGCGGCTTGTGCAATAACATACATCCTTCTTGGAGCTGTAATAACTGGAATACTATTTTCGACTTTTAACCTGGTACATGCATAACTCTAAACTTTTTTCCTTAAAGGTCAAGAGATAATGATTCTCCATTTGGCCTCTTTTAATCCAGTAGTTGTCCAGAATGCCTTATGGATAACCTTGCCTGAGCTTGCGTTACCAGATGTGAATATGCCCATCCCATAGTCAGATTTTAAAACTTCGTCATCAAGTCCGGAAAGTTCTCGGTCTTTTAATTGCGAAATGTTGTTTAGATTCTCCTCTTTCGCATTTTCCTGAGAATCGAAGAGAAGTGCTCCGCTGTCCTCGATTACACGGACCCTGTATGGGGTGTCTTTTATTGCAGGTGCTGTAATGTTAGAGATAAATTCGAAAGGGTTGATAATTGCACATATAAGACCTATATATTCCCCTTTTTGTGAAAAAACCGGCTCAACAACTGAAACTGCAGGTGTGGAAAAGAATGTACCTGACACTCGTGACATCATCGGTACCTGGTGATTAAATGTTTCATTAATAAATGATTCATTTTTCACTGAAATACCCTCAAAAGAACGATATTTATCCTTTGCTGAGATCTGAATAACACCATCATGTGAAATACTAAATGCATCTTCAACCATCGGATATTTTTTCGTCAGGTTTTCCAGTTCTTCTTTTGCAAATCTTCCATCAAGACCTTTACTTTGCAAAGAAACGGCAATTTTTGCAAGGTCATTTTCAAGAGAAACAAAAAAGTACTGATCTTCTGCCTGAATTTTTATCAGTATGTCCTTCAGATTGTTTTTTTGATTTATATCCCTGTTTTGAGTTGAGAGGATAAAATTATCATTGATAATTAATAATACTGAACCGATAAGCCCTACAATTATAGCAATTACAATTAACCTGTACAAAAATTTTTGGCGTTTGTCTGACATTCCATCAGGTTTCATTATTCGCAAATTATTCTATCATTTGAAATTGAAAGAATTAACTATTGACTCAATATTTTTCTGGTCCTCTGAAAAAGATTTGTCAGTAAATGAGAATACAAGCCCATAAAAGGTTTTATCTTTCTTTATGAGAATATCTCCCCCTGTCATTGGCACTCCATCTTCATTATATGAATAGATAATGTTATAGGCAGTCTGACCTCCTAATTTTAACGAACTCTTTGATTTGATTTTGAAATCTTTTTTCTCACCCGCCAGTTGCATCAAACGGGATTGTTGAAAATCATCTAGAGAATGATCAAACTGACCGATAATTGAGGCAATGATAATTTGTGTTGCATCTGAAGGGTTAATTAATTCCACCTGATCTGTATTTGCCTTTTTACCTGGAAATACCAACCAATTACAGGGGTAATTTACTACAAATTTCTGATTATTTTTATATTCCAATGTTCCGTTGCAAGTTTTATTTACTGAATTTGTAACATTGGAAGTAAGATTGAGGTTGTTACTGGATTGATCTGAAGATGATTTAATTTTGTCTTTGCTGATTTCTATAAACTGAAAAATGGGAGGTTTTGTTGATTCAAGGGTATAATTGATGCTATTAAGCACATAATTCCTTGTATCTTCTGCATTTTTCATGGTATTTGAACCCCGGTTAAGATAAAACTCAAAGTCATTCTGCTCACCATGCATAAATGAATTTGTGGCAACAACAATGTCCAGTGATCCTTTTCTCATGGATGAGAGAGACGAAAGGTATGCCACCTTTATTTCAGCCAGGTTATCAGATACCGGTAACGGCGAAAGTTCTTTCTCTGCACTTTCAGTAAGATCATTGAGCCGGTCGGCAGCAATAATTATTGAGGGATCTCCTTTGCTGATATATTCTTTTAAGGATCCTAGGACACTCGCAATATGTTCATCATTTCTTAAAAGTGATTCAATGAACACTTTATCCGTGTCTGATAAAGGTTTAACAAGCGTCATTTCAGGAGTGGCAGGAGTTCTTTCAGTAACATTAACAGAAGGAGTTTGATTTGAAAAATCGTCACATTTTTTTATTTCCTGGCAGGTATGGATTGAGAAACCAAGAAAAATTCCGACACAAAAAGCAATTACTATTACTGGAAATATCAAGTAAAAAAAAAATTTCAGATCTGATTTTATGATAATCCCATTTCCCTTATTCCTGCCCTTTTATGTTTTCCAAAAATTTTATTGTTGTTCCTTTATTATCACTCTATATTTAATAATAATTTCCTTCAATAACAATGAAGAGGGTTTAAAATTATATCATATAACGGACATGCCCTATGAATTCCAATGCACTTCTCATAATCGACATGCAGAATGATTTTGTTCTTGAAGATGCTCCGCTTAAAGTAAAAGGTTCACGAGAGATCATACCGAATATACAAAAAATTCTTGCTGTATGCCGTGAGGTTAAAATTCCAGTCTTTCATATCGTTCGAGTACACAGAAAAGACGGTTCAGATGTTGAGATAATTCGAAGAGAAACATTCCGTAAGACCCCTTTTGCCGTAAAGGGTACACCTGGCGCTGAAATTATAAGTGAAATTGTCCCGCAACCAGGGGAATTTATCATAAGTAAGATAAGGATGAGCGCCTTTATTTCAACTGACCTTGAATTGATCTTAAAGACTATTAGCATAACCAGACTTATTGTAACAGGAATCCAGACACCAAATTGTATACGGGCAACCGTATTTGATGCTATTGCGCATAACTACAATGTAACTCTCGTCCGGGATGCAGTCCAGGCTCAAAGTAATGAGATTCACACAGCAAATGTGCTGGATATGGAGAACATCGGTGTAACTGTAACTGATACATCATCACTTTGTGAGATGCTTTCAAAAAGAGTTTATACATAGCTAAATTCTATGTAATACTTTTCTAAAATTCATATTAACTACTCTATCCAATCAAAGTTGCCTTTACAAGACCTCAGTGAAATTCTTACTTTCACCCACTGGCAATCGGATTTCAGTAATTTCTGATGGGCGTATTTTACAGTGCGACGTCATACTAATTTATCTCTGTCCGCTATACGAAGTACTGTTAAGTAAGTATATTGAATCAGAAGGACTGACTACTATGTTATTTTTATTTTTCAGTACATTGTTATCTAAACTGTTTCCCTTTGAATTCTCTATGAATATTCCAATATCATTATTTATAATCTCATTAGAAGTCAAAGAATTTTTGTCTGAATAACTTAAATCTACTCCATTATTGCTGCCATGAATACTATTTTCAGATATTGTTACATTCACAGACCCATCCACAAAGACCCCTATCTGTTTATTTTCGAATATTGAATTTTTTCGAATAAAAATCTCTTTTCCCTCAACATTCAGGACACCGTAATTATTGTTGTAAATGGTGTTATTATCAAGGGCTATGATTTTTGATTCATAGATTCCTACTCCGTCCCAGGTGTTATTTTCAATAAGATTCCCTTTAATTTTTAATATCCGGGAGACACTAGCAAATATCCCTTCATAATTTTCGGAAAAAATATTCCCGGAAATGCCAGTTTCGGATACATTTAAAAGGCCTAATCCATATTCAGAATTCGTAAGAAATGAATTTCCGACAATTGCCAAACGGATGGAATTATAGATGTATGCTCCTTCTCTTGTATTCATAATGAACGAATTATTTACAATAGTTTCATTCTGTGAATATAGACAATTGAGTCCGTCTTTATTTCAGTTTAAGATATTTCCTTGTAATTTCGAGTTAACTGCTCTTAATTCCACAATTCCAGCATCATTTCCTGTTAACAGACTCCCCTGTATCGTGATATTTTTGCTTTGATAATTACTAAGTCCTATAAAGTTCCCAATAAACGAACAATTTTCGACAAGTATGTCTCTTGAAAGCCCGATTAGCATACCAGTGTCTAAATCTCTGAACTGAAGATTTTTTATAGTGATATTACTTATGATCCGATTCCTATTGTGAATAAAAAGACCTGTTTGAAATCTCGGTCGGGCTTCTCCAAGAATTACGCCACTAATGGTGTGCCCGCTTCCATCAAGGGTAACGTCAGAACAATTAATGAAGAGTGGAAATATCTTTCCGTTCTGCAGAATATCACGTGATATGCGGTAATTTCCTGGTTTATCAATTTTTACCGGGCCAGTAACTTTAATAAATCCGTCAAGGAAGTATTCGGGTTTTACAGGTGTATTTTTGAGAAGAGTTGAGTTTGGAGTTAAATTTTCTTTCAATATTTATGACTGATTTTTATCTATTGCTCCAAGGAACTCAATGGCTGCCGTAGCATTAACAAGTCCATAGCCAAACCGATCGTCCCAGCCTGGAGGACCAAGGTCTGTTGCAGTCTTAATAACACTATCGCGTATCTCGTCTGCACTTTTTTTTGGGAATGCACTCCATAAGAGAGCGAGGACTCCGGCAACATGCGGGGCGGAAGCACTAGTACCGGAGAAAGAACCCGGCTTTCTGGTGCTGTCAAGGACAAGAACAATAAAACCTACACATAAGCACCCAGATAGGAATTTTTTTCGAAGATTTGTTTGAAATCCTAGTTGCAATTTGCGTATCGAGCCTATCCAATGAGCATATTTGATTAAAAAACTATCTCGTTTTTCTGGATTTAACTATAATTTGAGTTTAACATCGCAAAATCTCTTTTATCAATGACATTTCGGTACTTCTATATACTTTGAAAACGCCCAAATATGGTCTCATTTGAAATATTCATTCTAAATATTGGATATTGACTGTGTACAATATTGGACGGTCCAATCATTGTGCTACCTGATTGGACTGGCTCTCTGATTATCTCAATAAACTATACTTTTAATAATAATCACAAAGAAGAATAAATATGACTATTGCTTCACGATTTATACGGATCGATGAAGAAAACTCGATCCAGGTTATTTCTGCTATAATTATTTCAATAATTTTAATTTTTTATTCTGATATTTCCACACCCTTGGGGTTAATGACCTGGATACTTTATTTTATTCCACTCTTTCTGACACTCTACATTCGCTGGGTATACAGTCCATTCCCAGTCATAGTATGCGCAATTTTATTAACCACAATTAGTTTTTTTCTCTCACCTAAAGACATGTCTGAATTTTATGCATTGATTGACAGATTGTTATTTTATCTGTTAATTTTTGTTTCTGGTCTACTTATCTGGAGATATAAAATACATGAAGCAAATTTATGGATAAACGAAGAACGATATCGAAACATGATTGAATGGTTTCCAGAGGCATTATTTGTCATAAAGGATAAAAATATTCTGTTTATTAATCCAGCCGGAATTGAGTTATGTAAACAAAAAGGGTTCAAGGGAGTGAGCAGCAGTTATTTAGATCTTTTTAGTCCTGATGATCAGGAGAAAATACAAAATGCGATAATTCAGGCATTAAAAGGTGGTAAATATAAACTTGCGGATGTCAAAATTCCATGTCCCGAGGGATCGTCAATCTCTGTGAATATCTGGATTGGAGAAATAATATGGGACAATCTTCCTGCGGTTCAAATGATTATCCGAATCTGATTTATACAATTAAAAATTATCAAAGAACACTAAAAGCTGTTATTAGTATTGAAAAATGTCCACTGAGAAAGCGTAATGCGCAAAAGTGTTTGATATTATGGCATGATATCAAGAAGATAGTGTTATAAATAAAAGTCAGGCGATTATATAAAAAATACAGAGACTTTTTCAGAAAAATAAGGGTGTTTAATGGGAGTTAAGCATATGACTCTTTATATTTATTCCAACACAGTACTTCCTTGCATTGATATTATATTCATTGATCCGGGCGAAGATTTATTCTCCATGGTTAATAATTTCCACAATCAAGTCTTGTGAGAAGGTCATATGAAGAAGAAACTTCAAATTTATTTGGTTTTGCTGTTTATCCTTTTGATCGTCGTTTTTACGTGCGTCAGTGCAACTCAACCCATACAAGCACCACCTACCTTATCTTCTACCACTACTTCAATCGAATCAACGACTGAAGCAACTAATACTACTTCCCTTCTTTTTCTGGGCAATCAGAATATAGCTCCGGTAATCTACCTGAATGGAAATACCCCCTCTGGAGTTGCAATTGACATTGTACACGCGCTTGCTTACCATATATCACAACCTATTGAAATCCGGGCCATGAACTGGTCTGAAGCACAAGCACTTGTTGCCCAGGGTGATGCAGATGCCCTCATTCAAATAAACCCAACAGAAGAGCGTAAAAAAGTATATGATTTTTCAGATCCATTGCTTGAATCACATTTTTCAATTTTTACCCGTGCAGATAAAATAGGAATATCGGGTGTCTCAAGTCTTCGTGGTTTAAAGGTTGGAGTCGAATCGGGAGGCTTCCCCCAGCATCTTCTAGAGTCCGATCCTTATATCAAATTAGCAATAATTCCCAATTTCACTGAAGGATTCAACCTACTGAATGCGGGTTCACTTGATGCTGTTTTGGTGGACTACCGTGTTGGATCCTATATTCTAGCGCAAAATAATATTAGAAACATTAAGGTAACTGGTGAACCTATCGCATCCTCCAGCTCTTCATTTGCGGTAAAAAAAGGAAATACAAAGCTGCTTAATGAAATCAATAGTGCATTACAAATTATCAAGGCTGATGGTACATACCAGAAAATTATCGACAATTGGAAACCAACAGAGACGGTTTTTGAAACTCAAGAGCAGATCACGAATAGAATTTACTACGGAATTATACTTATTTTACTCATATTGTTCCTGATTGCGTTTATTTGGACAGTTACGATAAAAAAGGAGTTGACCAAAAGAAAAGCTGCTGAAGAAGAACTTCAAAAGTTGTATTCCGAACTGGAACACCGGGTTAACGAACGGACTATGGATCTCAGACTAGCGCAGGAAGCGTTGTATCAGGTAAATAAGAAACTTAACCTCCTAACTTCTATCACCAGACATGACATCAACAATCAGCTCATCGTTTTGATGGCATTCCTTTCACTATTAGAGAAGAAAAACCCGGATACTGCATACAGCGAATATTTCCGTAAGATTGAAAATGCTGCAACACGGATCTCCGTTATGATTCAGTTCACTAAGGAATATGAGAGTATTGGAGCCACAGCACCTGTCTGGCAGGACTGCTGTATTCTTGTTGATAAAGCGGCTAAACAATCACAACTTGGAAAGATAATTGTAAATAATAATCTCCCTACCGGTTCAGAAGTATTTGCAGATCCATTAATTGCAAAAGTCTTTTACAACCTTATCGATAATGCGGTGCGATACGGTGGAAATATTACAATTATACGGTTCTTTGTGCAAAAATCAGGTGATGATCATCTGATTGTGTGCGATGACGATGGCGAAGGTATTCTAATTAATGAGAAAGAGAAGATCTTCGAACGAGGATTCGGAAAGAATACAGGGCTTGGTTTAGCCCTTTCCCGCGAAATTCTAGATATCACCGGCATTGATATCAGTGAAACGGGAGAGCCAGGGAAGGGAGCACGGTTTGAGATCAAGGTGCCGGACGGAAAGTGGCGCTTCAGAAGTGAAGCTAGTTAACCACTGGTTCCCTTCTATCATTTATGCCTAATAAGTGAAACCAATAAATACTAACAAGATTTGTATTTGATTATCCGAATAAAAAGTAAAAAAACAGAGTTGGCGATCCATGAATGACAAAACAGTAATAAAATCAGACTGGGATAAGGAAGGTTTCTCACAAAGATTTTCTAAAGCAGCCAGTATTCAGATACCCATGCGAGAAAAAATGTTTAAAACACTTTTTTTATTCTTTAATTTCCATTTCAAGCATGAACCTAGTGTCAGAATTCTTGATTTGGGCTGTGGAGACGGAGTTCTCATTTCTGAACTCCTTAACATGAACCCCAATATCAAAGCGACCCTTGTTGATGGATCAGCTGAAATGGTGGATCTTGCTAAAAAAAGATTTGACGAAAACAAATCTATCGAGATAATTCATGCAAGATTTGAAGACCTTATAACTACCGAAAGTTCCCTGTTACAATATGACCTTGTGATATCTTCGCTCGCCATTCATCACCTAACGAAGGATGACAGGAGAAAACTGTTTGTTTTCATTTATTCTCACCTGACAAAGGGAGGTTACTTCATCAATATCGATACAGTCCTTCCACCTGAAGGAGAAATTGAGGAATTTTATCTATTATTATGGGAAGAGTGGATAGACGAGGTGTCAGGAATCACGGGTGAATCAGATAAGTACCATGATCTGATTTATGGACATCACCAAAGTCTCAATCACCTTTCCAGAGTCGCACCTCTCGTGGAGCAACTCACACTGATGGAAGAAACCGGATTTATTGATATCGACTGTATAATGAAATATGGTATCTTTGCAATGTATATTGGAAGAAAGCCATGATATTTTAATTAAATTTTTATCAAATATATTATTATCTTGTTTTCCGGAGCGGTTAGTCCATTACTGACTCATCTTCATTTACATAACGCCACTTTCCGACCGGCACTTAAATTTCAAACCTTGCTCCCTTTCCAGGCATTCCCGTTTCATGGAGAGTTATCCCCGTAATATCAAGAATTTCTCTTGAAAGTGCAAGACCGAGGCCAGTGTTCTTACCAAAACCTCGTTCGAAGATCCTGTCCTTATCATCAACCTGTACTCCAATACCATCATCCTCACACACAATTACCTTTTCTCCGTTTCTTTCCTCAATAAAGAAATGGATAGTCTGAATTTTACCAGCGTAACGGACAGCATTATCCATCAAATTATAACAGACCTTCAGTAACAGGGGGTCGGCAAATACTTCTAAACCAAGGGGGAGATCATTAATTAATATGACCTGTCCAAGTGGAGCTTCCTTTGAGGAATTATCTACGATTTTACGGGGATTCTGCCAAATCGGGTAATGAACTCCAATTTGCTCATATTCTTTCGTAAACCTGATCATGGATGAGATCCTTTGTGCAGCTGTTGTGGCCATCAGTAAGTATTCACTAAACTGAGAATCAGGATGGATATTTTCAAGAATAGAAATGTAACTCATCAGTACCGTCAGCTGGTTGTTTATGTCGTGACGGGTGATACTGGAAAGAAGGGTTAGTTTTTTGTTTGCAGTGGCGAGAGACTTTGAAGATTTCATGAGCTCCTGTTCATGGTATTCCATCTCCATCTCAAGTTCTTTACGTTCAGTTACATCCCGGATGCTGTGAACTGTACCGACAAGCGTCTTTTTATCATCAAGAAGACAGATACCATCCTGGTTTGAATCAAAAGTGTACTGCCAGTTTAATGCTGCTTCACGGAGTGCTTCTTCAGCAAGTTTCCTATCTGTAATGTCACGTATGGATTCAATAGCGCCGATGCGATTACCTTTGGTATCAAAAAGTGGTGATCCGGTCACCCAGATATATGCTCCTTTTCCACCATATAGAGCCGGTGCAAATACTTCCGCATAAAGTGTGTTGCCTTTTCTCCTGATATACTGGTATTTCATTTTTATATCGGTATCGTCTAAATCATAGAGGTCAAGAAGATGTTGCCGCCGTTCCCCGTAGAATGGAATGGTGAAAGCATGGTCCCCTTTACCAATCATATCATTCTTACTGATTCCAGTCATCTTCTCTATCGCATGGTTCCAAGCTATAACTATTCCCTGGCTGTCAACGACAACTGTTGCATCAGGAAGAAATTCAATAATATCATTAAGTTGCTGTTTAGATTCTTCCGATGCCTGTTGTTGCTTAGACAGTTCATCCAGATTGGCCCGGAGTTCCTCTTCCGTTGCCATTATTTCTTCATAAGAAACATTGAGCTCCTCATTTTTCTTAAGGATTTCCTCTTCCGCCCGTTTTCTCTCTGTGATGTCGAGCAATGAGATAATAACTGCATATGGTTCTAGATCACCATTCCTGAAAAGAGGGCTTGTATTAATACTGACCCATGAAAACTTTCCGTCATTACCAGTTATTCCCATTATAACGTTCTCACACGCTTCACCGCTGACTAAAGTACGTATTGAAGGGTGATCAGACTCTGGGAATTCTGTCCCGTCTTCATAGATTGTTTTCCACTTCTGGCCAGTTGTGGTATGACCTATCATCTCCATGGCAGTGACGCCGAATATCCGTTCAGCAGCCTTGTTCCAAGTTAATATTTCACCGGTTTTTTCCTGAAGTATTATTGCTTCATTAACTGAAATTACAATGTTTCTAAACTTTTCTTCGCTTGCTTGCAGCGCTTCTTCCTTCAATTTTCTCAGAGTTATATCTTCAAGCGTCTCTACAGCCCCGATAATGTTACCACTGGAATCCCTGATTGCAGATGCTGTGAAAAAGAGCCAAACTCCATCCGGCCCCAAATCCGGAAAAAAGTCAGTAGCTTCGTAGGCATCTTTAATGTACCTGGATTTTTGATATTTCCCGTTATACCATTCAGGTATCTTTTCAATAAACCCATCTACGAGCAAGTCTGCCAATAATGGACGTTCTGTTTTATAAAAAGCTCTCCAGGATAATTTGGTCCCTAATACTTCCTCGGATTTAATCCGGCTGTATTGCGCAAGTGCATCATTCCAACTGATGATCCGGTGGTCCTTATCAATCACAAACTGTGGAATAGGTGAACCATGAACTATTCCCTGTAATTTTTTCTCACTTTCATAGAGTGCCTGTAAAGCAAATTTATTCTCTTGAAACTGCTGTCGTAATTCTTCCTCAGAAGATGCTATCTGCTCGTATGCTGCCTGAAGTTCATAATTCTTCTCATTCAGGGCAATTTCTCTTTCCTTCAGTTCAGTAATGTCCCGTCCGACCGACTGATATTCTTTAAGATTGGATTCTGAATCAAAAATAGCCCGGTCATCCCACCTTTGCCACCGGATACTCCCATCAGACATGATTATTCGCTGTTCTACAATGATATGCGGGTTATTCGCGTTTAGGGAAGAAATGAGCAGGGCTACCTTTTTTTTGTCCTCTTCAGGCATTTTTGGTTTGAATTTGCTTCCTGTAATCTGATTTCTTTCCATACCAAAATATCTACAGTATGCATCGTTAACAAAGACATGGGTCCCATCAGGAAGAAACCTGCATATAAATTCAGTCTGGTCTTCAACAACATTCCGGTACCGCTCCTCGCTCTCTTTTAATAAAAACTCTGTTCTCTTTCGGGATACTGCATACCGGATCTTGTTTGAAAGCTCTGTAAATTGAGCTTTTGGAGGACCGCCTTTCTGAATATAAAAATCAGCACCACAATTGAGTGCTTCAATTACTACTTCTTCACGCCCCTTTCCCGTAAAGACTATGAAAGGAGTTTTGTTACCCATTTTTTTCAGATGGCGCAGGAACCGGATTCCGTCCATTCCTGGCATTTCATAATCGGATATGATAGCGTCGTAATGGTTGGAATTTATATTTTCGAGCGCTTCATCCGCTGAATTAAATGTTTCGACGAGAATATTTCCGTCCTTCTCCAGATATATTTTGCCTATCTCCAGAAGTACAGGCTCATCATCAACATAGAGAACCCGAAGTTTATCCTGCATTGCTGTTCTTTTTATGTCTGACAATATGTACTAATTTGTATCAGGACCAGATAAAACATATATTCCCTGCGATACTTGTGTAACTTAAGTGAAAGACCACTAAAATTGTAGGGAATTCGAATTTATATTATTAATACATGGATCAATCATCTTCTTCATACAAGACAATGACGATGGATGAGCTTTACAATATTCTATACATGCATCTGATAAATTAAAACCAGGAACATAATTGCTACACGGGGAAAGAAATTCCTTGCAGGCAGGACAATCAATATTCTCTATACATTCTTTACAGTACATAATCATAAAGCAGCTCTCATTATTTTGATTAGAGCGACATGATTTGAAAATTTCACAACCAGGTGATGTATAGTTGTTACTGCTTGAACAGTTTGATTCAAGATTACAAGCAGGTTTTTTTTGTAACAAAATATAACTTCGGTTCAGATTAATCTCCCCCTCTCCCGGGTTTCATTCCCTTTTATTTTTATATGATTTAACGTTAGCTAAAATAAACCATGATGAGTCGATGACACAGGCCTAACTGATGAAAAACATTAGTTATTTGTTGTAATATATTATAGGCAGAAGAGGTTGTTTAAATTTTAGGGCAAGACCCTGTCAAATAAACTAACCCGAGAATTGTTC
>CAIYHQ010000112.1 GCA_903926075.1 uncultured Methanomicrobiales archaeon
GGGCGTATGCCCGAATACGAACATGAACGGCCGGGTGTCCTGTGTGAGCTGTTCATCTAACCAGGTCTGGTTCACGGTTTCCTTGGTACCATTGTTTGGAAAATATTCATCGAGGGCAATGAATTTTGCACCTTTATGTGTGAAAGAATATGTAAGTTTCTCTTCACCGGGCGGACCGATGGTCGGCATACCGGATGCCACAGTGGCTCGATAGTCGTTAAGGAGGGCAGGAATTGGAATATTTCCCAGGTCATCCTCGTGATTCCCCCTTATAACATATATTGTGATTCCAGTCCTAGTCGTAAAATTATAGATTGGAGAGACCGCATCCATCCAGTTCCTGAATTGGGCCGTGTAATTTTTCTTAATCGGTGATGGCAGTATATCGACTGCCCCGTTGATCAAATCGCCGCTAAATAAGACAAGGTCCGGGTTTTCTGCGGCAATCCTCTTGGCAATAGTGTTAAGGTACGGACTAATTCCGGTTGAGGTTTTCGGTTGGTCACGGGTGTCTCCGAAGACCACGTATTTCCAGGTGTCATTTCTTGTTTTTGTCTTGTTTATTGCAATTTTTTCAGGATGATCATTTATATTCGATATGAAATAAGTGATGCCTATCTCCTGTATTCCCGGATTTGTAATATCAGCTGATACAAAACCAGGGTAAATAAGCAGTATATTTATGATAATAAAGAGAATAAGAAAAATTCTTTCCAGGTTCCACATAATAAATTCACTTAAAGTTCAATACTAATATTGCAATTGAATTCGTCATGATATTATTATTAGCCTTGTCGTAAGAATAGATCTGTAATGATAAGGAATCCTTTGGGATTTGAAGACGACAGGGATCCTTTCAAAGGAGAGGTCTTTTCAGTCCACGAGATAGCAAATGTTATCTCATCATTATTTGATGATTCAAGGTTACAGGAAATCCGTATAAGGGGAGAAATCACCAATTATGTTCATCACGGAAAAGGCCACCGTTACTTCTCGCTTTCTTCAGGAGAAGGAGGATATGGTTCAGTAATTCCCTGCGTTATGTGGAAAAATGACGGAGAACGCCTGAAATTTGATTTAAGAAATGGTCTTCTGGTCACAGGTTTTGGTACTGTCTCCAATTATGCCCAGGGAGGGAGATACCAGTTCTATGTTACTGAAGTAAGAAGTCTGGGAGCCGGGGATAAATTCCTTCAACTTGAAGAATGGAAGCGCATGCTTGCTCTCGAAGGTCTTTTTGATTCATCCCGTAAAAGAAATCTTCCAAAATTTCCATTGAAAATAGGAATTGTCACTTCAAAAACGGGAGCTGTATTTCATGATGTCCTGAATGTATTAACACGGCGATATCCTGTTGAACTTGTCCTTTCTCCAACCGCAGTCCAGGGTGATTCTGCTCATGAAGAAATAGCACTTGCAATAAGGAGGGTTGAATCGATGGTAGACCTTATCATTGTTGCACGTGGTGGAGGTAGTTTTGAAGATCTCTTTCCATTTCAGCACCCCACTGTTGTACGAAGTATCGCATCAGCGAAAGTCCCGGTCATATCTGCAATCGGTCATGAAGTTGATATAACACTTTCAGACCTCGTGTCAGACCTCCGTGCTCCGACACCGTCTGCAGCTGCAGAACTTGCAGTTCCAGATAGAGAAAATATTCTTAATAATTTTAAAGATATGAGAAAACTGCTTTTGGAAAGCATCAGAAATAAAATTGAGGATAACAGATTTTGCCTTCTTAACCTTCATGAGCGTTTAATCTCTAAAAGGTTTGAGAGAAAACTTAATTTTGCCAGGGAAAATGTTGTGATGATCTCTGACAAACTGGAAAATTTAGTAAAACAAAAGATAATGCATGAGAGAATTATTTTAAAAGGTGAGTCAACCCGTTTATTTGCAAACAACCCTAACCGGATTTTTGAAAAGGGCTTTTCCCTGACAACAAAAAAAGGAAAGATAATCAGGGGATCGTCGGAATTAGAGAAGGGAGATTGTGTTAAAATCAGATTTGCACTTGGAAACTGCGATGCAACTGTAGAGAGGATAGAATGACACAGAAAAATTATGAAGATTATCTGAATGAATTGAAAGAGATCGTAAGAAAAATTGAAGATGATGAAACAAGTATTGAGGAGAGTCTTAAATTGTATGAATATGGCTCGATCCTTGTCACAAAATGTGAAAATCTTCTCAATGAAGCAGAAATGAAAGTGAAAGAACTCACTAAAGAGTCTTTATAATGAAGAATCATTCTCTAAATAAAAATTCAATTTCCGATTTAATTCGTAATGAAGAGAAAAGATCAGTAATTATTCTTGCTTTGGCTATAATCATCTATTCCATTACTTTTTCATACCTTTCCATTCGCGGACACATGCTGTACCTAACCGGTGCTGATCTTGCAATATTTGAACAGTCATTCTGGTCAACATTGCATGGAGAGTTCTTTTACACTTCAATTGGTGGTGGTTCACAGTTTGGTATTCACAACTCACCTGTTCTTTTTTTAGTTATTCCGTTTTACGCTGTATTTCAAAATACTGAAACTCTTCTTGTCGTTCAGAGTGTCCTTCTTGCTCTTGGTGCATTCCCTCTTTATCTTATTGGCAAAAAAGCTCATAGTGCTAAAATCGGACTTTCGTTTGCCTTTTTATATTTAATCTACTCACCTCTTCATGGAGTAAATCTTATTGATTTCCACGAAATCGCATTTTTCCCCCTTTTTGCAGGTCTTTGTATATATATGCTCATTAATGAGCGCTGGAACTGGTTTTTTATATTTGCTCTATTAATTCTTTTCATTAAAGAGGATTGTGCACTCATTGTTATCATGATCGGGATATTTGGGCTTATAATTCATAGAGCGTCTGATAAAAAAATAAAACTTTTATTGGCAGGACTTATTTTAATTGCATCAGCCTGGCTAATCATTTCATTCTTTATTATTATTCCTGCATTTCATCAACCGGGTCAGAGTGTAAATTTGAATCATTATGTGAATATACCTGGAAATCTCTTAAATCATAATGATGCCAGGATCTCTTATATTATCCACCTTTTTTTACCAGTTTGCTTTTTACCTCTGCTAGCGCCTTTATATTTGATTCCTGCCATACCCGCGTTTGGGGAGACACTTCTACCAGATCGTTTCGAGTACTTTAGTATATTTTATCATTATTCTGCTCTTCTCATTCCGTTTATTTTTGTTTCTGCTATTTACGGTTTTAAACGGTTGTTATCTTTGAAAAATGGATATTTAAGTTCAAAAACAAATTTTATTCTTATATTCTTATTAATAGTTAGTATTATTAGCCTGGTGATAAGCCCTATGTCCATCTTAATAAATGAGACAATAATAAATGGAAAAATGACAGATCAGTTCCGTTTGAACTCTTTTATGCTCCCAAAAATACCCGAGGACTTTTCTATATCAACGCAATGGGACCTTCTCCCTCATCTGCCACATCGAAACAACCTATATGAGGGCTATAACAAGAATACTGACCTTGTAATTATTGATAAAAGTTCAGCATTTATACGTGACATTCAGATGAGTAAAGAAGATCTTGAAAATTATACTAATCTATATCAAAATGGAAACCTCATCATTCTGGGAAATCGAGAATCTCCCAGGGTAAAACAACTTCAGACCCATCCCCTGACCTAACATTGAGAATAACAGTCATAACAGCCTCATTTTTTAATAATTTAATAAATTGATGTGGGATATCAATAGCACTGAAATTGCTCATTATTCCTATTGTTCTGTCGCAGGTGAAATTGCTTTTTCGCCATACAATATCGGTCTTGTGGTTAAGTGAGAGATTTGGTCCTCCTTCTGATTGGATTGTCACCAGGATTCCGCCACAGGAGAGTGTCGTTGTAAGAATTGATCCAGGACTATTGAGAATTTTTTTAAATGAACTGGATAGATCAAAAGCTCCCTTTGATGCTGAAACTCCTATTATACAAGTACCCCTTTTACTCAAATGAGGTTCTTTTGTTATTTCAAAAGTCGTTTTATGTTTTCCTGTTATGTTCACATGGCCCCTGCATTCAATTGTCTCTGTTACTTCGAGCATTTTATGAGGATTGGTGTGCATTCATACATCATTATGTTCTCTCTTTTCTGTGAGCAGTGCGGTGAAGAAACAGACCATCAGCCTGTGAGTGATTCGCATAATAGTCCCTTGAAATGTGAACTCTGTGGATTTATTACCCAAAACACCATGAAGATGGAAAAACCGTCTTTCAAAATAAAAACAATTCTCTCACGGGGCCCATCTTCTGAGAACGGATATGTACTTGCCGGACCTGAAGAGATTCTCTTCTTAAATGATTCTGTTATAACAATAGTTGAAGACATCGAGATAGTTTCAGAAATTACAGGTATAGAACTTGCACAAAAACGTGTCAACTCTTCACAAGCAAAAGAGATAATGACACTATGGACTCGTGAAACCGGAAGGGTTATCGTGAAATTTTCTGTGCATAGTGGGTACAGGACGATTCCGTTGATATTTTCATATGATGGAGATGAGGAGTTTGAAGTCGGTCAGGAAATAAGTATACGGTCGTATCATTTTCGCATAACACACATCAAGATGCGCGACGGCTTGCTTATCCGGAGAAAAGATAAAAAAGGTCAGGCAAAAGCGATAACAAGGGTTTATGGGCTCGTAATAAAAAATGTCAGGAGAAATTATTCCTGAAAAAATAAAATTTTTTATCTCCGGTTTAATGTCTTTAATGTAATGTCAGCTGTTGAAAGTCCACTTCTTAAGGCTATTTGATAAGCCGTCTTATTTTCAACCGTCAGCATTCTGAAATAATATACTGCAGGAGTCGTATTATTATTAGCAAGCTCGACCGCGTTTTCTGGTATATATATAAATAAATTGTCTCCGATCCTGCTTGTTGTGAAATTGCCTCCAATTTTATTAAACGCATCAGCCGTCATTTGTGCTTCAGGCAAAAAGTTATCAGCCTGAAGGTCAATCCGTTTTGATTTGCCTTCAGAAAGCCCCGCCGTTTCATTTGATAATAATCCCATCTCATTTTTCGTTATAGCATATTGTCCACTTCCAGCCTCACTACTCTGGACCGCGATCGGATAGAGTGTTTTTGATGAGACTGAATTCACAATAATACTCAAAGGATCTGTTAAAAATACAGTTGCCTTCTTTGCAGTCGTGTCATCAAATATTTTTTGGTTGGATGTAATGAGAGGGACACCGTTCGAATCATAAAAAGTTACATCAATTGTAGCAGAATCTCCTGGTTTTGCAACTACCAGACTCGACATCCAGCTCGAACCAAGAGTTGAAACTACCATGACAATTGCTATGAAGACAATTGCCAGAATACCGAATATCTTTGCCCAGTTTCGTGGATTTTTTTTCAGCTTTTTTCTATCCGTATCTTTCGCCATTCCAAAAATATCTTGTTTCTGGCCAGATAAAGATAGCAGATAAAGATACAGCGAGATACAATAATTATTTATAATAACTAAACTAACTCAAGGTTACCCTTTGCTAAAAGGGTATAACGAGGTGAAATTTATGGTTTGGAGATCACAATATCCGTTTGAGGGGATGCTTCCGGCGATACGTGGCGAGTTCAGGGTTGATGTTCGAAAACATGCGAATGAAATTTTAGTTGTTGCGGACCTTCCAGGTATAGAGAAGGAGAATATCAATGTTAATCTTATAAATCCAAGAACACTCGAGATAAAATGTGAACACGATAAAGAAACGGATAATGATGACAAAGGATACTTTGTCCGTGAACGGGAATACCGGTCACTCAGTCAATTAGTAGTACTCCCCCATGATGTCAGCGATGATGGCGCTTCAGCCACTTTTAAAAACGGGGTTCTTGAATTAAAATTAAAAATCATGAACCCAGAAAAGAGGGGAAAAATTCCTATTGAATAAAGAATAATTCAGATTATTCTGGTAAAATTATGGAATTTTGCTTTATCATCTCAAATTTTTTCTTTGTTTAAATTATTGTTTACTTAATCGTTATTTTAAGGTAAAATTACCAATATTATACATTCATGGATAAAAAGAAGGTCAGAGATTATATGACCTCAAATGTCGTATCAATCGATGTTAATGGATCAGTCAGTGATGTAATTGAAACAATCGATAAAACACGGCATGACGGATTCCCGGTAGTATCAGGGGATGAGGTTGTCGGTTATATTTCTGCAAGGGATTTGATATCAGTACCCCATACTACGCCCATTCGTCAGATAATGTCAAGGCACCTGATTGTTGCGGACCCTGAAATGAGTGTTAACGACGCAGCAAGGGTAATATTCAGATCAGGTATTCAAAAACTTCCGGTAATCAATGAAAAAAATATTCTACTTGGAATTATCTCTAATACTGATGTTATAAGGTCCCAGATTGAGCATGTTTCACCAGAGAAGGTTTATGGTTTTATTTCTACCCTTAAGCAGTTGTACTCAATTGAACCGGTTTTAAAACGTGGTCATATAGAAGTTCATGATCTCCTCCCAACACAGAAAAAGATCTATGAAGATGAGCTGGAAGGCAGGATTTATGAGATAAAACAAGGACTTGCTGAACCAATTATTGTTGTAAAACGACCTGGACGGAAGATTCTTGTGGATGGGCATCACCGTGCAATTGCAGCAAAAAGACTTGGAATCGACAGTCTTGATGCATACATAATTGAAATTAAAGAAGATATTGAACTTGGACTTGAACGCACTGCGCGTGCACAGAATCTACAGAGTCTTGATGATATCGAGGTACTTGACTACGCTCATCATCCCCTTATGGCAATAACCCACCGTCTTGTCCGGAATATTTAGGGAGAAGGAAAAACCGGGTTGAACTCCATATAAAATTTTGTTTTCAGGAACCATCACACTTGTTGTCAAAGTCCTCGTTAAGATAGTATTCTTTTATCACTGAATTTTCTGGTATTACAACTTCCGGCCATATTCTTGTTTTGGAATGAACAATAACATCATTTCTTATGACTACCCTTGGTCCGATTACTGTATCATTTTCAATATTGCATCTGTCTCCGATAACAGTACTATTATCGATTATGCTGCCGCTTATAGTGCAATTTCTTCCTATAACTACTCCATTGTAAATTGATGCTGAAAAGATCCTTGTTTTATTCATTATATTACAATGTTCACCAATTGAGGTGTAGGGGCCTATAAGAACATTCTCCTGTATTGTTGTGCCCGAACCAATTGCCACAGGGCCGATAATTCTCGAATTATATCCAAGTGAAATGGATCCCCCAAGATGAACTGGTCCAAGAATCTGAGCTCCCTTAATTGCAAGGTCGCCTGCAATCGAAGATGATTTTAACTCTGTTAGTTTCCAACGTTCAGCAAGACGTAATGATGCCGGATTACCAACATCTGACCAGTTTCCGCGCGCCAGCCATCCATGTATCAGTTTTCCCTCACTGAGTATTTTAGGAAAAAGGTCTTTTGCAAAGTCATAGGTCTGTTCTGAAGGTATCATGTCGAACAATTCAGGATTGCAGGAATAAATGCCAGTACTTGCAAGATTACTGAAAATTTCACCAGGGGCCGGTTTTTCTTTGAAACGTGTAATTCTATATTGAACATCAAGGTCGGCTATACCATATTCCGAGGGCTCATCTATGCTGATTAAACCTATAGTTATCAACGATTTCTTCAGGGTGTGTTCGCGGAAAAATTCAAGGAGGTTTAAGTCAGTTACATGGTCTCCACCGACAACGAGAAAATTCTGGTCTTCAAGGTAACGTTGAGCGTTTTTGACACTGCCTGCAGTTCCCATTTTAGTCTTTTCATGAACATATTTTATATCGCAATTAAAAAGTGAGCCATCCCCCAGTTCCTTCTCGATTTTGTCGCCCATATATCCGAGTGTAATTACGATTTCATGAAACCCCAGATTCGAAAGGTGTGAAACAAGGTGCTGAATTGAAGGTGAATTTACGATAGGGATACAGGGTTTGGGACGGTCAAATGTAAGGGGGCGGAGTCTCGTCCCTTCACCGCCACACATAATACAGACCTTCATAATTTGTACTTGGAGTTATTTTTAATTAAATTATTAATACAAAAATTCCAATACAGGATAGTCCACAATTTTTTTTCCAATTGCGTGAAAAAGAAAAAATTAGAAATTTTAATATCCGGATGAGTGACTATGAATAAATTTTTAAAGAATTATTTTGACCGGCTATATCCGGTATATCTTGGAATTGATAACAGGACTTCCCATATGCTTGCATCATTATTCCTGGCCTACAGGTTTGGACTTTATTCTAACGTTGTCTCCCAATCTGATTTGTGTTGTGAGTCTCTTCCTGCTTCTCCCCAGATGAATGCCCTGAAAAGAGCTATTTTGTTTATCAGGGAACGCTCACTTGCCCTTGTCGAATCAAGAGTGCCTGTCGGGCCTGAAAAAGATTTTGAACCTGAAGAGATCCAGTTCCTTGCTATGCATCTTGCTGCAGAACAGTATGGTGAATTGCCGCAATATGTATTAGCAAATTCACTTTTATTACTTTATACTGTATCTTATATCTCATCAAAAGATGACCAGGAGACGCTTGACGAACACGAAAAGTATGTTATGAATTCACTGGCACTATACCAGAAACACCTGGAATAAAAGTTTTTATTTTATTACTATAAAGAATCCAGACTGATTCCCCTGAAATCTTCAACAATTTCCTTAATCTCCTTAACACCGTATGCAGTCTGGACAACGTTCATTTCGAGATCTATTGCAGAGTCACACATGTAATCAAGGATGTCTACAGAAAGTTCCTTCTGTTGTTTTGACTTTCGAATCTGTTCAAGAAGCGAAGAGAGTTTATCAGGTGGTTCCAGTCTCAGTTTTGCAAGAGTGACAACACACATCGTTATCCGGGTGAGGTTCCTGTCGGTACCAGTAACCGCATCAAAAAAATTTTTCAGGACCTGGGCCTGAAATACCTCACCACCCATGATATTCTTTATTTTATTACTGGTTCTTATAAATCTATCTCAAAAATAAGATTCCAGGTTCTATTTTGCCGTACTCACGATTCTGATAACATCGCCAGTACTGAGTTCATGACTCTCTTTTACTCTCATTTTTGTATGAGCATCGATTGCATAGAGAAAGCCATTTCCTATGTCACTATGGACCTGAAACGCCATTTCCTTAGGATTTGACCCTTTCCTCATTAAAAAAGCATCAGGTAAAATCCTCCCTTTTCCATCGGTCAGATGTGTCTCGTCTTCAACCGGATAAACTACTATCATGTCTAGTAGAGAAAATACAATATTATTTAATGCAGATTGGACTCCAGTACTGCCATAAGTCTTTAAAAGTGTGCTAATTCCGGCAAGACCTGATTTTTGGGCTGAATTCAGACTATCTGGATTAATAATTGCAAACTCAGAATTTCCCGGGATATAGGAGATTATTTTTGCTGCATCTGCATTACGAAGAGCGAGTTCCGCTGCTGCACTTGCAATATGTATTCCCTCTTTCTCCAAAATAAGCACTTTTTCTTTTTGCATAGAATCAATTTTGTTCCCTACCGTGAGCATAGGTTTGGCATTTCTGAATAGAGCGCATGAAAGTAGAATAAGAGATTTATCATCAGATTTATGGATATCAAAACCTGTTTCATTCATTGCACGGATAATATCCGGTTCTGTTATTCCAAGACCTGCAAGAGTCTCTGCAATTAGTTTAATCAGATTTGATGTTTTTGACGTTGCCTGTCTCAGTAATTTTGACCAGTGTTTTTCAAGAATCCCATATAACCACATTGACATCTCGTAGATCAGGGCATCGATATCTGTGTGCGGGTCATGACTTCCAGGTTCAACTGGGTTTCCTTCAATATCGGTTGAACCACTGGCATCAATAATATGAATAATTGCGTGAGCCTGCCTAAGGTTATCCAGGAACTGATTTCCCAGCCCTTTTCCTTTATGAGCATCAGGGACAAGACCTGCCACGTCAATAAGATTAATCGGAATAAAGCGCACGCCGTCATTGCAATGTCCGCAATTCAATCCAAATTTTCTACAGGAACAAGGTGTTCTAACATATGCAACTCCCTTATTTGGGTCAATTGTAGTAAAAGGATAATTGGCAATCTCTGCATGGGCAAGGGTTGCTGCCCTAAAAAATGTTGATTTTCCGCAGTTTGGTTTTCCTGCAATCGCAAGCGTTATCATAGAAGCTCCTATATTCACTTAGGGATGTATACCTAATATGTCATTTGTACAGAAAAATATCTATTATTTTGAAAAACCCGGGCCTGCGAATACAACAGACTCAGCAAAACTCGCTAAAGAGAGGGCAATTGAACTTGGAATAACCAGGGTGATTGTAGCCAGTACTTCAGGAAAAACAGCGAAAGTATTCTGTGAAACCCTAAAAGGTAGTGGAATATCATTAATAATTGTTACACATGTCGTGGGATTTGCTGAACCTGGTATATGGGAATTTTCTGCAGAAACTGCTTCTGAACTAAGGAAAAATGGCGTAATAATTATCACCGGCACTCATGTCCTGTCAGGACTTGAAAAGGCTTTTTCAAAATCATCAAAGGTAAGTGGAGGTTCCAGAACCGAGGCAGTAGCTGAAGCCTTACGCCGGGTTGTTGCAGTCGGCTTAAAAGTTGCTGTTGAATGCGTGATGATTGCAGCCGATCAAGGCGAAATTCCTGTAAACGAAGAAGTAATTTCAATTGGTGGGACTGGTTCAGGTGCAGATACAGTTGTTGTCATAAGGCCTGCCCATACATCATCTTTTTTTGACCTCCAGGTACGAGAAATTGTTGCCATGCCAAGGAACCGGTGATTATGTCTTTTCGTTCGTTTAAGAAAGGACTGAATTGTGTAACTCGGTCACCCAGGTTATGGGTACCTGGTGGATTAATTGGAATTTTTATTGTAGTATTTGGTTTTATCGGCATCAATTATGGAATGGTAAATGCATTAAAAATTTCAATTGCCGGGTTTTTTTTGCTACCCTTTTTTTCAGGATTTATTCTTTCAGAAATAGCAAAATCCTGTAATAATGGCTTGGAAACAGGAAGTTTTGGGAGAGTTCAGTACTTCAGGCTTTTGATATCCTCAATAATTATTTATTCAGGTGTTGTATTTGCGCTTTTGATTGCTCTTCTATTAGGTACTGTATTTGGGCTCGGTGAGAGCTCACCTGTCGTGGAATCAGTCTGGATGTTCCTCACTCTAGTAATTCTCTTATATACGTTCTTTTACGATACAGCTATAATTTATGATGAGGAAAAAGTCATCAGTTCTTTACAGACAAGCATCAGAAAAGTCAAAACCAATCCATTTGAATACATAAAATTTTATGTTATCCTTATTATCTGGCTGTTTATAACCGGATTTGCAATGTTGTTCATCTGGTCAATTATTTTATCCTCACGGTTTACTTCAATTGAAACAATGGACCCTGCGGCAATAACAAACCTTACACCACACTGGTGGGTTTCAACTCTTGGGACAGATGGAGTTATCATTAGTATCGTTATTTTTGCAATCTGGTCAGTTATTGCATATACTTCAGGGATGGCATACAAGGCTGTTTTTTATCTTAACCCGGAATTGCAGGAACCTGTAATTTCCGGTGAATTTGATGAAAAAGGCAGGTATTATCGATATTAATTTTTTTTTAAAGAAGGTAAGTAAATATAAATGCAAATAATCCTCCACCGAATGTTGCAATGAGGTTTGTTCCTGCGTTTCCAATTATTCCTTTGTTCTCTAAAGTGGCGCCAATAAAACTGTCCAGATTAGTTCCAAAAATTCCAGCTACTGCGCATATAACCGCAGTTTCTGTATCAATCAGTCCTAGTGCATACGAAACAATTGCTATAGCCAACCCGCCGAGAGCAGCTGAAAATTCTCCTATCCAAGTTACTCCTCCATTTGTACCACGCGGAACTTGTTTCAACGTAGTAATAAGAAAAGGAGAATTGCCTGTAACACCTATCTCGCTTGCAAGGGTATCTGCAGCTGCCGTTGATATTGAACCAATATACAATGCTATGAATTCAGGCCTGTAGGTTATTCCATACAGAAGTGCTGCGATTGCCGCAACAATACCATTTGCAAAGACATTTTTATAACCCCTGGCACCTCCGTGAGCCTGTTCAATTCCTTTTTTCTCTTTCCAGTCATATCGGTATCGCGTTGCAGCTGAACCAAGAATAAAAAATACAAGCATTATGAGGAACCAGCGGGCATCAGTAAAGATGATGAGTATGATTCCAATGAGTGCTCCTGAAAAGAGACCACTTATATCTGCCGTTTTTGCCCTGAAGGAAAAATAACTAAAACCAAAAGCAATGAGAACGGCAAGGACAATAAGTGAAATATCTGCTTTATAATCAATCTGATGAAAAAGATATAGTGTAAGTGCAACTCCAAAGGTCTCGATAATTAGTGCATCTCGTCTTCCCTGAAGAATTGTTTTTAATAATATAGCTACATTAATTCCAAAAAGGACCGTAAGGGCTGAAATTTCACCGATATAGAGAAATACGAGGTAGGATGATATCACCATCGCGATTATTGCGTAAACATACGATCTTAAACGAGCCCCTGTCAAACGAAATATGAGATCACCGCTCATGACTATTGCAAGAGTAGTTAAATACAGGGGCATAGGGAGAAGAGAAAGTCCATATAGTGCTGAAAGTGCTATCAGGCTTGCCTGTGTTGCAAATGAACCAAAGTAATAGTAGAGAACTAAAGCAAAAATTGCAACTAAAGCTCCTCCAGCCCAGGGTTTTTCAATTAAGGGCACGAAAATAATCGCACATATAACAAGAATTGCTGACAGCAATTCTTCCTTTACTTTCACTGTCTCCATTTTATCAGTCTATATTTTTTATCTGCTTCTTCATTGATCTTTTCTCTTTTAAGGGTTAAATAATAAGATGAGTTAAAAAAAATCCACACTTTTTTTTACGAACAGTATATGTTTAAAAAGCTCATATATGTGAGAGATGGCCGAACATAAGGAACTCCCTAAAAATTATTCCTTTGAGACTGTTGAAGCCCGGATTAGGAACGCATGGAAGGATAATTCACATTATTTTATAAAAAATTCAGATAAACCCAGATTTATCATAGACACTCCACCACCCTATCCTACTGGCGAGTTTCATATCGGCAATGCCCTGAACTGGTGTTATATCGACTTTTTTGCACGATATAAAAGGATGAAAGGTTTTAATGTCATGTTTCCCCAAGGTTGGGATTGCCATGGATTACCGACTGAAGTAAAGGTAGAAGAGCTAAATGACATTACAAAAAATGATGTTCCCCGTGAAAAATTCAGGGAGATGTGTAAAGAACTCACATTGAAAAACATCAATAAGATGCGGGAGACACTCCGGAAGATGGCCTTCTCAACCGACTGGAGTAATGAATACATAACAATGCTTCCTGAATACTATAGCAAGACCCAGATTTCGTTCACGAGGATGCTTAAGGCCGGCTATATCTATAGAAGTGAGCATCCTGTAAATTATTGCACCAGATGTGAAACTGCAATCGCATTTGCCGAAGTATCATACTCAGGAAGAGATACAAAACTTAACTATTTTCTCTTTGATAAAGTTGAGATAGCTACTACAAGGCCAGAGTTACTTGTAGCCTGTGTTGCAGTGGCAGTGCATCCTGAAGACGAAAGGTATACGCATCTGCAGGGATCAACTCTTACAGTTCCACTTTTTGGTCACAAAGTCCCTGTTGTCTATGACGATGCAGTGGATCCCTCTTTTGGCAGTGGTGCTGTGATGATCTGTACCTTTGGTGACAAGACCGATGTTTTCTGGTGGAAAAAGCATAACCTGGAATTGAGGAAAGCAATTGACAGGTCCGGGAGAATGACTGATATTGCAGGAAAATATTCAGGTCTTCGGACTGAGGAATGTAGACAGGCCGTAATTAATGATTTGAAAGAACAAGGCTATCTCAAGAAGGTTGAATCCCTTTCACAGCGTGTAGGGCTATGCTGGCGGTGTAAAACTCCGATTGAGATAATGAGTGAACATCAATGGTTTGTAAAAATTGAGAGAGATCAAATTCTTGATGCTGCGCGTAAAGTGAAATGGTTCCCTGAACACATGTTTCTCAGGATGGAAAACTGGGTCTCACAGATGGAATGGGACTGGTGCATCTCGAGGCAGCGCATATTTGCAACACCTATCCCAATCTGGACCTGTGCGAATTGCCATGCAATGATAATTCCTGAAGAAGATGAACTTCCAATAGACCCCACAATCTCTCAGCCGAAAATTCCATGCCCAGAATGTGACTCAAATGAATTTATCGGGGAAAAAGATGTCCTTGATACCTGGATGGACTCTTCAATATCGGTCCTTTATGTAACGGGATGGGATGGAAAGGCAGAAAAACCCACTTATTTCCCTGCACAAATACGACCACAGGGTCATGATATAATCAGGACATGGGCATTTTATACAATATTACGTTCTCTCGCACTGACAAATGAGGCTCCTTGGGAAGAGATCCTTATAAATGGCATGGTCCTTGGAGAAGACGGCTTCAAAATGAGTAAGAGCAGGGGCAATATTATCGTACCTGAAGAAATTCTCTCAAAATACGGGGCAGATGCATTAAGACAATGGGCTGCAACAGGAGCGTCAACAGGCTCAGATATCATGTTTTCCTGGAATGATGTTATTTCTGCTCACCGTTTCCAGACAAAAATGTGGAACATTACCCGGTTTTCCTTGCTCCAGCTTGAGAGAAAACCATACGATAAAAACGTAAAAATTACCGCGCCTGGAGACCGGTGGCTTCTTTCGAAACTATCAGAAACAATAAAATTAGTCACCCAATTTATGGATGAATACAGGTTTGACGATGCACTCCGGACTATCCGTGAATTTGCATGGACTAACCTTGCCGATAATTATATAGAACTTGTAAAGGGCAGACTTTACACTGATGGTAATGGAAGGGACGGGGCATGCAAAGTACTCGAAACTACTATCGACACAATATTCCGTCTCCTCGCTCCTTTCACTCCCTATTTTGCAGAAGAATGCTATTCATACCTAAACAGGGGAAGTGTTCATGACCAGGACTGGCCCCAGGAGTTCTATAACCTTCCTGATTCAGCAAGGGAAGGAGATATTCTGGTATCGCTTGTTGCATCAATAAGAAAATTCAAGAATGAACATGGGATGGCACTCAACGCTCCACTTGGGTCTGTAACTATATACTCAGACATGGAAATTAGTGAATCAGATGATGCAGCCCTTGCCCTAAATACGAAAGTCTTATGGAAACGAGGTCAGCCGGAACTGGAAAGGAAGATAAAAGATGTAATCTTTAACAAGTCTGTAATCGGTCCTGCTCTCCGAAACCGTGCACAGTCTTTTATGCAGGCTGTCCGGGAATTATCAGTTGAACAACTAATTAATCCTCCTGAAAAAATAGATCTCGATGGTGAGAAAATTACAATTCCGGAGGGTTCTTTTTCACCGGAATTTATGTTCACCTCACTAGGTGAAGAGGTGGATGTAATTACTTTACCAGATTTTATTGCAATAGTGCGCAGATGTTCCTGACCGATTCTAGTACATAATTTAAAATTTCTTTTTTCGTAAGAAGTCCATCTATTAAGACAAACCTTTTTGGATCTTCTATTGCAAGATTCATATAATTTTTCTGAACTTCTCTTAAAATTTTATCAGTCTCAAATGGTTCTTTTATACGTGATTTTGAGCATCTTTCCAATGCAATTTCTACCGGAACAATTATCAGGAATGTTCGGTCCGGAGGAATGGACCATCCCTCATGAAGATTACGGAGCCATATTAGCGGGTCACTAACCTTCCCCTGTAGGGTTAATATCTGATAAGCAAACCTGCTGTCAATATAGCGGTCAGAGATAACAATTTTATTGGTTTCGAGAGCCGGCTTAATTATAATTCGCAGGTGTTCAGCGTGGTCGGCAGCAAAAAGGAGTGCAATCGCAACCGGGTCAGCACCTGATAGAATGGCTTCTTTTACAGAAAATGAAATTCCTGATGCGCCGGGTTCCTTTGTAAAAACCGGATCAAGATCCTTAAGTTCCTGCTTCAATCCTTCGATGAGGGAAGATTTTCCGGTTCCGTCAATACCCTCTATTGATATTAACACGTAAAATCTACCTCCAGTACTGATGGAGGTATAATCCCTTTATGAATAGCAGTTGCTATAATAACTCCGTCGAATCCGGCGATAAAGAATTGCTTTAAATCATCTAACTCCTTGATTCCACCACCATGCAATAATTGGCCTTTGAATGTCTCTCTTACTTTAACCAAATTATAAGCCGGTGTCCCGATGCTTGTTCCGACAGCCGATATATCAAGAATGATGCAACCCTTGTAACCAATATTTTGTGCAGTTATTACAGTCATTTCCAGGTCTTTTCCGTCAGGTATAACTTTTCCATCTTTTATATCGATGCTTAAAAAACAATTTTTATATATGGTAAGGTCTCCTCCGCACGTTTCAGTCCCAATTACCGGAATTATGTTTTTTTGTTCTCCCTTAATTTGTTCAGGTGTGCAAAAGCCTCCATCATAATAGCACTTTGAAACAAGCAGGGCACATGCTCTGACAACCTCAAAATTGTCTCCTTTTCCTTCAATCATATCCAGATCAGCGATATATATAAATCTAGGCCGATATTTTTTTATTAACGCAAAAGGGTCCGGTGAACCGCACACTCCCCAGTTTAATGGGGTATAGGTATCTCTCTTTCCACTTTTTCCATGTACAACACACTTATTTTTTATATCAATAGCAAGGATGATCTCCATTATGAACGCAATCACTATTAGGCTTCATAAAAAATTAATACCATGCAATTACTCGTCAGCCCGAGGAACTCTTTAGAGGCAAAAGAGGTCCTTGCTGCGGATATTATTGATATTAAAAGGCCTGAAGAGGGTTCACTTGGTGCAAATTTCCCTTGGATCATTAAAGAGATCAAATCGTTTTCACCAAAACCCGTAAGTGTTGCAATAGGTGACTTTCCTTATCTTCCTGGCGGGGCATCCCTTACTGCTTATGGCGCAGCTGCCGCAGGAGCAGATTATGTTAAGATCGGACTTATGTTCAATGGGAAAGAGAGAGCAGAGGAAGTAATAAATGCAGTTGTAACTTCTGTAAAGACTGATTTTCCAGCGACAAAGGTGGTAATAGCCGCGTATTCTGATTATGCAAGGCTCAACACAATATCTCCTTATGAAATTTCTCCTCTTGTTGCAGCCACCGGAGCAGATATTGCAATGGTTGATACCGGAATAAAAGACGGGAAGAGTACCTTTGACTTTATGAATGAAGAAGCACTAACTGCATTCTATCAAAAGAATCATGAACTGGGTATAATGACTGCCATCGCCGGTTCAATCCGGTTTGAAGACCTTCCCACTTTGAAAAGAATAAACCCTGATATTATAGGTGTACGGGGCATGGTATGTGGCGGTGACAGGAATTCGCAGATTCGTAGAGAACTTGTTGAAAAAGCATTAAAGATGGTGAGATGATTTTATGTTTCTTGATAAACTTGATGTTCCACTCACCTTTACATTTGACGATGTCCTGCTGACACCAGATGAATCATATCTTGAACCGGACGAAGCCGATACCAGGACCTGGTTTTCGAAGAATATTCCCCTGAATATACCGCTAGTAAGCGCTGCAATGGATACTGTGACAGAAAGCCAGATGGCGATTTCACTTGCGAGAGAAGGGGGTATCGGGGTCCTTCATAGAAATATGCCAGTTCTAGAACAGGTACATGAGATTGGGATAGTAAAACAAAAAGAGGAACTTATCGAACGTGAGGTTCTATCTGTAGGTTCTGAAGCTACAATATCTGAAGTTGAAAGATTGATGAGCAATGCCCAGATTGGAGGCGTTCCTGTCATTGAAGCGGGTAAGATAATAGGCATCGTCAGCAGGCGCGATTTACGTGCTATTAACAAAGGTAGAGGTGCAGAAAAAGTCTCAAACATAATGACAAAGGACCTGATTTCAGTAGATGAGACAATTACATCTGAACGTGCGCTTGAGATAATGTACACGAACAAGGTTGAACGCCTTCCGGTTATCTCAACTGACAGGGAATTGCTTGGAATAATCACAATGCAGGATATTTTAGAAAAGCGTTCGTATCCAAATGCCACCCGGGACAGTTCAGGAAAACTGCGGGTAGCAGCAGCTGTCGGACCTTTTGACTTTCAACGTGCGATGCTCCTTGATGAAGCAGGAGTTGATGCACTTGTTGTTGATTGTGCCCATGGTCACAACATGAAAGTTGTTGAAGCAGTAAAAAATATTAAAGAGAGTTCAAGAGCAGACGTTGTTGCAGGAAATATCGCGACAAAGAAAGCAGCCTATGAACTTGTCTCTATTGTCGATGGTGTTAAGGTAGGTATAGGTCCTGGGTCTATCTGCACTACAAGAATTGTAGCGGGTGTTGGAGTCCCACAGATTACTGCAATTGCATCGGTGGCAGATGTTACAAAGGACTCAAGTGTTCCGCTTATTGCAGATGGTGGTATCAGGTTCAGTGGTGATGTTGCAAAAGCTATTGCAGCTGGTGCGGATTCAGTTATGATTGGAAACCTGTTTGCGGGTTGTGATGAATCTCCTGGACGAATTACAACAATAAAGGGAAGAAAATATAAACAATACAGAGGAATGGGTTCACTTGGGGTTATGAGTTCGGGGGTTTCCAGTGATCGATATTTTCAGAAAAAGGAGATTGGAAAGACCAAATTTGTTCCGGAAGGAGTAGAGGGTGTTACACCATATGCAGGAAAAGCCGGAGATGTGATATACCAGCTCATAGGGGGATTGAAGTCTGCAATGGGATATACCGGTTCCGAAACAATTGAAATAATGCATATAAAAGCATCATTTGTAAGGATAACAGCAGCAGGATCAATTGAAAGTCATCCTCATAATATAATGATAACAGATGAAGCACCAAATTACCGCCTTGCTGGATAAATTAAATGGACGAAATAAATCAAGTTAAGTACAGGGATGTAATAGTCACTCTATTTCATGAACTCTCTCCTGAAGAGAGAGAAATTATTAAAATTATTAATAAAAAATGGCGCAGACCGTCTTTATACATTACAAGTTCATCTGAAAACCTTATTTTAAAATTGCGTTCAATTGACTTTGAATATTTCAAAAAAAAAATTATTGAAGAATCACTAAAACATAGTCTTTCAATTGAAATAAAAGATAATTTAACTGATAATCCATTTTTACGATTAATCCACGAAGTTGAAATAATAGGGAGTTATGGAATAAAGTCGGGTAAGAGAATATATGTTGGATATGCAGACGAAAGGAAAGTAAAATCGCGTGTAGAAAAAGAGAAATCAAGAGGATCATTTTATTATACGAATGAAAACTTATTCAACGTTGAAAATACTGAATTTCCGCCTAAATGTGAGAATAAAATAATTTGTGGCGATAGTGAAGAAGTCCTTAAAAAACTGCCTGAAAACTGTATTGACCTTATTGTGACTTCGCCTCCATATAATTTTGGCCTTGATTATGCAGATTCAAAGGATGAACACTATTGGGTGTTTTATTTTGAAAAACTCTTCAATGTTTTTTCTGAATGTATCAGGATTTTAAAATTCGGAGGGAGGATTGCGGTAAATGTTCAACCTCTTTTTTCTGATTATATACCCAGTCATCATATCATTTCAAATTTTTTCATGGAGAAGAAGATGATATGGAAAGGAGAGATACTCTGGGAAAAAAACAATTACAATTGTAAATACACAGCCTGGGGGAGCTGGAAAAGCCCGAGTAATCCATATTTAAAGTATACCTGGGAATTTGTCGAGATATTCTGTAAAGGAACATTAAAAAAGGCAGGTGATAAAACCCTTGCCGATATAAGTCCTGATGAATTCAAACAATGGGTTGTTGCAAAATGGAGTATCGGACCTGAACGCCGGATGAAAGAGTTTTCTCACCCTGCTATGTTCCCCGAAGAGCTGGTGACCCGTGTAATGAAACTGTTCAGCTTTAAGGGTGATATCATTCTGGACCCTTTTAATGGAGTAGGAACCAGTTGCGTCGTTGCTAAACAGCTTGGAAGGCGATACCTTGGAATTGATATTTCGCAGGAATATTGTAATAAATCTATTGAACGTTTAAATGAAACTGACCGCCAGGAAAGTCTTCAATCTTATGAGTAAGTAATGTGAAAACATATGCAGCCAGTATTACCTAAAACTTTTTCTTCTTACAAACTAACCTCAAGTTAATATGCTCGATCAAACCGAGGTCGCAAGAGTTCTCGACCTGCTCGGTAATAGAAATCGCAGAAGAATTATTGAGTTACTTAGAGAAAAGCCCTGTTTTGTTACAGAGATATCTGATCGTCTGATGATAAGTCCAAAAGCGGTTATCGAGCACCTTCAGATTCTTGAGCGGGAGGATATATTATCCTGTCAAACTGATTCCCGCAGAAGGAAATACTATTTTCTTCTCAACGATATAAAAATTTCAATAAGTATTATAGAAAGTGAAAAAAAAGAACCTGAAACTGATATCAGCAATGAGCTGTCTTTTAATTTATTGCTTAAAAATTTAAAAAGACTTACAAAACGAAGGGAAGATGTTGCAATCATGCTTCAGGCAATTGATGAATCACTTGAAGATATAATACGTGAACTTCACAAATCAGGAAAAGAATTCGAACTATTTGAAAGTGAAACAGATATTATTATTGCACTTGCCCATTTTCCATTAACTTTCAATGAACTTGTGCAAATACTTCACAATAACAATATCAATCTTCACGAAAACCTGAAACGACTTAAAAGTAAGAATTATATTCATGAAGATAAGGGACGTTATTACCTGGGGAGCTCAATTTAGATGAATTCTGTTGAAGGGGGGCAATGTCCATTTATTCCATATGAAATTGTTGAATCAAGTCATAATATTTATATTACTGCATTATTACCCACAGATAATGAATACCTGCCTTATGTTGATATTCGTAAAGACTCGGTAAAAATCTGCATTGAACCTTATGAGATAATTATTAAGCTCCCACATGAGGTAGATCTAATTCATTCATTTTATGAAATCAGACATAGAACATTAGACATCGTTATGATGAAATCTCAAAAATAAATTGATATTCAGTTTTTCCGAATTAGGTAATCGTTTTTACACTCCCCCTTGCATCATATTTTAACCAGCCGGTAGAAAGTTTTTCACCGTCATATTCTTTAAATTGTCGTAAAGATACCGTCATGTCTCGGGTATATGCAAAGTAGCCGATTTGTGTGCTCCTGCAGAGTTTCATTGCCATATCCATAAGACCCCTTGGGTCTGGCCGTGCCTCTCCAAGCCAGATGTGAAAAATGTTACCGCCGTCTACTATCGGGAAAAAGACATGTTCAAGCCTCATTCGTTCTGCCAGAGTTATCTTTGCGCCTGGTGTCACATGTGTTCCATTTGTATAGTAAATTGGAAGGTCTCTTACTAAACCGATTTTCTCAAGGCCCATTTCGAGATCGCCTTTTATAACCTGCATTGCACATGATTTGTATTCTTTGTTAAGAAGATCAGCAACCGCAAACCTCTGACCTGTTGTTTCTGCGGGAGTCCTTGCAAGAGCAATTGTCATATCATGCATTTCAGAAAGTTCTCGCGAATATTGCTCAAGTTCGGTCATAACTCTGACTGCAAGCCTGAAAGCGTCCTCTGATTCATGAATCTGGGAACCTGTAAAATACTGGACCATCTCATTTACTCCGACAACACCGATAGTATACACAAGCCCCTCGAGATCAACAGCAATTGCACCACGCTCTCCAGTAACCGGATCTTTTGGGCGCTGCATTGCAAAAGGCATTCTCCCTTTTGCACGAATAAGGTCCATCCAGCGTCTTTTTATCTTAAAAACTTCTATTGCAACATCCATTAAAGATTTTAGTTCTGCAATAAGAATTTTCAAATCACCTTTTGCACGATATGCAGTCCTCGGGAAGTTTAATGAAACAACCTGCCACGAACCCATACTGAAGTGTTTACCCTCTTCAAAGAAGAGTTTTCTATCAAAATCTGAGTCTTCTTCAGCAACTGCTGAAAATTGATATGCACAGCACTGATAGCAGGAGATCCCTTTTCCGGCACCCCGATAATCAGGTATCTGGTTGTCGTAATATGGAGTCCCGAATTTTGAAGCAAGTTCAAAAGTCAAAAGATACAATTCCTGATATGAAGGGAGTTCTGGGTGTTCTTCATTAAAGATCTTATCCTCTTCCAAAAATTCAGGTTCAATGCTTATTTCGGGTTTTGGGAACGAGAATGGTTTCCCCCAGTAATCCCCTTCCAACATAACGTCCATTAATGCTTTGAAGAGAAGCCTGACTTCTCTCTCAAACTCGCGGTAAGTCCTTCTAGGAGAATCTTTTCCATCCCATATTTTACCTTTATAAACGCAGGGCTTATCTTTCCATAAGGTAGGGACCCCAGGACTTAACTGAACTGAACTAAAGACCAGTTGTCCTCCACGCGCCACCATCATCTGTGTCATTTCGTACACAAACATCTGCATGTGCTGTCGGATCTCTTCATAAGGCATCCCTTCAAAGTATGGGGCTATAAAAGTAAGAAAATTATAATATCCCTGACCGCCGGCAAAGTTTGTCTGGGCACTTCCAAGAGCCTTAACTGCATGGAGAATTGCAACTTCAGGGCGTTTTGCAGGACCTGCAACTGATGCTTTGGTCCCATTCCCGTCTGGCATCAGACCATAATAGAAGAAATATCTGAGATCCCAGTCCTGACAGAATGGTCTCGTCCCAAAATATTCAAGATCATGGATATGTATATCGCCGAAAAGATGGCGGTCTGCAAGGTCCGGAGGCATCTGGAGAAGATACTGCTCTTTACTTATCTTATCTGCCTTTTTTTTATGTGAAGTCTCAGCATTTTCCTGAAGGTTTGCATTGTCTTTCTCTTCAAACCCTTTCCCGACATCTATCTGATGCGCATCAAAAACCGGAGTTCCTACCCGCGTTGATACATTCCTATACTGTACCATCCCCTGTTCAAGTAGCGTAATATTCATTATCTCCCTAATGAGCGGGCCTGACAACGAAGTTAGCCCAAGCCCTTTTATCCTTTGCTCGACGCGTCTTGAAATGTCCCGCGCTTCTTCGATGGTTGCACCATGGTATCCATAGAATGTCTCAACAAGGGTTGTTTCTTTTAATATCTGGGCGACAATTCGCTCCCGGTCCCATTCAAGGATATGCCCGTCTGATGTCCGGACTGGTGGCATTAATGATAGAAAGACTCCATTGAGTGTAGACTGCCGGGTTTGGTTTGTCACTGGTATCAACCTTTGAAGGTTTTTATTATCTCTTCCTTAACCATTCCATTAAAAAAGAGATCTTTGGATGTGTAAAATTTTGTTCCAGACTGAAGAACCGGGGCCTCACGAACAAAAATTCCATTCATACGCAGTTCGGTGATATTTTCAATGGATGCCATATCATATTCGTGATAGGATATATTGTTCCGGTTCAGTTCCTCCTTTAAAATTTCGCAATTTGGACAATTTTCAAGGGTATATACAATACACGAATCATTCTCTTCCATAGAAATCCCCCAGGTCTCCCTCTAATGTATATGTAGGGCAAAATTGTTATTGAGCATTTCGTTTCATGTTGTTTTTTGAACTTTTGAGTGAATAGTACTAATAAGGAGAATTAAGATGGAAAGATTATTTGTGGCAATAGATCTCCCTCATGATATTAAGCAGTTAATAAAAAAGGATCAGGAGATAATTTCAAGTTTAAAGGCCCGTTTAAATTTGGTTGAATCGTCCATAATTCACATTACATTGAAATTTATCGGAGAGGTAAGCCCAAAAAAAGTTGATGAGATTGTGAGGGTGCTCTCATTTATTTCATATCATACATTTTCTATACAGGTTAAAGGGATTGAGCCGAATCATCCTAAAAAACCGAGGGTAATCTGGTGTTCAATTGATGATGAATTTGAATGTGAAAAACTTCATGCACTAATAGAAAGTGCTCTTTTGCCACTTGGAATTCTCCCGGATGAGCGCCGTTTTAAGCCTCACGCTACAGTATGCAGAGTGAAAGAGGCAGACACAGAATTATTAAAGGCATTAATTCCATTAAAAGAAAAAATTTATGGTAAAGTGAAAGTTCAGGGATTTACATTAAAAAAAAGTACTCTCACGTCTGATGGACCGATATACCAGGATATTCTGGGGGTAAACTGGAATTGAGAACAGATCTTGAGATTGAAGTATTAGAGAGTATAAGACCGGGTCCGGTGGAAGCGAGAAGACTACAGGATATTTCAGACCTCCTTATTGCAAAAATTAATGATAGCGGCATAGCTCTAGGTCTTCTTGTTGGATCATTTTCAAGAGGAACCTGGATACGCGGGCAACATGACCTTGATATCTTTCTTCTTTTTCCACCTGATACAAATAGAGAAGATTTGGAAGAGAAAGGGTTAAAACTTGCCCGTTACGTTATTGCAGATTTTACAGACGAATATTATGAAAAATATGCCGAACATCCTTACCTTCATGCGAGAATTGGTGATATTAAGATAGACCTGGTCCCATGTTATAACCTCAAGCCCGGTAGTCCTTTAATAAGTGCTGTTGACCGTACTCCATTTCATACTAAATATGTAAAAGAGAGAGTGGATTCACTAACTGATGACATTTTACTTTTAAAGCAGATGATGAAGGTAATAGGGACCTATGGTTCGGATCAACTGACCGGAGGTTTTTCAGGATATCTTTGTGAAATTCTTGTAATCTATTATAATGAATTTCATTCTCTGTTGGAAGCTGCGTCTCATTGGAAATATGGGACTCTTGTTGATAAAGAAAAACACAAAAGTAAGTCATTCTCAGACCCGCTTATCGTCATCGACCCAGTTGACCCTAAACGGAATGTTGCGTCAGCAGTGACTATAGAGAAAATGTCTGAGTTTATCGAGGCCGCGAGAGCCTACCTCGTAATGCCTTCAAGAAATTTTTTTATTAAATTTCCAAATCCAAAATTCTCTTGTTCAGAACTCAAATTGATTTTAAATGAGCGGGGAACAGAACTTTACATAATACGGATAAAAAGACCAGCTCTCATTGACGAAATAATAGGCCCCCAGATGAAGAGAAGTACAAATGCAATTACTGTACTTCTCCAGGAGCACGAATTTGTTGTTAACCGATCTGCATTTGCAATGAATAATGATGAATGCATCTTTATATTTGAGATGATGATTGATAATTTACCAGCTGTCAGACGTCACAGTGGCCCTTCAATTTTCATTGAAAAAAATTCTCTCGAATTTTTTAGGAAATATAGAAAAGAGAGAGAAAACGTATTCTCTGGTCCCTTTATCGATGGTGAAAATTATATTGTTGAAGTTAAAAGAAAGTTCTGTACCGTTTCCGAACTTATTCATTCGGAAAAATTCCTCCAAATACGACATGGAAAACAGATACGAAATGCGATTAGTGAAGGATTTAGTCTAACATCAAGTGCAAAATCATTTATTCCTGAATTCTCTGACGAGCTTTATTCTTTTTTCCACCGTTCTTCCCCTCTCCTGAAAATTGAACAAGAGGATAAAGAAAAAAAATAACCTATGGATATTCTGAAACCTAATAAAGGGGGAGATGTGTACTCATAGTAAGTTTCATGCAGGATAAAAAATGCACAAACAATACTTCTCCATAGAGATTACAATAATTATTGGTCTTTTACTCCTTTTTGTTACATGCTCTGCCATAAACACAGAAAGAGGTGAATTAAAGTTATCAAATAACGAGACAAAACATTATATCAATAATCAGATTTATGTTCAATGGAAACCCGATATTGTCAATATTGAGAATAAAAGCGAGGACTTAACAAGAATACCAGAACTTCAGGAGATCTCAACAATAAAAAATATTGAAGAGTTTCCGCGTAATCCGTCAAGGGAAAGTGAAGTAATTAACCTTTCAACCAATGAAAGTGTAACTGATGCACTCACAAGGTTAAGGAAGGATCCAAGAGTTCTTTCGGCCCAGCCGGTTTTTCTAAAATCACTCGACCTTACACCTAATGATCCATTATTTCCGGAGCAGTGGGGACTTGATAATAATGGACAGGCAATTTCAGTCGAATTAGGAAATTCCGGTTCTGATATAGATGCGGAGAGGGCCTGGAACGTAACCACTGGTTCAAAAAATATTATTGTTGCCGTTATCGACACGGGTATTGACTATAATCATCCTGACCTTGTGAGCAATGTATGGACGAACCCAGGCGAAATATCCGGTAATGGAATCGATGATGATGGTAATGGGTACATAGATGACTACCATGGCTGGAACTTTATTGATAATAACAATGAAGTAATGGATGTTCATGGTCATGGGACAGGAGTTGCGGGTATTCTTGGAGCAATTGGAAACAATGACCTAGGAATTGCCGGGACTGCATGGAATATTTCAATAATGCCCTTAAAAGTTGTAGGTTCTTTTAATGGAGATTATGAAGTTTATGGTCCAGCTGAATATGAGGCAATGGAATATGCAAAAAAGATGGGGGCATCTGTAATTGTATGTTCATGGGGGATTGATGATTATGACGAAAAGGAGTTTGAAGAAATAGTATCCTTTCCCCAGGCTGTTTTTATCTGTTCAGCAGGGAATGACGGAGTTAATACGGATATAATTTCTCATTACCCTTCAGGATATGATGTTCCAAATATTATTTCCGTCGCTGCAAGTGATAAAAATGATGATCTCGCATATTTCTCAAATTATGGGGCAACTACAGTAGACCTTGCTGCACCTGGAATTGAGATCTATACAACCGCCCCTGGTGGCAAGTATGAAATCAAGGACGGCACATCGTTTTCTACCCCTATTGTAGCTGGTGCGGCTGCTCTCCTTAAGTCAATTGATTCAACATTAACTCCAACCCTTATCCGAAAAATTCTTATTGATACCTCTGACAAAAAATTTTCTCTTTACGGAAAAGTTTTTTCAAATGGAAGGGTAAATCTTTTCAGTGCAATTCTTGCTGTTGAATCGCGATTAAATGGAGGTCTGACTGTTAATTCGACACCATTGCAGAGTGATGTATATTTGAATAATGTAGTATATGGGAAAACTCCTTTCACTGCTCCAAAACTGATGAGAGGTGAATATAACATAGAAATTGTTAAACCTGGATATGCGCCATGGACTCATAATGTCACGATAATACCTGGAGAACTTGTTTCCGTAAATGCGACATTGAAAAAGCAGAAAACTTCAGGAACCACGAATCAATACGGGAAAATTAAGATAACTTCAAATCCTCAGCTCGCAGGAGTTTTTCTTGACTCAGTATACAGGGGAACCACTGACCTTTCTATCTTACAGGTGAAAACCGGAACTCACCAGTTGGTGATTAGAAAAGAGGGATATACAACATATAATAGCACTATAAATGTTGAAAATGGAAAGACTGTTCAGGTTGTAACAAATCTTTCAAAAGTAAATCATAATTAAAAAATTTATTTATTCAAGGATATAACTGGACTAACAACCGGAACAATCGTATTTATTATTTTTAAGCCATTTACGTTAATCTTTTGTATAGTCGAAAATACCTTTTTCTTATCAACATAAACATTTATCGTGGCATTACCTTTAGTAATACCCTCTGTAGAAAAGGAGAGAACCGAGTTATTGGGGCCAATTTTCATTCCACTTAGTTGAATTTTAATTTTAACCGTATTTTGTTTGTTGTCGGCTTTTCCATCAAGTTCAATAAGATCGTAAGTACCTGGTGTTATTTCCTGGCCAATTGAGATTGTACCCTTATTATTCGAATCTTTTTTCAGGACAATGTCTCCCTTTTTAACAATTAATGTTAAATAATTCCCCTTTTCAACATTAGCTGTAAGAATAGCTCCCTTTAGGTCATAAGGCATAGAAAAGTTTTTTATCCCAAATGAAAATGGTTGTCCAGGTTTTACATCAAAGGCACCATCTATTGTCAACTGGAAAAATGAATTGTTTTTGATATCATTCAAAGTGATTTTGAAGTTCTCTGGATTTGAGGCATTTGTCATTTCCGTTATCTTAATTGCCGACCCTGAAGAGATCACAAGACAAAATAGGCATAAGATCATAAAAAGGAAAAGATGTTGTGCAGACAATTTTTTCACCTTTATTATGTCTATTACATTAGTACTTAATTTCTTATCGGTAATCTTAATTGGTCTCAATTATTTCCATTTTGAATAACTCGATAACGGATAAGGAGCGAATGTCTGAACCGGCCAGATAGGATCAAATGTTTCGAATGTCCATGTAGGAACAATGCTTTGAACGGGTACCCTGGGTTCAAAGGTATAAATCGCCTTTGAAATATAAGTCTGAATTTCTAACGGAGTGTAAGGACACGTTGGACATACACATGGCGGGCAAATCTGGCAACCCTTGTTTTCCGATATAATTATCTCATTTTCACCACCAGAAGCATAATTTGCGTTTTCTGTCTTAACGATGAGCTTTAGGTTTTTATAGGTTCCTGGGCTTGTAATTATAGTTGGTGGACGGGAGAATAATACCCCGTCTCTTTCTATATAGGAATCAATAACCCGTTCTCTGTCACTTAACCATATTTTGGGAACAATTGCCAAAACGTTTCCGTTAATACTTTTTATTACTGACAAACCGATTGAACCAGGTTTAATATCAGAACCTTCATTCATATTTGCACTATTTATGTAACCAGTACATGAAGCGCAGGTGCAGCGTGAACACTCGGGACAAACTGTATTGGATGGATAAGGAGTAATAGATGTAACAGAACTTGTCAGGGTAGGGTATAAAGTAAAAGTTGGTGTATTTGTGGGAGTTGTGGTTTTACAATCTCTGGTTGAATGATTGATTGGTCCGGCTGGAACAAAATCCGGGTTGTTGGAAAGTTCTATAGCATCGACTATCGCTGCTGCAGCGGTAGTTTCGCTTTTCATTATTGTTATCAGATGTTCCCCGGTGGTAAGTTGTGTATTTATCGTTTTATGCCAGCCATATCCAGGTGTTCCACCATAGGCGTTAGCTGTTGCTGCATCTACCTCTCCTGCCTCGGTTCCATCGATTAATATGATTACATTCCTTGCACCCGCTGTATGCACATTATCTGAGTTATCACGTAACCAAAGTGAATAATTATCACCTGCAGGTATTGTAATTTTAAATATTATCCGGTCACCACCATGAGACAGATAATACCCGCCGGTTCCTGACCAGTCATTTCCTCTAAAGGCCGGACATATCTCTTTCCTGCCTTCCCATTCTTCCCCGGTTTGTTGAAAAAATGAATCAATAACTGCTGAATTATCAAATCCTATTGTTTCAGTGGCGTTCTTCTTATGAGTGAAGATCGATGTTGGGACTGGACGAATAGTAACAGGATTTAGAGATGTTCTCGGTGTTTGATATGGTGCCAAAGTTTTTTTATTCGTTGTGGTATTCAATAGTGAAATTGTATGAGAATTTATTGGAGTCTTTGCGGGACTTGAAGTAGGTGAAATCAGTACATTTACTGAGTTTTTAAAATCTTTAACACACGATTGAGCACAAACATACCAGGGACAGGTATTTAGAGAACATCCTTGCGTATAATAAGAGGATAGACTACAACTTTTAAGGCAACTTGCACTTTTTTCAACAAGTGGTTCGATAAGAGACCTCAATTTTGTTGAATGCCAATCCTGCGACCGGTATAAGATTATTTCACCTGGAAAATCAAGGCCAACGACTCTGTCAAGCAACTGGCAGCTGCACTGAGATGCAGAAGATGCACAGTCCTTATAGCATACAGTGCTTAGTGGCTGGAAGTATGTACTATAAAGTAGATCTGATGTTGTTGCGGCTGAAAGTAAAGGTGTTATGAGCATCATAGTTATTATTGAAAAGAAAATCAAGCCGATAACTCTATTTATTGCCATAAATTCCCTCTGAATACCCAACAATTTTACCAGTTAGTTGAGAATGAAGGTGAGTGGACAGTAATATTTAATAAAACTATCTCGTTGAAAAAAAGTTGAATTTATTATTTGAATTCAGATAATTATTGTTGGAGCTTTCAGATCTTTTTCTTCGTCAAAGTCAGCAACAATTGCTTCAGTTGTTATAAGCATTCCTGCAATAGAGGCTGCATTCTGAAGTGCAATCCTTACAACTTTTGCCGGGTCAATAACACCATTTGCAGTTAAATCTTCATAGGTATTTGTCTTTGCATTATATCCGAAATTCGGATTTGATTCAGGTTTAATTTTTGCAATTATCTCTGCACCTTCAACGCCTGAGTTCTTTGCTATCTGACGGAGGGGTTCTTCAAGTGCACGTTTGACAATGTTAACACCGATTATACGGTCATCATTAAATTGCAGTGATTCAATAGATTTTATCGCCCTGAATAATGCGATTCCACCACCAACAACAACTCCCTCTTCAACTGCCGCTTTTGTTGCGTTGAGTGCGTCATCTATTCGCATTTTCTTTTCTTTAAGTTCTGTTTCAGTAGCAGCTCCCACTTTTATTACTGCTACTCCACCAGAAAGTTTTCCGAGGCGCTTTTTTAGATCATCTTTCTTATAATCTGATTCTGCAAGTTTTATCTGTGATTCAATAAGTGAGAGCCTCTCATCGACTGCTTTCTTTTCACCTTTTCCGCCAACAAGCAGAGTTTTTTTGTCATCAACTTTTACAAGGTGTGCCTGACCCAGATCATTTCTTGTGACATTTTCAATCTTGAGACCTTTTTCTTCACTGATTACTTTACCACCAGTAAGGATTGCTATATCCTCAAGAAGTGCTTTTCTGTCATCTCCAAATCCAGGTGCTTTTACAGCACATACCTTGAGAGCTCCCCGGATAATATTGAGAATTATTGCAGTCTGGGCTTCGCCATCAACATCATCAGCAATGATAAGAAGAGGTTTTCCTTCAGAAGCTACAGTTTCAAGGATTGGAACAATCTGTTTAATCGAGCTGATCTTTTTATCAGTTATTAGGATATACGGGTCTTCGTGTTCCCATACCATCTTTTCCTGATCAGTAACCATGTATGGTGAAACAAACCCTCTGTCAAGTTGCATTCCTTTTACAACTTCAAGTCCTGTTTCAAGGCTTTTTGCATCTTCAACACTGATAAGTCCGTTATAACCTACTTTATCCATGGCATCAGAGATGAGTTTTCCAATTTCTTCATCATTGTTTGCAGATATGGTTGCAACCTGGATAATCTTCTCCTTATCCCTGACTTCGCTGCTTGTTTTCTGGATATGTTCGACTATAGACTGGACTGCGATATCGATACCTTTTTTAATCTCTATCGGATTTGCACCAGAGGTGATATTCTTCATACCTTCGGATATTATCGACTGTGCAAGAATTGTTGCGGTTGTTGTACCGTCCCCGGTTTTGTCCTGAGTCTTTTGCGCAACTTCTTTTACGAGTTTTGCACCCATGTTTTCAAATTTATCATGGAGTGATATTTCTTTAGCAATAGTTACTCCGTCGTTCGTGACAACCGGGTTTGACGATTTATCAAGCACAACATACCGGCCTTTTGGGCCGAGTGTTATTTTGACTGTGTCTGTAACCTTGTTGACTCCGATAAGGAGCGCTTTTCTTGCATCCTCATCAAATTTTATCTGTTTTGATCCCATTTTACCTCACCTTTATTCAATTTTAGCAAGAATGTCTTTAAATTCGACAAATACGTATTCTTTGCCGTCGATTTCAACTTTATCAGAACTATACCCTCCATAGATGACAAGGTCACCATTTTTCAATGGAAGAGTTTTTCCGTCTTCATTTGTTCCAACTCCTGCTACAGTGCCTTCTTTTCTCTTTTCCCTTGCACTGTCTGGAATGTAGATACCACTCTTTGTTACTTCTTCCGGTTCCTTTGGAATAAGGAGAACGCGTGACCCTATCGGGACTATTGACATTTTTAGTAACCTCCATATTGGTACTTCTCGATTTTGTACCCACATTTAATGAGGTTGAAAATTATTTAAATTTATTGAAAATAGTAAAAATAAAATTTAAAATATCCATTTCATATCGATATATCATAATACTTATCTGTTTTAAAAATTCAATAATATTCATTCTATGGTCCAGCAGATAATCCTGAAATATCTTGAACGTCCGGTGGAGATAGATACAATCGAAGAGATATTCTGGTTTTGTGAGAGTTTTGGCTTCCATTCAGGCAGAGATACAGAAAGAGTGGCGGTGATGATAATTCTTTCACTTCTTAAGCAGCTTGCAGATTCAAAAGAGGTTGCTGTAGAAAATCTTGCTGAAGACCTGGATATTCATCCATCACGTGTAAATCATCATTTAAGAAATCTCATTGAATCAGGTCTTCTTTATAGAAAAAAGAGGATGATTCACATGCGGGGAGGAAGTCTTGTATCAGCTGTCCGGGAGATTCGAAAAGACGCACAACGTATTTTTGATGAGCTTGAAGTTGCAGCGGATGAGATAGATAGCCGATATGGTTTTCGACACAGGCCTTGATTTTTCTTTATCTATTTTTCCTTAAATTTTATTAAACAATTTCACAATATCATCAAAATCAATTCTTCCATTTTTATTAAAATCAAATGGTGTGACAGGTTCATTTGATATTGCCCAGTCAAGATTTACAGCAAAAGTTGTAACATCATAGAAGTCCTTTCTTCCGTTCCCGTTTATATCTCTGAATAGACCATCGCCATCAAGGTCATTTGAAAGGTTTTCGCATCCTGGGAATTTTTTTATTTTGGGAAATGGGTTAGTTAGAGGTAGAAAATCAGTATTATTTGCGTTAATAATTAAGGGTTCAGTACAGAAACCATCACCCTGGTTCGAGCAATTTTGTGAAAAGCCTTTACTATCAGGTGTTCCCCAATAATTTCCCCCGATATATTGGCCGCCTATAATATTGGTTCCGTTTTTCTTTAGAGAATTCCAGGCTGTTTTCTTATTTACATAGAGTATTAAATTTTTTGAATTGTTGAATAAATTATCTGTAATAACTGTGTTCTCTGAGTTTGCAAGATTCAGACCTGAATTCTGGTTATTTACAATATAATTCTTCGAGATAGTTAGATTATATGACCCTGCAACTGAAATTCCGGAATTTTCATTTTCCGTAATATTATTCCCAATAATGGATGTTTGATTTCCGTTCATTTCAGTAATCGCATTAATTTCATTATTTTCCAATGTACTGTTTTTTACCTCTGAATTTACTGAATAGGTAAAGTCGACTGCATTTCTATTATTTGTAAATTCAGATGCAAGGATTCGCGTCCCTTCTGACTCAACGACTGCGAATCCATTTGTAGTGATATTATTTATGGCAGACTGAAAAAGTGTTATATTATGTGAATCTGCAATAAAAAAACCTTCACTGCAGTTATTAACGGAAAAATTATAGAAATTTATATTATCTGAATCTTCTACCTCGATTCCTGTAAACTTATCTTTGATTGAAAAATTGTAAAGGGTGATATTTCGTGAGTTATTGATATATATCGCATCTATTCCCTTTCCATTTATTGAATGTCCATTCCCGGTGATGATTATGTCATTAGCAAAAATGGAAAGCGCAGAATCTGAATTGGTTGTAAGGTTCACTCCCAGTTCATACTTTATATCTGAACCATTGATGAAAAAATTATGAGTTGTACTGTTTCCAAGCCAGTTTGTCTCATTAAGAACTATTGCATCGGAAATTGGAATAGAGAAGAAAAAAATAATGATAAGGAACAGATTTCCCATTATCAGGTATTTATTACGTTTACACCTCATTATGCTCAGGTTGAAAACTAACTATAATAAGTTTTTCTAATAACACCCATTTTTTTCACTTAAGAGAATTGTTAATTACAGAGGCAACGGTTCTTATCTCTTCATCAGTAATAACGAGAGGGGGAACAAGCCTCATGTTTCCATCTGCAGCGCAGTTCACGAGTACTCCGGCTTCCGCACATCTTTTCTGAACAAGAGGACATTTATCACCCAGGGTGAACCCAATCATTAGTCCAAGACCTCGGGGAGAACAGGAAGATATCAGTTCCTTGAATAAATTTCCTTTTTCCGGAATACCAGGAAGAAGATCATTAATTATTCTTAGGCTGGCTCTCGCTGCTGCGCAGGCGAGAGGACCCCCTGCAAAAGTGCTTCCATGTTCACTCTTTTGAAATTCCAGATCATCCCTTGCAAGAATTGCACCCATTGGAAACCCGCTTGCAATTCCTTTTGCAAGTGTGACAATATCAGGTTTTACTCCACTGTGTTCTATCGCAAGCCACTTTCCTGTCCTCCCTAAACCCGTCTGTATTTCGTCATCGATAAGAAGCGCACCTTTCTCATCACAGACCTCACGGACACCTCTGATGAAATCCGGGGATGGAATAATAACCCCTGCTTCTCCCTGTATAGGTTCAAGAAGAACACCAGCCGTGGTATCATCAACTGTTTTTCTGAGTGATTCTAGGTCACCATATTCAACATAACTGCATTTAGGTTCAAGTGGTTCAAAGGGTTCCCTAATTGTCGGTTTGTGGGTGACAGCCAATGCTCCCATTGTCCGTCCATGAAACCCATGCATGAATGAGACGAAGTTTTTTCTCTTTGTCGCAAGCCTTGCAAGTTTTAATGCCCCTTCCATGGCCTCAGCTCCGGAATTTGAAAAAAATGCCTTGCTCGTGCTTGTATAACCTGTAAGTTCTTTTGCGAGGTCAGATTGACCAGGTATATAGTAGAGATTGGAACAGTGAATAAGTTCGTGGGCCTGTTCACATATGGCCTTAACAACTTCAGGGTGGCAGTGCCCTGTGCTGCATACTGCAATTCCCGCAACACAGTCGATGTACTCTTTCCCATTGCTGTCCCAGACTTTCGAACCTTTCCCTTTGACAATCATAATGTCGCGCGAAAAGGCCTGCATGTAATATTTTGCATCGTTTTCTTTGAAAGTTTTAGTATCAAATTCCATATTATCACCTTTTTTATTCATACTCGATTGTTGCAGGTGGTTTAGGGGAGATATCGTATACAACCCTTGATACTTCGGGAATCTCAGAAGTAATTCGCTGTCCGATTTTACAAAGATGATCAAATGGGACTGGTACAGGGTCTGCCGTCATCCCGTCACGCGAATTCACTGCACGAAGGGCGACTATCCATCCATGGATACGGTTATCTCCTTTTACACCCGTTCCAAGTCCTAGTAGAGCTGCGAAACATTGCCAGGGGTTATACTGGTTTATAAGTTCTTCTTCTGCGATATGGTTTGCTTCCCTGACAATCCTTATCTTCTCTTCAGTTACGTCACCAAGAACTCTTACTGCGAGACCCGGGCCTGGAAACGGCATTCTATCAGAAATTTCAGGAGGTAAACCGAGAGTTCGTGCTACTTCCCTTACTTCATCCTTGTACAGGTCCTGTATCGGTTCAATTATTCCCTTAAAATCAATATCTATAGGCATTCCACCAACGTTGTGATGGCTTTTTATTCCTCCTTCGCTTTCGATTCTGTCAGGGTATATGGTGCCCTGCAAAAGGAATTCCGCTTTACTTTTTTTTGCTTCTCGTTCAAAGATCCTGATAAATATTTCACCTATAACCATTCTTTTCTTTTCAGGGTCAGTAATCCCACTTAGTGCGGTAAAAAATTCATGGGAACCATCTACAATTATGGGATGAAAGTCATGGAAAACCGTTTTAATTCTTTCAGTCTCGCCTTTTCGCATGAGTCCCGTGTCAACATAGATTGGGACAAGGTTGACCCCTATCGCTCTTTTTGCGAGAACTGCACATACTGAGCTGTCAACACCACCTGAGAGGGCGATTACCACTTTTTTTCCTTTTGCCCTCTCTTGTATTTCATTGATAGCTTTCTCGATGAATACATCTGTTTTAACCATAATTTCCAACCAATTTTCTTTCTTCAGCGGATCATTATCTCTTAGCGCATGCTTTTACAAAATTTATAAAAGGTGGAGAGGGTCGTGTAGGTCTCGACCTGAATTCAGGATGAAATTGTGTTGCAAGAAAGAACGGATGGTCATTTAATTCGCATATCTCCATTCTGTTCTGGTATACCCCCGAAAATATTAGACTTTTCTCCGTGAGTGCCGGTATATACTCTGGGTCTACTTCGTACCTATGGCGATGTCGTTCTATTATCACATCTTTTTGATAGCACCTTGATGCAAGTGTGCCTTCTTTCAGAGTTATAGGATAATTCCCGAGCCTCATTGTTCCACCCAAATCTGATATTGACTGCTGGTCAGGCATTATTGAGATAACCGGTGTCCCACCCTCAAATTCAGCACTTGTAGCATCAGTTATCCCAAGAATATTACGCGCATATTCTACAACACATAATTGAAATCCTAGACAAAGGCCGAGAAATGGAATCTTATCTTCTCTGACTGTAGATATTGCTTCAATTTTGCTTTCTATACCCCGAATCCCAAACCCCCCGGGTATAAGAACTCCATCAAGATTTTTTGTATCAACCCTTTCAAATCTCTCTGCATCAATCCATTGAATGGTTACTTCGGTTGAAAGAGCCCTGCCTGCATGTTTCAGGGCTTCTTTGATACTGATGTAGACGTCCTCAATTCCATATTTTGTGATAATTCCTATGTTGACCCGATTGGTATATTCGCGCGAGACTATCGAGTACCATTCATTGTCAGGTTCGTGGGAAACGAGTCCCATATGTTCTGTCAAGACCTCGGCTATTCCCTCTTTTTCAAGTTCCATTGGAACGTAATAGGTGTCAGGAACAGTTGTAGCACTTATCACAGCTTTTTGTGGAAGGTCACAAAAAGCTGATATTTTCTTTTTTATTCCGGCATCTATCGGTCTGTGAGTTCTTCCAACTATAATGTCTGCGATAAGTCCAAGTTCTCTTAAAGTTTTTACTGAATGCTGAGTCGGTTTTGTTTTGAGCTCCCCCATTGTGTCACCAGGGACAAGAGTTAAATGAACAAGTATTGTGTCCTCTTTAGGAAGTTCACTTCGCATCTGCCTGACTGCTTCAAGAAATGGCATGCTCTCGATATCTCCTACTGTCCCACCGACCTCGACAAGGCAAATTTTTGCCGGCTCACCGTTATTCAAAGGTTCATGTGCAGCATGGGTAATGCAGGCCTTAATCTGCTCAGTTATATGGGGTATTATCTGAACTGTCTCTCCAAGATAGTCTCCCCTGCGTTCTTTTTCGATGACGGTCCGGTATACTTTTCCGGTTGTAATATTATGGGCACCAGTAAGGTCAACATCAAGAAAACGTTCGTAATTACCAAGATCAAGGTCAACTTCTCCTCCGTCTGACAGGACAAAGACCTCTCCGTGCTGTGCCGGATTCATGGTCCCGGCATCGATATTCAGATAAGGATCAATTTTGACTGCAGTTATGCTGTGAGAACGGTTTTTTAAAATTCTTCCGATTGAGGCGGCTGTAATACCTTTTCCAAGGCCACTCATAACTCCGCCTGTTATAAAAATGTATTTCAAACTCTTCCCCTCTTACCTAACTATCTGATATAATTATATTTAAGGCATTTTTGAGACAGAAAAAACGGCTGATGAGCGCGTTAGGAGGACTGGTTCGCGTTCATGCGTCTTCACATCTGCCTCAGCAAAGATGAACCTTTTCCCTCTCTTCAAAATTCGCCCTTCTGCTGTGATAGTGCCTTCCCTGACTCCCCTGATGAAGGTAGTAGTAAGGGAGACTGTGGCAATATGTTCAACTTCATCGAGTGATGGGTAAATTGCAAGCGCCATTGCTTCATCGGCGATGGCCGTATAAATTCCACCCTGTAACCACCCTTCTCCATTATGCATATCCCCGCGTACTATCATTGAAAGCAGCGAATGCCCTTCCCTGTAATTGAGAATCTTAATATCAAAAAGCCGGAAAAACGGGTTTGCATCACGACCTCTTTCTTCAACATTCCTGAGATAGTTCATCATGAATATTTTAATTCTAAACTCATAATATGAATTATGAAGGTTCTATTCGCGGTCGCTCCAAAAAAATATCGTGATAACGAATTATTGGAGTCAATAAAGGTTTTCGAAAGCGAAGGAATCAAATGGGGGATTGCCTCGACTGTAAAGGGAAGGTGTTTTGGTATCATGGGAGGGGCAGTTGATGCAAGGCGCGATTTCCATAATCTCTCTCTAGTGGAGAAATTTGATGCACTTATAATAATTGGGGGCCCTGGTGCGCAGGAGTTTTTATGGAAGGATTCCGACCTTCATGATCTAATACGGGTTTTTAACCTTGCAAAGAAGCCAATAGGTGCAATAAGTCTTGCTCCGGTAGCACTTGCAGCAGCTGGCATACTTGAAGGCAAAAAAGCGACAGTACATCCTTTAAGAATTGCAATTCATGAAATGATGAAAGGGGATGCTATTGTTATAGAAGACCCTGTTGTCAGAACCGGGTGGATAGTTACAGCAAACAATTCATCTTTAGCAAAGGAATTTGCTGAAAAAATGATAGACGTCCTGAATGGAAAACCAGAGTGGGAGAAGGCAGAGTCAAAACTTGGATTCGATTTCTGACCCAACTCTCGTTCAATCCATGTATTAATATCAATAAGTTCCCCACTGCGTGGCCATTGGTGCCGGTGTGTATCCTTCAAATGTCCAGTCAAAGAGAGATGTACCTTCTGGCAAAACAGGAACTGAGTACCAAGGAGCCAGGTAATATATCTTCATTTTTGCAGCCTGAAGTCTGAAACGCCCGTCATCAATTTGTTTATCGCCTGAACTAAGATATCCGTTGATTATTCCCATGTTCATAGGGTTCGAGAGCAATTCGCTATCATAACTAAGTGTAGTAGTGAGCGCAGTTTCCTTGAGAGTTAAACCATTTGAAATTGAAGATGTACCGTTCAGGATATCAAACCGTAAAGGTTCAAAAGATTCCCTTACTTTAAGGCCCTCTGCTTCTTTATTTATGGCATCAAATTTTCCCTTAATAGAATCATATTCTGTCAGCGTATCATCAGTTGTTTTAAATAAAAAGTAAAACCTGGAATCATCAAGTCTTTGCAACAGAAGTGGTAGATCTTTTCCTGCAATTTCTATTGTCCTCATCTCATCGCTTGTTAAAACAGGAGTAGTCGCTGGACTTATTGTCGTGCCAATAGATGTTATCACATGAGTTTTTGTTGAGTTTTGGACATTTAGGAGCGGAGTTACCTTCACTATGGGTGAAGGAGTAATTATTGGAGTAATAATCAACTTTTTTAAAGGGGTTATAATCTTAGAAGGTATGGTAGTATTATTTGAAACATTTTTCATCTGCTGATTTTGCGCTGAAACAGAATTAACAAAAAGAATAAATCCTACAATAATCAGGATAATAAATATTTTATTTACGTCTCTCGAATTACGGCACAAGAGAGAATGAAAATTATTCATACAATACTTTTCACTCTTATCCTGAAAGGGTTTTTGAAATATTTTATAATATTTGGATTCATAGAAGATTTTTCAGAAAAAATTCTGCATAATTAAGGATCCCAATCCAAATGATAAAAGGTTCATTATAATTGATAGCATTAATGCCCGTAAATAAGGGAGGCGAAGTAAAGGCGTAATAAGAATGGATTCAACAGCAATTACGGCAGTTTCGAGTACCACAAGATTGACTGATTCATAGATATACAGATAGTTCATAATTGGGTTCGTGATGAGATTTATAAGAAATATGGCTAAAAATATTATTAAGAGGTCTTTTTTTATGTATATCGCAGCAACGATAAATTCTATGAGTACAGTGAGTAAAAAAGCGATAATAAAAAGGAATGTGATATTCATAAAAATTAAAGAAATGAAAGTTTTTTCATTGTTTAGTTGTGTTTATCACAGATTTATTGGAAATGGAGAGGTTTGTTGCGGGAACCGGAAAGAGCAGTTGATTTATTATTGAGGCCTGGTCCCGTAAATTTATATTGAAAATCTGGGGTGTATTATTTTTTATCTCAAAGCTTTGAACATACATTGGAAATGTCCCGTTATTAAGCACGAACTGGTGATTACCAAACGAAGTGTAAAACATAAGTGGTGATTTTCCTTTGAGCACATTGTCAAGATATACAGATAATCCAAATGGGATGGTAGTAATCTTAACAACAACATTTTTCTGTGAAACTGGTATTTTTGTTACAACTGGGGTTTTTGTTGGACTCTGAGGTTTTCCTGTAGGGTCAGGTAACTCACCACTGGCTGGTATATTAATTTTTTCAGTTGTCCCGTCCTTGTAGATATATGTTATATTTTTTTGAGAGACTGATAACTCCTTTCCTGACATATTTCCAATGTTAATTGCTACAATTATCGAATCAAGTGGTATTTTTTCGTTTACAAGTTTAGTCTTTGCTAATGAGTCAGGAGATTTTATTGTACCTTTTGAATTTTTCATAAAGTCTTTTACTGCCTGAGGGGTTCCATTGTCACTTCCGTTTTTCAGGTCGGCAAGAACATTTCCAGGTATTGAATCTGCAGGAATTGCAACCAGGATATAGCCATCTAATTTATATCCTCCCCCTCCGAACAAACCATTTGAATCAACGAGTGTTGCATATTCTTCTCCCCAGATAGCACTATTTGCGATAAAGATATATCCTGGGTAATCCTTGATGTTTGATATAACATATGTGATACCTTTATTGACCATTCCAGGTACAGCAATGTCTGCTGACACAAAAGCCGGATAAAAAATCAATGCAGATATAACAATAAAGATGATTATACAGGTCCCGTTCCTCATACAAAATCACTGAGTTTTCAATTATTTTTTTAAAGTAAAAAAGATATCGTAAACATAAAAAAAATTTATAGTCAAAACTTCTCTGAATGTTATACCATGGAAAGAATCATTTTGCTAATTTTCTAATCTTATAAAAAAAAGGAAATCTTTTTAATTAGTTTTTTTAATTAAACCATTTTTAGAAGGCCCCTGAACTGGCACTCATTACAGTCATAAAGAATGCTGCGATAAGTACTATCATTACAGCCATTACTATTATAATTGGAATTATAACTGCAAGTACTGCCCTAAGTGTTGACATCTGCTGTAATTCTCTTATTCCAAGAATCTCCAGGATAAAGCCCCAGATAGAGAAGATAATCCCAATAAATGGAATCCAGCCAAGCAGGTATGCAGGGGTTCCTCCATATATTATTCCCTTCATAGTCTGATGGAAACCTTGTTTACCACCGAGGAGAATGACGAAAATATGCACAATAATTGCTACAATGAAAGTGAATATAATCATCATTATTAAGTTCAGGACAAAGACAGTCACAAATACCATGGCTCCACCTGCAACAGGGGAGGAACCAGTAAGCGTCGAGAACATTCCCGCACTAATACCGATTGACGCAATTATTGCGATAAGAACGGAATATATAATGACGAGGATCAAAAAATATTTCAATGCCTCACCAAGTGTTTTCTCTCTCAGGCTCTGAAACGTTGGCACGGGGTTCATCAGGATCCCCTTAATTGTATCTACACATGAATCTGCCATGATTCATAGATTGTCTACAAGAGATATAAAGGCATTGAAAAAAAAAATATATAATTAAAAAATTTTTTAATTCTTTTATTAAATTATACGTTCTATTCCAATAAGAGGTTATTATCTCTTATAGTGATTAATGGGGTGAAAGTGGCTGGGTTAGATTAACGAGCAAATATTGTTCTTCAACGTTTATTGAATAATTATAATTATCAGTAAGATAATCTGTTAAATTTTGATTTTCTTCACTTGATTCAGTTGTTACAAAATATTTAGCTCCCCGCGTTTTTAGATAATTAATTTCATTGATAGATATTTCCTTAAATGTTCGTATAAAACTACTTCGATTGGCATAATAGCCTAAACTAGGATTTCCTGAGTAAGTTCCTATAATAATTGGTGCACCAGCCGGGAGTATTTTATTAAGTTCCTGACCAACTCTGTTAGAGATAATATCATCGGGAAGTGATGAGTATACAATTGAGAATAGCATGGAATAGAAAATAAAAATAACGGTGAGAATAAGAATGCCTGTTTTAAATAATTCATCAGATCTAAGTTTGCTTATAGTCATTCCAATTATAATAGAAAATACCGGGAGATATGGAAGTTGATAATACTCAATTATCAAATTTAAATTCAATAATAAAATTGTATACAATATGATTCCAATTGTCCAAAAATGAAATACATAGGCACGCTTAACATTCAATTTTAAAAAAAATCCGATGATGAAAATTGGCAATAAAAAGGGAATAAAATATTCTTGTATTCGAAATATGAGAGTGAATAGAGAAACAGGGTCCAGGATATGTAAAAGATCATAATAAAGTATAGAAATAGGACTCATGTTAAATCCCGAAAACGAAAGACCACTTATTATTGATAATTTTTTTGCATAGGAATACCATAAGAAAGCAGGAATAATTGAGATAATAATATATGCATAGACAACTGGCTTTTTTATAAAAGCTTTTCCAAATTTCGTATAAAATATCCAAATAATAGGCAATAATAGATAAACAGTAGGGATCTTAAGTAGAAATGCAGATGCTGTACAAAAAATTGCCGTTAATAGATAAAGATAATTATCACTATCTTCCCATTTTACTAATGAATAAATAGCTCCAATTGAAAAACAAAGCATGGCAGGTTCTGGCTGAATTGTCTTTCCTAGAAGAATTGTAATTGGGGAAAAGAGGAAGATTAATGTGGAATAAAAAGCCGCAGAGGTTGAAAAAAAATGTTTAGCGAGACGATATACGAGGAATGCAGAGATAAGAGTGAATAATATTCCAAATAATCTTGCAATTACTAGAGTTTCACCTGTAAATTTATAGATAAGGGCCCATACAAATGGAAGAATAGGAAATTCTGATGAAATATATTCTGGTTCTGTTCCATTCCAATTCACTTCAGGGGAAAAAAAATTATATCCATGCAAGTAATACTGCCTGGCAATAGTGGCAGTGTCTGCCTGTCGCCAGGCTTGATTACCGAAAGTAGGGTTATTAATATTAATTAACTGAATTACAAGACCCAGAAAAAGGAGAATAATAATAGGATTTTTAAGTAAAAACTGGGAAATTTTTGAATAAATATCTATATTTTTATCCTTTTTTCCTGCTTCTACTGGTATCGTCATAGATATCCGTTATTTTCAATAACATAAATTACCTTTGAATTACTATCTAAATTTAAAAAGAAATTATTCATGTGACCAGAAATTCTTAAATCAAAGTCTTTTTTTTAGTGAGAACCATGAGAGGTCCTTCAAACCACCCTTTTTAAAATTCATCAACTCATTACCCTTTCAAGAGCAAGAACCCCTATTGATGCAATAGAGTCATAAATTTCCTTATTATCTGCTGTCAGCATTTCGTCAGGATTATCAAACCAAAACCCGATAACTCCGTAAACCCTTTTATTTCCCTTCATTGGGAGATAATATCCGTCTCCTCCGGCTAATGTATCAGTGCTTCTTCCAGCACAATCTCCATGCTCATATACCCACCAGGCAATCGAAGCTTCTTTTTCTGAAAGAACTAATTCCCCTTTTTTTGCGCGAATTTCCATCTTATTTATTCCTGGAGTTAGTATAGCAAAGCGGCCCCGGCCGATATGACTAATATGATCAACGAGTGATTCATACAATTCCTGAGTATCTGTAACATCTGCCAGGATCTGTGAAAGGTTACCAACAGCCGCAACCCGTGCTTCACTCTGCCATATCTGGGGAACCATATGTCTAAGTCTTGTTGCAAGGGTGCTGATAATCAGTGCAATGATAACATATCCGATAAATGATATGAAATACTCCCAGTCTGTAATTGCTAAACTATAATACGGTTTTACTAATGTAAAATCAAAAAGGAGAATGCTTGTAATTGCTACAACAATTGTTACATCTCTTCTGAAAAATAAACCAGTAATAACAACCGGTATGAACTGGATGATCAACTGGTTTTCTGGACTTATTTTACCGGTCAGAAGATAATTCACCCATGTTACATCACCTACCAGGATTGCTCCGGCAATATATTCCTCCCGGATTTTAACCGTAAGCTGACGTTTAATTGATATTGGTTTATCAGTATCTTTTGCATCATACAAAATGAGATCAATTCCTGCGGATTTTCTGATAATCCTGTACACAGGAGAAAAGAGAATGTTAATTCCTTTTGGTTTGCCCATAAGCATTGTAGTAATATGATTTCGCCTTGCATACCTGATAATTTCAGCAACTACATCATTACCCCGGTACCTGACAATAGTTGCCCCAAGTCTTCTGGCTGTATCAAGTGGTGCCTTAAGCCATTTATCCTCCTGGGAAGAGTGGCTGTAATCCTGCTCTTCAACAATTGACATGACAGTCCATTCTGCATCAAGCCGTGCTGCAAGCCGGTAACCTGCACGTACAAGGTTCTCGGCATTTGGCCCTGGACGAACGGCGACGAGAATTCTATCTATTGCCGACCATGATTCTGAAAGACTTTTACTTTTAACCAACCGCATTATGCTGACATCAACATATTCTGCTACATATCTAAGGGCGAACTGACGGAGCGTTAGCAGGTTTTCCCTGGAAAAAAAATGGTTTATTGCTTCACGGGCAAGATCTCCAATATAAACTTTTCCTTCTTTCAAACGTTTTAACAGCCCTTCCGGAGATATATCTACTACCCGGACCTCGTCTGCTTTCTGTACAAATGTATCCGGGACTGTCTCTCTGATAAGGACTCGTGTTAACTGACTAACCTTGTCATTCAGGCTTTCAATATGTTGAATGTTCAATGTAGTCCAGACCGAAATACCTACCTGCAGGATGTCTTCAATATCCTGATAGCGGTAGGTATGCCTTGTTCCCGGAGCATTAGTATGAGCAAGTTCATCAATAAGGACGATTTCAGGATTTCTCTCTATTATTTTATCTACATCCGGCTCTTTTAAAGAAATTCCCTGATAATATGTAGTCCAAAGAGGGATCGATTCGTACCTGTCCGCAAGGGTATCGGTCTCAGGGCGTTTGTGAGTCTCGATATATCCTGTTACTATATCTCTTCCCTCAGTCCTGGCTGAAAGACCTTCATAGAGCATAGTATAGGTCTTTCCTACCCCGGCAGCATAACCAAGGTATATAATAAGTTTACCTTTTTTGTTTGATCTCTCTTCGTATTCAACAAGTGAAAGCAGATCATCAGGGTCAGGACGTTCGTCATCCACCTGTTCAGGCATCATACCTCCTGGGACAGGTTATCAAGAGCCTTATTTAAAGCGAAAATATTCACATATCTTCCGGAAAAGAAAGCAGGTTGCCTGTTGCTTTCAACGTTTACGAGTGACTCTAAAATAACAGACGATATATTACGTGATTTTGAAATCAAAGGTACTTGTAATAATGCTGCGTTTAAAGATATATCCGGGTCAAGTCCACTCCCGGAAGCCATAACAAGATCCGAGGGAATTTCACCTTCTATCCCAAGATTTCGCCAAAACTCAGTTCTATCTTTAATTTTTGCTATAAGAGGAAGGTATGTGGGACCATAATTAGATCCACCTGACCATGAGGCATTATAGGGACCGCCATTTGTAGCTGAAGGTCTCCCAACAAAATACTGTGGTCCTGTAAAGTTGATCCCGATAATTTTAGAACCAGCAACTGATCCATTACTATTAAATACCAGACTTCCGTGACTTTGAACCGGGAATAATACAGATGAAAGCATTGTTATTATCAAAGGATATACAAATCCAAGGATAAGGGTAAATATCACTATGTAAATAACCGGACGGAAATACGAAATGTATCGGTTCATAGCGGTACACCTGCAATTATAAGGTCAATAATTTTTATCCCTATAAACGGAACCAGAATTCCTCCAAATCCATATATCACAAGGTTTGAAGTGAAAAGTTCTCCTGCAGGAACCGCACGATACCTTACTCCCCGGATAGCGAGGGGTATAAGCAATGGAATCACTATTGCATTGAAGATTACAGCAGATAGAATGGCAGAATCAGGACTTGTAAGGTTCATGATATTCAAAGCTGCAAGTCCAGGGTAAATACCTGCAAGGGCTGCAGGCAGAATTGCGAAGTACTTTGCGATATCATTCGCAATTGAAAAAGTGGTCAGTGCACCACGTGTCATTAGAATCTCTTTTCCTATCTGTACGATATCCAGAAGCTTTGTAGGATCACTATCAAGATCGATTATGTTAGCTGCTTCCCGTGCTGCCTGAGTCCCATTGTTCATTGCTACTGCAACATCAGCCTGAGCAAGTGCGGGTGCATCATTTGTTCCATCTCCAGTCATTGCGACCATTGCTCCTTCGGCCTGATATTTTCGTATAAGGTTAAGTTTGTCATCAGGTTTTGCACCTGCGAGATAGTCATCAACGCCTGCTTCGGCAGCAATGGCGGCAGCTGTCTGGGCATTATCTCCCGTAATCATTATCGTTTTAATTCCGATACGACGGAGGTCAACAAACCTCTCTCTTATCCCGGTTTTAAGGACATCCTTCAAATGAATTACACCTAAAATGGAATTATTCAGGCATACAACAATTGGAGTGCCGCCTGAAGTTGCAATAACAGTTACTTTTCTATCGAGATCAGGAGGGATTATCCCTCCTTTACTGGAAACTTCGTGAATTATTGCATCCGGAGCCCCTTTCACCCAGTATGTATCTCCCCTCCTCGCGCCACTCGACCTTGTATGGGCTGAAAAAGGAATAAACTTAGCTTCATTAAGTTCAGGCAGTTCACAAGGCATTATTTTTTCTGCGAGAGTGATGATACTCCGGCCTTCAGGAGTCTCATCCGCATATGAAGCACAGATTGCTGCATTGATAAGATCCTCCGTCTTCACGCCGTCAACAGGAATAAACGATACTGCCTGTCGATCGCCATAAGTAATTGTTCCGGTTTTATCGAGGAGCAGGACATTCACATCACCGGCTGATTCAATCGCTCTACCGGACAGAGCGATAACATTTCTTCTGAATAATTTGTCCATTCCTGCAATCCCGATGGCAGGGAGGAGTGCAGCGATTGTAGTAGGTGCCAGACATACAAAGAGTGCTATAAGTACAGTTACCGGGAGTGTTGACCCCATCCCAGACGCAGTGGAACTATAGGATGAAACCGGCTGGAGAGTAATCACAACAATTAGAAACAGAAGTGTAAGAGAGACGAGAAGAATATTTAATGCTATTTCATTAGGCGTTTTCCGGCGTTTTGCACCTTCCACCATTGCAATCATCTGGTCAAGAACCGATTCTCCTGATTGCGATGTAATTCGTACTACAATTTCATTTGCAGTTACCAAGGTTCCACCAGTAACCGCACTCCTGTCTCCTCCTGATTCCCGGATAACCGGGGCGGATTCTCCTGTTATTGCTGCTTCATTAACAAGGGCAGCCCCGCAAACTACCTCCCCATCTGCAGGAATGGTCTCACCGGTCCTCACTAATACCATGTCTCCAGGGGTGAGATCTCTTGACGCGACCAGAATACCTTTTGCATCAGGTTTGGGTTCAGAGATTTTGTATGCCTCTATTATTTCTTTAGATTCGCGAAGAGATGATGCACGTGCTTTTCCCCGGCCTTCAGATATGGCTTCCGCAAAGTTTGCAAATAATACCGTAATCCAGAGCCAGAATGAGACAAGTCCGATAAATAAAGGCGAACCTGATTCAATATGAACAAGAGAGAGAAAAAAGATGATTGTGGTAATGATACTCCCGAGTTCAACGAGTAACATGACAATATTTTCTTTCTGTTCGTGGAGATCAAGTTTTTTTACGGCCTGCCAGACTGCAGTTCTTATAAGTGCAATGTCAAAGGAACTAACCTTGGAGATTCGTTTTCGTGACGTCTCAAATCCCCCCTGACATGATGAACCATTCCGCAACGGGCCCCATTGCAAGGAAAGGGAAGAAAGTGAGAATACCAATTATGAGTATAACAAGAATTATCCAGATAATAAAAGAAAGTGAATCAGTAGGAAGTGTCCCTGGACCTGACTGCAGAGTTTTTTTACCTGCAACCGAGCCGGAAAGTGCAAGTATTGCAAGAATCGGAATAAATCGCCCAAGGAGCATGACTAAAGAACCACTGATAATATAAAAAAACTGAGTTCCATCAAACCCAGCAAATGCAGAACCATTATTGTTTGCCATCGAAGCAAATGCATAAAGAAGTTCTGAAAATCCATGAGCTCCCGTTTCATGCATCGCAAGCTTTCCTCCTGGGATTATGAGAGCAAGTGCGGTCAGAATAAGAACAAGGACTCCACTTGTCAGTATTGTGACTATTGCCATCTTCATCTCAAAGACACTGATCTTTTTACCCAGATATTCAGGTGTCCTGCCGATCATAAGGCCAGCAATGAAAACAGCAATAATTACAAATCCTATCATCGTGTAGAATCCGGACCCAACACCTCCGAATACAACTTCTCCCAGGAGAATAAGGATCATTGGGACCATTCCTGCTAATGGAGTAAGTGAATCGTACATTGTGTTCACTGCTCCAGATGAGGTGGCGGTTGAGGCGGTTGAAAATAATGCAGATCCAAGAAGCCCGAATCTAACTTCTTTTCCTTCCATAGGAATTCCAGTAATTCCCATATCCTTAAAAGCCGGATTTCCCAGGTATTCAAAGCCATATAAGGTACTAAAGGCAAGAAGGAAGAGCAGAGCCATTACTATATACAGGGAAAAACCCTGTCTGGGTTTTTGCAGAAAAAAGCCAAAAGCAAATGGAAGTGAGGACGGGATTAGAAGTATCAGAAATATCTCTAAAAAATTGGAAAATGGAGTCGGATTTTCATAAGGGTGAGCAGAATTTGCATTGAAAAAACCTCCTCCATTTGTACCGATCTCTTTAATTGACTCTTGTGAAGCGACAGGCCCCATCGGTAATATCTGACCCGGTGCAGTTCCGTAACCGGTAGTATGGATGTATGGATCAAAGTTTTGTATCACTCCCTGTGATATTAGAAGGATTGCACCAATTATAGCTAGGGGAAGAAGGACATAAAGCACGGTCCGGGTCAGGTCTACCCAGAAATTCCCGATTTTTTTGGTGTCTTTCCTGGTAAAGCCCCGCATAACCGCGATTGCAACACAGATTCCGGTTCCAGCAGATAGGAAATTTTGAACTGTAAGACCTGACATCTGGGTAAGGTATGAAAGAACAGTTTCTCCGGAATATATTTGCCAGTTAGTATTTGTTATGAAACTGGCAACAATATTAATTGCAATTAATGGATTAACAGGCCCAAATTCCTGAGGGTTTAATGGGAGAAATCCTTGTATTGAGAGGATTATGAAGAGAATTATTCCTCCAAATAAATTGAATATGAGAAGGTCACGGCCATATTCTTTCCATTCCTGTTCGTTATCCGGGTCAGTCCCAGTCAAACGATATATCCATCGTTCAATAATTCCTGTTCGAGTGCCTGATATTTTTCCGGAGAATACGGAGAAAAGAAATCTTCCAAAGAAATACGCAACTATTGTTAGGAGAAGCATGAAAAATGCGATTATAATTATATCGGTTGATAAATCAATAGGCGACATTCAAACTCATTTTTTTTTGAAGATCAATTTGAGACGTTATGATGATATGTAATTCGTGTTAAAATCTTTTCAGGAGACAAATTATAGTTGCACAAAATAATTTACTGTTTAATTGAAAGACTTATCCTTAATTAGAAGAAAAAAGAGATGGTGCTGTAAGGATGTGAAGTTCACATGAAGTTCCCGATAACGATTTATCAGGATGAAGATAACTGGTACGTTGTAGCTTGTCCAATAATCCCTGGTTGCATAAGTCAGGGGAAGACCGAAACAGAAGCTCTTAAGAATATAGAGGAAGCAATTGAACTTTGTATTGAAGTGAGAAGAGAACAAGGGCTGCCAATTACAATTCAGAGTACAGAAATAGAACTTCTTATTCGTGCTTAAACTACCTGTTGTAAATGGAAAAGATACCATTACTGCACTTATACGTTCAGGGTGTCAAATTTCCAGACAGCGTGGCAGTGATTTACTGGTGCGGATCTCGAAAAATTCCAGGCACATTTCTCACATACCTGTTGGGAATGAAAGATAGTAACCGGGTATAACTCCCCGCTGATAGCCAACCCGATAATATCCCGATCACAAAATGCATCAAGATATCTCTGCCAAAAATTAGCCGATTATGTTGCATAATCTTCTCGATAATCGGGGAAGCAACAGCCGGGTCTTCATGATCCAGGATAATGATATCGATCGATCGTCCAATCTTTCCCAGGAGAGCATACCGGATATCGGAAATTTTTTGGATGAAATAAATTTTCAACCTGCCTTTTTTGTATTATTGCATACTTACTTCGATTGCAGCTAGAGGTCTCCCGTAGACCGGCCCAGAGCGAACAGACTCGAGAATGTGGTCTATTTTCCGGGATGAATCTGGAGGAAAATATGATTCATGGCATCGATCGCAAATATATGCCGGAATATCCTTGATTACTACTATTTCCTGATTTATTTTGACAATGAACTCAGTTTTTCCTTGTTTAAGTATTCCTTTACAGAATGAACATTGGTCTGGTATCATGGTTTTCTCCTCGTACGGTTTTCTATCCATTCGTATTTATCCGGATAATAACATGTAATAATTCGGATATGATCGGTGCATACACCTATAACGAGGTGTAACGGATCACCGGTACCCTTAGTGAGAACCAATACTGAAGGGCATGGCTTATCGTTGGGATACTGTTCAATTATCTCTCCGTTAATTATTCCTTCTTCAAGTGCTTTATTTGTTATTCCACGATCCACCATCCGCTGCCTTGCATGATTTGTAATAAGATATTTATCAGACTGGATATAATTTATCAATTCAGATTGGATTATTGCTCATCACCACTTTCTTCTTCGCTTGTTGAACTAATATCTAAAACTTATCTTAAATATTAACATCTCTCTTAATATAACATGTAATCATACCTCCTTATCTTGTATGAGACACACTATAGTGTTTTCCATCTGAAGTAATGGTTATTGTTCCGCTCTTGCTTGTCTGGTATACTTTCGATCCAATGTTCTCTAGTTTAATTAAGGTCTTCAAGCTCTGAGTACTGTGTGATAATTCAGATCCAACTTCGATTAGGCTGATTTTGGGGTTTACTCTTGATAAAAACTTAGTTCCTGATGAACTTGTGCTTCCGTGATGGCCAACTTTCAGAATATCGGCCTGCAGGTCCTCTCCGCCTGACAAGAGTTTTGTTTCTACCGATGTTGATGCATCGCCCATAAAGAGATAATTGACTTTTCCTTGTTTAAGTTTCAAAACAATTGAATTATCGTTTGGGTCTTTTGCTTCAGTTTCTGAAGAATAAAGGACTTTTATTGGCAGGTCAGGATCAAAATTGATTTGATCACCGGTTCTCACGGTCTCCAGGGGGATTTGCTTATTCTTTACTATGTTCATTA
>CAIYHQ010000113.1 GCA_903926075.1 uncultured Methanomicrobiales archaeon
AGATGTTATTCCACAAGACATGCTCTCTCCAGATGAGTGGAGGATTACAGTCTCAACAGAGGCGAAGTTTGGAGTTGAGTGGACATGTTGTACAAAGCAGAGGCCATGTTCCCCAAGAGCTGGTTTTATTGCTGCCACGACACTTGATAGGTCTGCATACTTTGATTTAAAATAAGGATTATTACAATCCTTAATAGCCCCTTCAATTTTTGGGAAAGCTAAAGCCATTGCACTAAAAAGTTCTTTCATATAATTACACCCTCTTCAAAATTGTTTTAGTTGTCTTCACTATCTGGAGTCCAGGGATTGTAGCAACCCCCCCCTTCATGGCTTCCTTCACTTTCTTCTCGTCCACCACTAAATATTCTTTCGGGATTGCCTCGAGGTCTGTCACCTGGAAGACGAAATCAGATTTGTCATAAGCCATGATATTTGAAGTTCGCAACTCCCCAACTTCTGAAGTTCCTAACTTCCACCATTCTATCTGCTCAATAACAGTCTTTTTGACATCAAGCAATCTATTTGTATAGATTTCAGCTGCGTCATTGACTTCAGAGATAAATTGTTTGCTAGGAGCTGTCAAGGAATCCTTGATAGCTTTTATATCGTCTGCAAGATCAATAGCTCTGCAAGCCAAGTCTAGCGCGTACTCTGCGTCTTCCCTGCTTTCAATAGATAGGTCGACCGCTGAAGCTGTCACGCCATTAATTGAAAACATGAATTTATTGCGCATATCGTCTGATGGTGATATGCTCCCTTTCGATGGTATCGTTAAGCCCATATGTTACCTGTCTGTTCCTTCCTTTCAAGTTTGTTTAAGCGATTTTTCTCTTTCTGCCAGTTTCATTGGTTTTGTACCTGGCAGGAGGAGTTTTTTAATATTTCAATTTTACCTTCCCTTTCTTTTGACCATCTTCTTCTTCCTCCATAAATTCTTTAATACTAGGTTTAATGTTATGATGTTCGAGCACCTCCATCATTTTCTCTGTGAAGGTCGCCTTCCTGCACATGTTACAGAGAAACTTTGCCTCATCACTGATAGGGAAAAGAACGTCTTTCCCACAATATTGTCCTTTCTTTAAAACAATCTCTCTTGATCCCATTTTTACTTCTCCTATTGTTTAATCGAGAATCTATATTTATCTAATAGATCCAAACACTCTTTCATAATATCTTGTGTAAACAAAAATTCCTTAACCTTGGGCAACTTCCCCTTGGGATGTAGCTGTACAAACAAATACCTCTGACTAACATTATGCACATGGTTTTGCTCTAGGAGATAATGATAAAACCCCCCTTGAGCTCTCCAGGTGTCACTAATAGCCTTTGTACAAGTAGCAGAGGTTTTCCAATCGACAGCTACCATATTGTCCTCATACGGAAACCTTAAAAGCCCGTCTATAGCCCCTGTGATCATCAAGGTGTCATCATAAAACCTATCCTCGCTCATGACTGTGGTAACCTTCGTCATCCCCTTCCATTCTAGGTAGCTGTCATAATATCCCTTCTCATCCTCTGCAAGGTCTGGGACAAAACCTAGAAAGTCCATGTGAATGGCCTCGTGAACGTTAGTCCCAATCCTTACTTTGTTTTCCAGAACGTCTGGAGGAATCATATCAAACATCCCAGGGACAGACACTATCTCTGATACCCTAATATACCCCTTCTTTATCTTCTCCACATCCTACCTCGAGCTTTTGTATTGCACATAGCATATACCATATGATCAATAAATCGCAACCCACATTTCTAAAAATAATGAAAAAACCCATTGTGTAAAAAACAGGCATAACATATTTGTAAGCAAAACAAATGTTGAGGGGAAGATGCTTACTCTTGAGATAAATGGCCCTCCAATACCTTGGAAGAGGCCAGGAGTTAGAAGGTTTAGTCTAAAGGAAGAAGTCAAGACTATAGTCTATGATAGACAGAAGAGGGAGAAGGAGCTGGTGAGATGGCAGCTTAACTCTCAATTCCAGCGGCCTATTCTGACTGTCCCATTGTTAGTAGGGATTGTCTTTAGAATGGCTATCCCCAAGTCCACTAGCAAGATCATGAAGGCTCAGATGCTAGAGGGGAAGATCATCCACCATATGAAGAAGCCTGACATAGACAATCTAACCAAGTTTATCCTGGATTGTATGAACCAGTTGATATTTACAGACGACGCCCAGATCTGCACTCTCTATGCCAAGAAGATCTACTCCATCACTCCAGGGACAGAAGTAAGGATAAAGCCTTATACAATGAATGATAGCCAAGAATTATTTAACAAAGAAACAAATGAAATAGAAGAAGAGTTTGAAGATGAGGATACTATACGAGGAGATAGACGGGGGGAATTACATAGAGTCAGTAATAACTCGAAAAGAATTAAGTTTACTACAGGAGAAGAAACCAATTGATGGGATATTTGAGATTGG
>CAIYHQ010000114.1 GCA_903926075.1 uncultured Methanomicrobiales archaeon
GGTGCTTTTGAAAAAAATCCATGGATTACAAAATGTAAGTTGCTATCTAATAAATTAACTGAACAGACCCCTTTGAAAGTATGTACTTAAAGGGCTGAATAGTTACACAATTTCCTACTAATAATCAACCTTATAATTGAAATTTGAATGAAGACTTCTGTAATATCATCATTCTTTGATTTCATATGTCTAAAAAGATCCTAACTTTTTAACTCCTTGAAGAGATTCTTAATATCCATCATGCATAATACAACGACACTATATCTTTTCCCAAAGGGTCATTTTCAGGAATATTTGTGAAGTATGTGTGATACTCGTCAGTTTTTTCGTCAAATATTACTATAAATCGCATATTTACGGTTGATTCTGTTTTCTTTTTACTATCATTGAAATACTTGACAGCCACTCGTGCATCAATGGTAAGTTTGTATGATCGGATCGATTCAATGACTTTATGAATGTCCTGTCCAATCAGTTTCGTTTAGATTTTTTCTGGGACATCTAGGCTTATCGAAACCACTAGAGATTTTGTAATTGTTTTTAATCAAGTCAAATAAAACTCTCTGTATGAATTTATTTTAGCAAACGAATCAAATTTAAAAAAGCCCCTATCCTTACGGAATAAAATACTTTTCACCCATTGACCAATGGTCAGAGTTTTTGAAGGATTGGTTTTTTCCGGAAAAAATTCTATAGTTTTCGACCCATTGCAAACAAAATTCAATAATAAAGAGACTTTTATTCCTACTGCAATCCTTCGTGCTCGTATTGCAGGATATTTATCAGCAAAATAATGAAGTGCTCTTAAATCATGTTCGGATGAAGCATACCAAAAAAGATGAGGTTCATTCATACTGAATTCCAGCTCAAATTCCTCCATGCATTTGGTCCATTTACTCTCATCGCATTTGTTGACGGGAGATAATTCATTTAAAAAAAGGATGCTTAGAATGGTAAATATTTTATTGTCATACACTCTAAAATTTCCCATAATCTGTATGGTATAAATATTAAAAATATGAAATAAATTAGTTAATATAATTTATTATACCTTCTTATATTCAAATGCGATCTAAATAAAAACTAAAATATACTGAGGGAAAATTTGACTCCAAAATTTCGTGCACTCATACTAACTGCAATTCCTATTGAATTTGCTGCTATTAGCGAGTATTTGTCTGATATAAAAAATGAGGACAATAAATATGATATTGGGATAATATCCTTGAATAACATTTGTTGGGAAATTGTATTAGTTGAAACTGATATGCTTAATGCTGCTGCAGGAATAGAAACAACACAAGGTATAATCAAATATAATCCAGACATTGTCCTTTTTGTTGGGATTGCTGGTGGCATAAAAAAGGTTTCTCACGGAGATTTAGTTTGTCCGCAAAAAGTAATTGGTTATGAGTCAGGAAAAGCAGATGATGACTATAAACTCCGTTTAGAAGAATATCGCCCAAAAGACGACATGGTACAACTTGCCAGAAACGTAATTAGGGGAAAAAAATGGACTGAAAGAATAATCAGAAAAGAAAATAAAGAAAATATAAACGTAATTGTAGAGCCCATGGTATCCGGAGAAAAGGTAATTAGTTCAACGAAATCAGATCTTTATAAATCTATTGCTCAAAATTGCAGTAGTGCTGTTGCAGTAGATATGGAAGGAGTCGGATTCCTTCAAGCAATTCATAAAAATCAAAATCCTGATGCACTTCTTATTAGGGGAATTTCTGATCTCATTGATGATAAAAACGATGAAAATGATGCTAAGTGGCAGCCAATTGCAGCACAAAATGCAGCGGCTTTTGCATTTGAAGTATTAGCTCTATATGGTCAAACTCAACAAAATAATAAAAAACCTTCATTGAATACCAAATCAAAATTCACATCTCAATCTCCTCCTCCTATCTCACCACCTAAAAATCTCCTTAAACCTAAGTTAACTTCACATTACAAAATTCTTTTAGGGATAGCTGGTTTTTTGATCATAATTGCATTAATGTTCACAACGGGGGTGCTACCAGGCCCTTTTGGTAATATAATAAAACCCATGATACCAATGACTCCGACAAAATTACCACAGGCCACAACCCTTTCAGCGGCTATAATGGCAGTTCCCGGGAATGGTACTGAATTGGATTGGGAGAGGGAAGGCACGCTAAAACAAATTAACCACGATTACCTAGGAGCTAATTATGCATATATTAAGGCAATAGAATTAAATCCTAATAGTTCTATGAACTGGAGAAATTTAGGTAATAACCTCATTTCAATTAAGAAATATTCAGAAGCAGTAGAAGCTTTCGACAAGGCAATATATTATGACTCGAATAATACAGGTGCATGGATTGACAAAGGTAGTGCTTTAATTTATCTGGGAAAAAATTCAGAAGCTCTCAGTGCCTTCGATCATGCAATATTATTAGATCCAACACAAAAGCAAGCTTGGCATAATAAAGGCGTTGTTTTAAAGAGTATGAAACGATATCCAGAAGCTCTCAGTGCCTTTAAAAAGGCCATTGCTATCGACCCTAATCTTCAAATAGCCATTGACAATAAAACAGAAATCGAGAAGATGATGAATTTGAAGTGAGGAAATAAAAAGAGAGAAACAAATAAGAAATTTAGATAAATTCCTCAAATCTAAGTTTCAATGGCTATTTCACGGTTGATTCAATTATTACCAAACTTTGCCATAAAAGAATACGCGTGTTCTTGGTTTAATTTATTTCTGCCCAAAACCAAGAAATAATTAAACGGCTTCCAACCTAATTATAACCGTTCCTATAGTAATCATTTATATGGTGGAAAATTAGTATCAGATTTTCAATTTTTCATTTCAGAGCATGAATATTTAAAAAGTCAGGAACCTAATGCCAATTATTATTTTTATATTGTTTATGAAATAAATTAAAAATTACCTAAAATTAAAACAATTCATGGTCACAAGTTGGATAGAACATTCATACGCCAAATAAAGTACCGAGTTGCAATTTAGGAAAAAAACGTTGATAAAATGACTGAATAAATTATCACATGTTATTTTGAATTTTATTGAGATGAAGAAGAAAGAATTCAAAATAACCTTATTAACATCAAAATTTTTAAAACCAAGCCGGAAATCTTATCTATTCTAAAAGATATGTTTTATTAGGCAAAAATTATGGCAGAATTACCAAGTGCAGCAGTAATAAGAATCGCAAAGGCCATCGGGGCCGAGCGTGTGGGAAGCGATGCAGTTAAAGTGATGGTAGAGAAAGCAGAGGAATACATCGGCCAGCTAACAAAAGAAGCAACCAAATTGGCCACCCATGCCGGAAGGAAGACACTCAAAGAAGAAGACATTGACTTGGCAGCTCAGAGCTTCAAATAACCATTGAGAGAATACCCCCAATAAATCACCCTTCTTTTTACCCCTCCCTCCTCATCTGTATCACCGACGCCCCAACCGCCTCCCTATTCTCCGCAACCTCACCGGAAGCTGTGACAATACGACCGGCGTCGGTGACAACGTCATGCGAAACTACCTGACAACCTTGCGAAACTCTCCGCAAATCAGACCGCAACACACCCATCACGACCTCGAAGCTTGCGAAACAGATAACCGGTGGTAATGCATGGACACACATCTATCAGAATTTAGGATTCAACTCAGTTTTAGAGCCATAAAGAGGGAAATGAACTGATAGAGACGAGAAAGAAAAAGATTCTTGACACTGAACAAAGTGGAACGGATCCTTCACTCTGCAATTCCCCAATAGGAATAAGATGCTTTTTGAGAAATGAGAGTACGGTATCCATTAGGTCACACGCCTCTTCCTGGCTCATTGCACCACCCACGTCACCGCCATATCTGATGGTGACAGCGTAAGGAGTCAGATAAGCAAGCCTTTGGATTTAAATTGGAAGAGAAATTTCCGCATCTTCATTCTGCCTCATAGAGCGTCCTTCCTTCACGAATACTGAAAAACAATGTCGAACCTATAGGTGGATTGCCGATTTCACTAATGGAACTTACAAGAATATCAACTCCAATACCTGGTGCAACCCTTCCAATTGTATTACGTACTTCAGCCATCTTCCGGCCTTTTTCAGAGACCTTTTCAAAAACAACTAAAAGTTCGAGATCTGAATCTTCTGTCTGTTCACCACAGGCATACGAACCAAACAAAATAACCTGTTGAGGATGTTCAATTGCGACAACCCGTTCGACAATCTTCTTAATATCAGTATCAGCTAGCATGCAATTTTGTCTTTTTGTAAATACCTGTTCTCTACTATGCTATTAATTCTCTTTCTCCATCTATGCAAGATATCCATTCACTCAGGTGGTTTATGATCACCTCCATTAAGAAAAAATCTGATTCTTTATCCTTTTTTAATATCCTGGTCAGCCAAGACAATCTTCTTCTCTTTACTTTGATAATTATCAGGGTCTCATAATAAAAGATCATCCCGATAATCTTATCCCTCTTAAAACAAACCCTATTTCAGGCTAAATTCATGGCAGATTTACCTAGTGCAGCAGTAATCAGAATCGCAAAGGCCAACGGAGCCGAGTGTGTTGGAAGCGATGGAACTAAAGTGCTGATAGAGAAGGCAGAGGAGTACATCGGAAATCTGATAAAAGAAGCAACTAAACTGGCCACCCATGCCGGAAGGAAGACACTCAAAGAAGAAGACATTGACCTGGCAGCTCAGATCTTCAAATAACCATCGAGTGATTATTCCCAATAACTCACCCTTCTTTCACCCCTCACTCCGCATCACCGACTCCCTCACCGCCTGCCTTTTCTCCGCAACCTCACTATACGAGGCACCGGGATTCTCCTGGAACAGCCGCCATATCAAGTTCCTGGTGTTCCCCTTCGATTCCACATCCTCATCAATCGATGACTCTCGCGAAAATCAGTTGTCACCTCTTGACAACCTGTGACAACACCGGTCGCGACTTTGACAACATTATTGAAAAGACTACAATTACAATGATATTGATATCAGTAACATTAATTTAAACTCTGCACGTATACCATAAAAGATGGGAGAATCGCTTTATATGCGGTATCGGGATTGGCGACAAATAGTATTGGTTTTTCTTGTTCTATGTACTGGGGCTGGGTTTTGTATCATTCCCTGCCAGGCAGGCGAAAAATACTTTTCAGGTGGGCCTGAACTTTTCGTATCTCTTGATTCAAGTAACGAGTTAGTCCCAGGGACAACAACAGATATACCGCTTGTTCTTCAGAATAAAGGGAAAATCACGATGGAATTTTATAATTATTACACTATTCAGCCTGATTATATCCCGACGACTGCGAAATTTGCGACAGTTATGCTTTTACCAGGAAATGCCCCGCTGAAGGTCAAGTCAAATCCCCAGGCTGTTGGTGATATCCCGGCAGGAGTGGTAGTCCCTGCCGATTTCACGGTCGAAGTTCCGCAGGACGCAAAGGCCGGTCATTATCTGATGCAGGCGGTCGTCACCTACCAGTATGTCCCGGTAGTTGAACAACAGAGCAGTACCAATATTGAATATTATTTCAAGGATGAAAAGGTCGTTCTTCCGGTTCATGTCGTAGTAAAGCCGATGGTCGACATTTCGGTGGAAAATACCGACAGTAAGGACCTCCATGCGGGCGGTGAAGGGTATGTCACGTTTACTATACGGAATACCGGTAATGATACGGGTAACCGGGCATCTATCTTTTTGGCAGCTAGTGCCGGAAGCCCGGTCGTCCCATACAGTGACGGGATTTATGTCGGAGACCTGCCTCCGGGCGGGACTGCAGAGCCCCGCTTTAAAGTCTCGGTATCTGAAAATGCAGACCCTACACAGTTTTATCCGCTCGATATGTATGCAACTTACAATGACTTTGAAGGAAATACCGTCCAGTCACCAACAATAAGCACCGGGGTAAAATTCGGGGAAAAAGTACGTTTTGAACGTACAGGCCCGCCATCAGTACTTTACCCTGGAAAGACAGGGATTCTAAGTGCCACCTACAGGAATTCAGGGAATACTACCGTTTACAATGCACAGGCCCGCATCAGTGTTATTGCCCCGTTTTCAAGCGATGATGCCACTGCGTACCTGGGTGACTTATTGCCAGGACAATCGGCAACAGCTGTATTCAGTGTTAAAACTGACAAAGGAACAACAATAAAAGCCTATTCGGTCAATTCACAGATACAATACACAAATTCCGACAATACCGCGTTTGTTACTGAAAATATCCCTGTGATTATAGATGTGCAACCAGAATCAGGTAACTGGATAATTATTGGCCTACTGCTTATTGTTATCATACTGGGAGGAGCATATTTCTGGCACAGGAGAAAGAAGACACGAGCGATAAATTGACGGTTTCTATGACCTTTCCGTGTCAAAATCACAAGGTGAAACGAGGAGGTTTACAGCTAACCCTGATTTTCTGCCTGGTCTTCTCTTTTTTCCTTTGCTGCACACCCGCGTTTGCAATCAGTTACACTTACCTGGATACAGGTTCGCAACCTGATCTAGTTGCGCATACAGAGGGCGATACCAGGTATTATCCGGGTGATACATTCCAAATGAGTGTTCTCCTCACAAATAAAGGAAGAGACACGGCAATGCAGGTTGCTCCGCGATTATCAGCAGGAGCGTATGACCCAAGTACAGCACTGGGGGTAACCGTAACGCCGGATGCCGCAGACGCCCCGGTCACATTAAAGACTCTCCCTGTTGTTGTCGGCGATATTGGTCAGTGGGACGAGGCCAGGGTCACTATCTATGGGACCGTCCGCGAGAATGCGACCCCGGGTGTCTATCCTATACAAATCGTGGTGGCTTTCAACTATGTGTATGCAATACCCATGACCGATAGCAGTTACTCATCGATAAACAAGCTCTACAACCAAAAAGTACAGACTCTCCCTGCAAGACTCATTGTCATGAGCGAAGTCAAACCATCAATAATCAGTGAAAAATATGAAAACATGGTACCTGGTACACAGGGGTACGTGATAGCGGAAGTCAGAAATACAGGATATGCGACCGGAAATAAAGTCCTCCTGGGAATTACACCTTCTGACAACATCACTTTCCAAATGGTTGATGAAGGCGTTTATCTCGGAAGATTCGGTCCGGATGAGACTGCATCGGTTCGGGTGAGGATAGCGGTAAAAGAGAATACTGCCGCCGGGTCTTACCCTGCAGTTCTCGATGGTAAGTATTGGGATGCTGATGGAATAATCCATACAATAAAACCGGTCCATATGGGTATTACAGTATCCAGGGGTGCAGTTATTGAAGCGATAACGAAAGATCTGACTATTTCACCTGGGGCAACAGAGACAATAAATGTAACATATAGAAATACCGGCGACACTCCAGCTATCAACGCACAGGCACGAATTATTGGAAACCAGGTGATTATTCCTGTGAGTGATTCTGTTTCATTTGGAATTCTTGGTCCAGGAGAATCGAAAACTGCACAATTTCGTATTTCTGCAAAGTCGCCAATCGCAGGAAAAAAGTATGATGTTGATACTGAGGTGAAATATCAGGATGGACTGGGAGCTCTCATGCTATCAGAAAAAATGAGTTTTGGGATCCTGGTTCAAAAACAGGAAGGTCCTGGTGCAATACTCTCAAATCCCGTTTACCTCATTATCATTGCAGGGATATTTGCAATCCTTATCTATGCAGTCTGGAAATTATATCAGAAACGTTCCCTGAATAATTCAGTGCCCTGAAGGCCGGAGCGTTTCAATTTTCCCAGCAAGGGTCAACATGGCAGGCATTATCACAATTGCCCCGATTAGGGAAAAGATGACAACAATCACTGTTCCAAGTCCGAACCCGGACAGAATCGGGAACGAGGAAACCATAAGTGCCGAAAACCCGGCCGCTGTGACAAGACCTGAGACTATAACTGCTGATCCGATCTTTCGTACCGCTTCCAGGATAGCCATTTGGCGGTCACCTGATTTTTCGTATTCTTCAAGGTAGCGTTCCATGACAAGAATGGTATATTCTGACCCCACACCAATGGTCATGGAACCAAGTACTGCTGTAAGCATATTGTAACTCTGACCCAGTGCAATCATCGCAAGCGAGTTCCACCCGATAACGCTCATGATCGGCACAAGCGGGGTCAAAGCTACACCTTTCCGGTAGACTACAAGCAGGAAGAGGAATATAAGTATAAAACCAAAAATTGTAATCAGGTCCTTGTTCTCAACTATCTCGTCCGTAAGGAGGGTATAGAGGGTAAAGTCGCCGGTTGGGACGACCTCTGCACCAGGTGGGGGTTCGAGCCAGTTAATTTCCCTTACAATGTTGTCAGAGAATGCCCGTTGCTCGTTGACACCCATATTGATGGTGTTAATCATGATAACTGAGGTAGTGTGATCAAGTTCGTAAGGGCTCAGCTGGTCTCGTGGTATGGTACTAATGACCCGGTCAAGTTCCACCTGGTTCACAGGGAGTTCGCCATTGTTAAAAGACCTGACTAGAGTTGAAACACTGGAAATGCTTGATATCTGGTTGTAATTGCCGACAAGTTGTGTACTTATACGATCAGTCCACAATACCCCGTTTACAGTACTTGCATCAAGTCCACTTACATACAAAGGAAGTGGTGTGAGCAATCCGGCTACTGACTGGACCTCGTTAGAGACCACCTGTGCAGGCAGGTTTGCAGGGGCAAACGACTCTTCGGATGTATCAACTGGAATTCCCTTGTCCATGACTAATCCTATTGATGCGAAGACCACCGAGATTAGTACAATAAGACCTGCTATTTTCACCACACGAGTAGCAATCCATGTAAGACCTATGCCATAAGCAGATACAATAAGGTCCGATATTCCTCTGCCGGGTGGTTTTGGTTCATAATTGAGCAAATGGGCAAAGACTCCGAAACCAAAAAGCGAGGTGAAAAAGCAACATACTATTCCAAGTATGGATACCGTGGCAAAGGTCTGTATCATTGGGATGGGGGAGATAAACATCACGATAAAACCTAGTGATGTGGCTCCGAGTGCGGTGAGAACAGCGGGACCCGTTTTTGTGAGTGTCTCGGTAAGAGCGGATGCCATGTCCTTCTCCCTTCGTTCATCGTCAAACCGCGAATGGAACTGGACCGCGTAATCAATACCGAGTCCAAGGAGGATGGGGAAAGCCGCCAAAGCCCCATCATTCGCAGGTATCCCGAGAATACCCATAATCCCGAACGTATAAAAAAGGCCAAAGCTTAAGAGGAGCACAGGAAGCATCCAGAACCTAATCTTTGAGTAAAGGAGGTACTTGACAATGAGCATGAAAGCCAAGCATGCAATAATCAGGATATTGAACTCCCTGATTATCGCGTCCTCAATCTGGATATTGTACGGGGTATTTCCAGTCAGTTCTATTGAAACAGCGGGTGGGAGTGTTGCCTGATCAATTGTGGCAACTACAAACGGCTCAATATTCTGGGACAAGTCAGTTGACACGCCCTGATCAATAAATACATATGCAAGGGCAGTCTGTGGGTCAGGAACAAACTGTTTTTTGGTATCTTCCGGTAGGTTATCTATTATTTTCTGAATTCCGGCACTATCACCTGGTATAACACCGTAATTATTCTGAGCGACAATATCAGCGATGGATTCAACTGAACTGACCTGGTTAATTCGTCCTACCTGTTTTTCAAGAATTAGAAGATCTTTCAGGAGCTCCGGATTTGCAGCACTCGTCCCCTTTATCAACAGGACATAGGAATCCTGCCCGTACCTGTTATTATATAGGTTGTAAACGATACCCGACTGGGACTGCTTGTCCATGTACTCATCGGACATGGTCTGGGGAGGGATCATGGTCATGCAGCCAATGGCAATTATGGCAAACACAATCATTATTGTAAGTACTGCTTTCGGGTGCTGGTTCACGACTGAAGCAACACGGCTAAACAGGTCTTCAACCTTCATGCCACTTACCTATACCTTACCATAAGTCTCTCCCGGGAGGCGTTTAATTATTGTTATCATCTCTCAAAGAGTATTATGGAATGTTGTTATTTTTTCCTCTGTAGGACACGACTGAGATCAAAATCGGGATTTTATACGAGAACTCATGAGATAACTTTCGCATCATATTTATCTTATTTAAAAGGAGTTCCTATATTCCGGGTTTCAGTTCCAATAGCCCAGGAAAAAAAGGATACCCCTGGGAATCGTGAATTTCCTGAATCCGGGTTTTATACCTATGTATATCTAATTCGATCTCCTCCGAATCGGAAGTAAAGTAGCGGGAAAATTTTTCAAGCATGTAAAGTGTTTTTTGAAAGTTATAGAACTCATCGATTAGGTGGTGATCTGAAATTTTATTTTTCAGGCTCTCAATTTCTGTCGTGTATTTAATGAAACGTTCCATGATGCTCGTCAGAATATTTGAGAGTTCCGATAATTCCTGAGGTTTTACAAGATAATCCTCGATATATTTCCCATACTGATTGATCTCCTTGAGATCTGGTAATTTTCCGGAACACATCGAAACAGCCAGTGCTCGAGTTCCTGGATCCTGTTTTATTGCACAGAGTGTCTCCCATCCGTCCATCCCTGGCATCATAATATCAAGTAGAATAATATCAGGGTGCACAGTTCTAAGCATTTCGATACCCTCCCTGCCTCCAGGTGCCGAGTGAATGATATGACCTTCCAGGTTTAGGAAAAGGGTGAAAATTTCTCTAATGTCATCATCGTCGTCTATAAGTAAAATGACACTCATTGCAGATCAACTTCCTCGTTTTGTTCCTGGAAGGACTTATTGAACATAGGGCGATGTTTTAGGAAGAACTGCTGGACCTTTTCAGATTCAAGCCAGCCCTTATCAAGCTGGGTCACAAGGTTGTTAATAATTCCAACCTGTTTATTGATAGCATCACCGTATTTCGTATGATCCAGTGACAGGTACCCCTTGATTACCTGGAGAGGGTTTCGGATCTGGTCGTTTAAAATCTGAAACTGTTCCATATTTTTTCCAATCTGTGAGATCCCCTCTTCTTTTAATTTTTCGTCCAGATGTTTTCGGTGAGTAATGTCGTGAGACTGAATGACAATTCTAATATTAGTTCCGGTTCTGTCGGCAACAGGATACACCATTGTCTCAAACCATCGGTTATTCCATTCCTCTTCGAAATATGTCGACCTTCCCGTAATAGGGGATGTGATTATCCGGGAAAGCATGTCAGATAAAACTGGTGAGGTGAGAAGGTCCCCAATAACCTTTCCGACAAGTGCATCAGGCATCTGTCCCAGTTTCTTTGCCATGGATTCATTGATTGCGATAATCTTTCTTTCGCTGTTGATAAGTACCAGGTCATCCGGAACCGTATTAAGGAGCGTGCGTATTGTCTGGTCGCGTTCTTTGAGTTGCCGTTCGATCGCTGCGTTATAGAGCGCAATCTCAATAGTGGTCTGGATCTGCCGTTCGTTGAAGGGCTTTAGGATATAGCCTGACGGTGTCGTCTTTTTCGCCCGGTCAATGATCGCCTGGGTGGCAAAAGCGGTGACATAAATTATAGGGATGCCCAACCGCGAGCGAATCTCTCCTCCCGCCGTTATCCCATCCATCGAGCCCAATAGGTTGATGTCCATCAGGATAAGGTCAGGGAGGTGTTTAAAGGCTAAGGCAATCGCATCCTCACCAGTGTCTGCAATGCCTGGGACTTCGTACCCAATCTCGGTAAGCATCTCACTCATGTCATCAGCTACTAATGCTTCGTCCTCGATAACGAGTATCCTTATCTTTTCAGTCATATTTTCCTCTCGTCTAATTTTTCTGGTTCTCTTATCACGTGGAACTGTAAATCGGAAAACACATTCCATTCTCCTGCTCTTATGATTTAATATACTACCTGTCCTGCATTACCAGCCGGCGAACCAGGGAGAAAGCCGCTTGGTGGATGTAACCCTCTCCAAAAAACAACCCTGCCAATGAGACCCTCACTGTTGTCTTATGTAATAAGGATAAGCATGTCCCTCTCGTTGGTCATTTCGCAGACCCATCCGTGGTTTTCGGTTTATCCGTTTTTGGAATTGAAAACACAAACTTCGTGCCATTAGAACGGTCGATTGTCATGATGCCATGGAGCTGGCGGGTCAGCGAATTCACGAGCCTGAGCCCGAGTGACTTCTGTTTCTTCAGCGTGATATGAGGTGGCATTCCTACACCATCGTCGGCGACAATGAACGTCAGGGTAGTCGGATTCTCTGATGCAGAAACTGTAATCTTCCCACTTTTTTTCCCAACAAATGCATACTTTAAGCTGTTGGTGATAAGTTCATTGCTAATAAGACCGAGGGGAATGGAGGTATTGATATCCAAAAAAATGTCCAGGATATTAAGATCGAACCGAATATCATGATTTGCTGCCTCGTACGTATCGAAGAGTCCTGATCCCAGTGAACGGAGATAGTTTCCCAGGTTGATATGGGAAAGGTCTTTGTCCCGATACAAGTGCTCATGGATTAGTGCCATCGAACGTACCCGGTTCTGGCTGTCCTTTAAAGCTTCTATAGTAGGGAGATCCGTAGTCTTACGTATCTGTAAGTTCAGGATGCTTGTAATTATCTGGAGATTATTTTTTACCCGGTGGTGGATCTCTTTGAGGAGGGTCTCTTTTTCGGCAAGCGATCTTTCGACAAGCTCTGTCATCATCTCTCGTTCAGTAACATCTCGTGCTGATGCATAGATAAGGTCCCCTGCGGGAAACAGACGCCACTCGATCCACCGGTATGACCCGGACCTGTGACGATAGCGGTTAGTGAATTGCAGGACTATTTTACCTTGACTCAGTTCAGACATTGCATTAAGAGACGCCTCTGTATCGTCAGGATGGACAAAATCAAGGAACTGTTTCCCCTCCAGTTCGGCAGGGCTGTACCCAAGAGCCAATTCCCATTCCCGGTTCAGGCGTCTGAAATGCCCATCTTTATCCGCGATAAAGAGCAGGTCGAGCGTGTTTGTAAAGTAACCATCCAGTTCCTTGTTTTTCTGGCTTAGCGCTTCTTCTACCAGTTTACGTTTGTTAATGTCCCGTATGTTGCACTGGATAACTTTCGTATTGTTCACTTCATAGACATTACTTAGGAATTCCACGGCTATCTTCCGTCCATCTGCGGTTTCTAGTGGTAGATCTTCGTATCTGATATATTCCTCCCGTTGCAATTCCTGGAAGTTATCTTTGTTGGCAATGATGTCCTTGAACAACCCAATCTCCCAGATTTTTTTTCCAAGGAACTGTTCACGCGAGAATCCCAACAGTTTTATCAAAAAAGGGTTAACTTCGACTATCTGCCCGGTATCAGCATCGAGCATAAGTATGCCGTCCTGTGCTGTCTCAAAGAGTCGTCGATACCGCATCTCTGATTCTATTTGTGACTCTTCAGCAATTTTGCGTTCGGTATTGTCCCTTATGTTGCACTGGATAACCTTCGTATTGTTCACTTCATAGACATTACTTAGGAATTCCACGGCTATCTTCCGTCCATCTGCAGTTTCTAGCGGGAGATCTTCGTATCTGATATATTCCTCCCGTTGCAATTCTTGGAAGTTATCTTTGTTGGCAATGATGTCCTTGAACAACCCAATCTCCCAGATTTTTTTTCCAAGGAATTGTTCATGTGAGAATCCCAACAGTTTTACCAAAAATGGGTTCGCTTCGACTATCTGCCCGGTTTCGGCATCGAGCATAAGTATGCCGTCCTGTGCCGTCTCAAAGAGGCGGCGATACCGCATCTCTGATTCTATTTGTGCCTCTTCAGCAAGTTTTCTGTCGGTAATGTCCCTTATGTTGCACTGGATAACTTTCGTATCGTTTACTTCATAGACATTACTGACAAATTCCACGGCTATCTTCCGTCCATCTGCGGTTTCTAGTGGTAGATCTTCGTATCTGATATATTCCTCCCGTTGCAATTCTTGGAAGTTATCTTTGTTGGCAACAATGTCCTTGAATAGCCCTATCTCCCAGATTTTTTTTCCAAGGAACTGTTCACGCGAGAATCCCAACAAGTTTATCAAAAATGGGTTCGCTTCGACTATCTGCCCGGTATCAGCATCGAGGATAAGAATGCCGTCCTGTGCCGCCTCAAAGAGGCGGCGATACCGCATCTCTGATTCTATTTGTGCCTCTTCAGCAAGTTTTCTGTCGGTAATGTCATGAGCAATGGTAGAAACCCCGATTAGATGGTATTGTGCATCTCTTATCTGGGATGCTGTCAGGTTCACGTTGATAAGTCCGCCATCTTTCTTCCGGCGCAGGGTTTCGTAACGGACGACCGGTTCGCCTTTTCTGATCCGTTCAAGAATTAACCCGGTGTCGTCAAGGACTTCCTGCGGTACCAGTAACGAGATACTCTCTCCGAGCATCTCTTCTGCAGAATAACCGTAGATCCGTTCGGCACCGGTATTCCAGCTCGTAATGGTCCCATCCAGCGTTTTACCAATGATCGCATCTCCCGAATACTCGATAATCGAGGCAAGACGAGCGCGTTCCTCTTCAGCAAGTTTGCGCCCGGTATTGTCCCGAATATTGCACTGGATGACCCTTGTATTGTTAACTTCATACACATTACTGACAAACTCCACGGCTATTTTCCGTCCATCTGCGGTTTCTAGCGGGAGATCTTCGTACCGGATATATTCCTTCTGTTGCAATTCTTCGAAGTTATCTTTGTTGGCAATGATGTCCTTGAACAGCCCTATCTCCCAGATTTTTTTTCCAAGAAACTGTTCATGCGAGAATCCCAACAGGTTTATCAAAAATGGGTTTGCATCTACAATTTGCCCAGTGTCGGCATCGAGGATAAGTATGCCGTCCTGTGCCGCCTCAAAGAGGCGTCGATACCGCATCTCTGATGCTATTTGAGCATCTTCTGCCCGTTTACGCTCGCTGATGTCACTTATCGCGATACGAACTGTGATCACCCCCTCACCGTCGACAAGCATGATCCCCTCCAACCATGCCGGAAACAGTGAACCATCAGCCCGTATGAGATTGAGTGTGCAGGTATGTTTTCCGATATTTTGCCGAATATTTACGAAATACTGGTCCCACGTGTCATGATATTCTGGAGCAATGAAACGTCCTAATCCATGGTTGACCAGATTGCTCCGTTCAACCCTAAGAAGCGTTGCTCCAGTGAGGTTCACCTCCTTAATCAGTGCCCGGTCGTTTAATGTGAGATACCCGAGCGGGGCGAATTCGTAGAGGTCGAGGAACTTATCCCGCGAATCTTCGAGTGCGAGATGAGACAGTCTAAGTTCTTCTGCCTGTGCCTCGAGCTCGACCTGATGGATTCGGATTTCGGGGATCAGTTCTTCAAGGTTCTGGACTTTCAGGTCAGGAGAGATTACTATCGTTTTGGTAATTTCTTTCTCTTTAGCATCTCTTATAGCGTTTTTGAAGGCCTCATTGTCTTCCTTCTTATTCTTTCCTTTTTTTCCTGCTATCATTCTAGTCCCCTGCCCTCGTGCCTTCACCGCTCCTCCACATCACTATCAACACCAACACCTTGAATCATGCCTCATTCCTGGAGAACAGGATAACCGGAATCTGCCCGAATTTTGTCAGTAATTTGATTAGGAACCGGATGCCATTCATCCTCGAAATCAGGTACTCAGATATAACCGCATCAAAATTTTCCTTATTCAGAAATACTAATGCCCGGAGTGCTAATGGAGTAGTAGTAACAAAAAAATCAAAGAATTCCTCTAATAACCGTTTACCTATGTAGAGAAGGTCCTTTCTTTCGTCCAAATAGAGGACCTGGAGAGCAGATGACATTACATCAATTTGACTTAGTGGTTGTTCAAGTTCATACTTGTTTGGGTTGATTTCTAAAAATCGTATCAGTCGCTTGGACACTTATCATAACGACAAGCTTGATCTTCGCAGGTGAGCCCGCAATGACCGTCCTTACCACAAGTGGGATGCCAGGTACCTCCAGCAACGGCGTTTAATTCTTCATCAGATACCTCTTCCCTCGCCTGTTTTAATTCATCGTCTGTAAAATTAAACCCAGCTTCCGCAATAAACTTTTTCCGGTCCTGTGTTTTTGTTTGCTTTAAGGAATCTTCAAATGATTTATCGGACTTTACCTTTGTCATGAATTGTTGTGCACTCTCAAGACTCATGGAAGGTTATTATGTACTTGATAAGGAAATACTTTTAGCTGCGTTATACATACATGTCATGACATCCTGCGTTAACATTCCGAATAAATTATGGAATTTCACATTGATTTGTACACCCATTATTTTCGCATGCTTTTCCACAATGGCCGTCTGTTGTGCAATCAGGATGCCAGGTTCCTCCAGCGACTGCATTTAATTCTTCATCAGATATTTCTTCTCTGACCTCTTTTAATTCAGCATCAGTGAAATCAAACCCTGCATTAGTAATGAACTGCTTTCTATCCAGCGGTTTTGTCTTCTTCAGGGAATCCGCGAAAGATTGGTCTGATTTGATCTTTGTTATGAAATGCTTTGCGCTATCGAGACTCATGGAAGGTTATTATGCATCTGATGACAAAAATAGTTTTTTGTTGAGTGTGTTCATTCAAACAACTTAACCTTAATACATCATTCCCTGAATCCAATACCAGTCCATAAGCCTGCTATGAGGCCTTTTTCGACTTAATGATACTGTGATGTAAAGATTTCAGGTACGTTTAGAAGTGAGGACTAAGCTGACAATTTCTGTAGAGTGAGGAGATACATGAAAGGAGGCCATTATTCTATTGATCTTGTGGAAGGAATCTGTACCCTCACACTGGCCTGCTGAACAGAATATATGTGTCGTGTTGAGACGATGAGTCATTATTCAATAATATTCTGAAGTTATAACAACTCTAAAAATTTTTCAACCGTTAAATCAGCATCCCTGATGATGATCCGCAAAGTCCCACGGGCAACCCTGGATGATTGGGAACAGTCAGCGGGCGTCTGACTGGATGCATTAGATGGATATGACTTCCTTTCTGGTCGCTGATTTTATAACCCAGTTTACCGAGGATTTTTACTACTTCCTTACCGGACAGGATAGGAACCCAAGTTTGCCAGTTAGGTCAACTAACCTGTAGAAAGTGTAAACTATCTCAACCAATTTTTTGTCAGGAAAACCAATTTGACAGTCGATCAATTTTTCACATATAACCTCATGAAACCCCCCAGTTTGACCTTAAAATCATCATGTTAATAGCATCGAAGTTGGAGTAGACATACGTTTTAGTCTTCCGTTCCCATGAGTCCACGGTAACTGTCAAATTCGATAGAGATTTTTTGATGAATTTTGTGGCTGTATGCTTCAGGTCAGATATTTCATATCTCATCAGCGAGACGAATAACTGAGCAATAAAACCAATGATTGTTGCCCCATAAATGCTATTATTAGTCCATACTCTCAATGGTTTGATTTCAATCTCATTCTTCAGGGAGTTGAAAATCTTCTCGATTGAGTCTTTTTTTCGGTAAGTCAGAAGAGCTTCTTCAAGTGTCAAATTCTTACTTGATTTCAAGCAAAAAAATCCCTCTCTGCCTGTTATGATCTTTCCTTCGAGCAGTTCAACCGCCTCTTCTTCACTAAGTTCCACAAGTTTTGTCTGGATGAAATATTCTACATCGATTAGCAGGTTATTAATCCTGAATCGTTTTGGTAGATTTTTCCCACAATCTATGCTATCCTGTATAGCCTTTGCTTCATGAATCTGTCTCAATATTTTTCTCGCTCTTGATTCCAGTTGTTCTTTTTGAAGATTTTTTGAGAAGTAAAGATAATTTATACTGTTGGGCTTTTCGATTTTAATCCCTTTAATCCCCTTTTCTTCGTCAATTGTAACCGGATGGTATTCGTCAAATTTCGAAATTATTCGGTCATCACTTTTGTTGAGCTTCTTTGCAGTCATGTACTGCAGATTGTCTGCCCGGATCATTGCAGTATTTGTGATACTGTTTGCGCCTTTATCAAAAATTACAAGGGAGTCTTTTTTTAGCCTATCTTTTATCTGGAGATAGGTTTTTTCGAAGTGTTTCTGATCGTTTGTATTACCTGGTTCAATGGTCAGTCCAACCGGGATGTTTATCGGATCCGCAAGTTCACTGATACCAAGAGTAATCTGTTTTTTATCAGGTCGGTGATCACGACTGTAACCGTACTTTCCGAGTTTTGCTTCATTGCCATGCAGGACAATACTAGTCCAGTCCATATTGATGTCAGTATGCTCAAAATCATATCTTTCAAATATGACGTCTTGGATGTCGGAAATAATCTGTTCCTTGTTTGCTCCGAGAGTTTCTAGAATACGATAAAGAGTTCTTTCACTTAATGATTCAAGGTCAAACATTTCAAGGACTTCATCTCGGTGTATCCATTCATGAGCCCGTTTTATGCTGAAATTATCATTCAATTTGTAACTGACGAGGGCTTTTAATAGCTTATTGATATCTATTCCATTTTTCTTGTGTTTCCCGAATATTTCACCGCAATTCAAAACATGATACAGCTTTTCAACAGCATAAATTGTTCCGATAGGAAAGGATATATTTAGGTTGGGAACAATTTCATAGGTTCCTGGTTTTTTGGGCATAAATCAATTAGACCAGGAACACTCTTATTCTTTTAGTGGCAAACTTGGGTAGGAAGTCTGTCCGTCATATGTCCACTGCGACAAAGGTTTCTTTCACACCTGGACGGTGATAGAGGGGAATACCATCACGTGCGAGTGCGCTGAGGTGTAATTCGATAGCTTCGCCAATATTTTTCTTTGCCTCATCCTCGGTTTTTCCCTCCCCTGTTATTCGACTATCAACTAATAATGTCTGCACAGGGAGTATGGTTCTCACATGCTTTTCCACAGTGACCGTCTTTTGAACAACTTGGATGCCAGGCCCCTCCAGCTACATCGGCTAATTCTTCATCTGAAACTTCTTCCCTGACCTCTTTCAGTTCAGCATCTGTGAAATCAAATCCTGCATTCATAATAAACTGCTTTCTATCCAGCGGTTTTGTCTCCTTCAGAGAATCCGCGAAAGATTGGTCTGATTTGATCTTTGTCATGAACTGCTTTGCACTTTCGAGACTCATAGAATGATATTTTTTTCCTATCCAGTTAAAGATTATGATTCTTTCTTTAATCAATCATGCTACGATTTAAGTGATTCATATCTTCCTTAATTTTCTATCATAATCTGATTTTATTAAGTCGGACGTATATCTTTACAAACATGATTTTCGCATGATTTTCCACAGTGACCGTCCTTTGAGCAACTTGGATGCCAGGTCCCACCTGCGACAGCGGTTAATTCTTCATCTGACACCTCTTCTCTAACCTCTTTCAGTTCAGCATCCGTGAAATCAAATCCTGCATCCAATATGAACTGCTTTCTTTCAACTGGTTTTGTCTGTTTAAGAGTATCCGCAAAAGACTGGTCTGATTTGACCTTTGCCATGAACTGCTTTGCACTCAGAAGACTCATTGAAAGATATTCTTTTCCCAAATAGTTAAATATTATGGTTTGTTTTGTACATTTTAATAAGATTTAATTGATTACTATCTTCTATTCATTTGAATAATAAACTGATATTATTCAACTGGACAAGTATCTTTACAAACATGCTTTTCGCATGTTACTCCACAATGACCATCATTTGAGCAATTAGGATGCCAGGTCCCTCCAGCAACGGCATTTAATTCTTCATCTGATATCTCTTCCCTGGCCTGTTTCAACTCATCGTCAGTAAAATCAAACCCTGCGTCAGTGATAAACTTTTTTCGGTCTTCTGTTTTTGTTAGTTTCAGGGCATCCGCAAATGATTTATCGTTTTTTACCTTCTTCATGAATTTTTGTGCACTTAGAAGACTCATGGAAGGTTATTATGTACGTGATAAGGAAATAGTTTTGGTTGTCTTTAATAAAATCAAATCGGGCAATAATTAAAAGTTAGAAATCATGGGAGAATTTTCTCTTTAACTTCCCAACATAAAAAGAAAATAAATTCCTTCTTAATATCAATTTCAGTTTATTCAAAATTCACATGGTTCTTTGTTACAGGGACTATGGTTTTCACATGTTCTTCCACAATGACCATCATTTGAGCAATTAGGATGCCAGGTCCCTCCAGCGACAGCGGTTAATTCTTCATCTGTGACTTTTTCCCTGGCCTCTTTCAATTCAGCATCAGTAAAATCAAATCCTGCATTTGTAATGAACTGCTTTCTATCCAGGGATTTTGTTTGCTTCAGAGAATCAGTAAATGAGGTATCTGTTTTAATCTTTTGTAGGAATTGCTGTGCACTTTCGAGACTCATAGACTGATATTGTATGCCTGATAAATAAATACTTTTGTCAGGTGAAATTATTTAAACTGCTATATTACCCCCGATTCCCTGATTGCAATGGCAGCCCAGGCCCCGGCTATAAGACCTTTGTCAACAGAGTGATACAACCGGCTTCTTTCCCTGGTTTTCTTTACAAGATAGTACAATACAGGTTCCCCTCCTTTGTGGAGTCCTTCCGGGCATGCCAGTTTAAGAAACCTTATTCCGGAAATTAATGCAGTTCGTACCTCTTTTAGTGAGATTACACTTCCTGTTGCGTAAGGTGAATTGTACCACAAGCTAAGGATTAACAGTGCTGCCGAGGTATCAATGACTGAAGAATTTACCGTTCCATTTCGAAAGGAGGATAGTACTGAACTGGTCGCCCGTTCTACTAAAGAAATTGCGTATTCATCTCCCTCTATGAGTAGACGAACTGCATACAATGTCGTTATCATCTGTGAAGGAAACCACTTGCCTTGCCATAACCCGTCATTTTTTTGATTTTTCGAAACAAATATGCGACAGGAAGAGATTACAGGGGAGTATCTTTCAGAATCAATGAGGCCCAGAAGATACCCGGCATGGGCTGTAGCATCAATGGAAGGTCCAAGCCAGTATTTATTTTCGCTCTTACAAATCGTGTTAAATGCTCCTTCTTTTACGTTATACCAGGTCTTTATAAGTTGTTCTGCACTTTTTCGAATAAACCCGTCATCAGATTTACATGAGATAAGGCCTTCAAGGACAGGGAGAGTATCTTCAGCAGTCACGCCAAAACCATTCTGGTATTCCCATAATCCTTCCTGAGAATTTTCAATAAGGTATTTTTTCAGGTCTCTGTCATGCGAGGCCTGAAGGACTATCCCATAAAAAGCGATATTACCCGCCTCATATTTCCTGACAAACCTGGGAGTTTCTTTGAAGAGATCATACACCCACACATCAGTTAGATACCGGTAATTCCAGGTATCCGGACCGGGACCGAATCCATGTAATCGTCTTACTGCTGCTGCTTGTTTTATTCCAGATATAACCGCAGCACTCATTCCGTACGGCATAGGGTTCTCTCTCTCAACAAACCCCCACTCACCTGCAAGATAAATTCCGGGAAATGGCCTTAATACTTCCGGACGAAACTCTTTAACCATTTCCTCTGTTATAACAGGTCCGACTGCTTCCCATCGTTTTATATCCTGAAATATTTTGTGAGATTGTTTAATTTCCCCGATTTCAAGGAGACAGATTGTGCTCCAGGCCTCTGCAAGGATCTTATCATCATCCATCTCAAGGGCCAGATCTGCTTTTTGTCCTGCATAATAGATGACAAGAAGATTATAACCTGTCTTCCCTGTGTTCTGTTTAATTACAGTGCTAATTGGTCCGTCCGGCACTACAATGTATGAAAAATCCTTGATAAACGCTCCTTTCAACCCAAACACAACAGTAATACCAGGCCTGTAGCAGATTAAATCAAGAAATAATTTCAGATCATCAGGGATAACCGGAAGAATATTTTGTACATAGGGAGAAGGTACAGTAATAATTACTGCTTTTGAATAAGTAGTGAATAAAACTCCATTCTTAGCAAATTCAATGCACACTTTCTCCCTATGATTCAGTACCTTTGTGACTAAAGCTTCGGTTACTGGTTCTATCCCTGCTTTCTTCAACCGTTCCAGAAATAAATCAGGAATAATTCTGTTTCCTCCCTGAAAATGCCGGGTTTCATGAAGCGACCAGGCATCACGGTAACGCTCTCCGACATAATCTTTCATCTCACCTGGATGGATAACCTTGAAAAAAGCATTCAGCAGATGATATTCTTCATCGTCTGAATTAATTCTTCGTTGTTCTATTGCAATCTGGGCCTGAAGCGAAAGGAAAGGGTCTATCTCATCAAGGCAGTCCTGAACAGAACCTCCTAAAATCGTCTTTCCATTATACCTGATACCGATACAGGAGGGTTCAGTTATTAAATCAGGAAGGCTGCATGAAAAAGGAAGATATTTTGGGGAAAATCCAAAGATAGCCCCTACGTCATAGCACACTCCTTCGTTTATTCTTGTTTCAACTCTTCCACCCGTATTAGCTTCTTTTTCGAGGAGGAGAATTTTCTTGTCTCTGAGTTTCCATGCTGATGCCAGGCCTGAGAGACCGGCACCAACAATAATGACATCATACATTTCATCAATTGATAAATACGGGTCACCTGACCTGAGTACACTGTTTTCAATCAGGTTCATACTTCCACTATCACCTTCCGAATTGTTTTATCTGGTTGTTATCCTTGTTTTATTAAAAATCAAAAATGCATGATCCTTTTTTCAGAATCCCGACCTCCTCAAGAAATTCACGGTCTCCAGGTTGGTATAGGCTATCTACATGGATTGCAAGCTCTGACTCTTTTCTCATCATATCGCATGAATGCTCAGGTGGATGAAAAATGTTACCTGTAAGAACAAGGTTATCATATGCACAGGACCCTCCACACGCAAACCGTGCAAAACACTCTATGCATTCAGCGTTTTCCAGGAGCTGGTGAGATTCAAAACAGAGTCTTTTGCAAGGTCCTTGTGTATGGATTGAACCAAGACAAAATTTTTCCGCACCAACAAAACGGTGGCATGGATAGATCTTCCCATCTACTGCGACAACAAGCATTGACCTTCCGACAGCACAGAACTGATATTTTTTATAAGGTTCCCACCCAGATAAAATACGAGTGATCTTCCGGTTTTTTTTAATTTCTACTAAAACATCTGATTTATGGTTTTTCAAAGCTGATACTGCTGTCTTTACCTGTTCCTTAAGGTTTTCGTATTCTTCAAGGTATATTCTCTCCTCTTTCACTCCCTTTTTATCAGAGGAATTGTATTCGTCGATATCAGTTTTCATGCAAAAATCTGCAGGATCTTTTTTATTCTCTATTTCCAGGAGACAGGGAGTTGCTGGAATTACCTGACAATCTGAAAATCCCAGCCTTTTTAGTTCTTTTAAAACAAGATTTTCATCAGCATCTTTCCATAATGTAGCCCTGACATGTAAATCAGGTATCTTTTCCTGCAATTTTCGTATATTATCAATTACCAGCTCATATGAGTCCTTACCATTCTTCATGATGCGATTATTTCTCTGGTACTCTGGAGGGCCATCAAAACTTATGAGTGGGCGAATTCCTTCAGCAACAAAAAAATCTATTATCTCATCATTAAGCAGCGTGGCATTTGTGGTAAGGCCAAAGGAAACTTTCTTTCCTGGTTCTTTTTCTTTTACATAAGAGACGATATCGCGGATTAATGAAAAATTCAGCAGAGGTTCACCGCCAAAAAAAACGAAAGTCAGTTCAGGAGCCTCTTTAGCTTCAAGGATGAACCAGTCAACTGCCAATTTAGCTGTTCTGATGTCCATGTGACCGCGACCACCATAATGTCCTCCCTGTCCATAGCAGTAAACACAAGCCATGTTACATTCCTGTGTGACCATAAGTTCCATTGTTCTTAGCTGGAGGACATGAGGTAGTGCTGTTTTCCATGCTTTCCTGTCAAGTTCAAGATATCCAGGGTAATCCCGGGGATCATCCGGACTCGCTATAAGTCTGAACCTGTAAAATAATTCAATCTCTTCAGAATTAGCAAGTGCCTCCATCTTTCCTTCTCTTTCTAAAAGGAATGAATATTCACTTTCATTAATACAATCATAAAAGAGAGACCTGGTCCTAAGGACATAATACCTTTTATCGATTGTGAAAACATGAAACGGTTTTATTCGGATATTTTCCATTGAATCCCTTTATAAGAATGGTCTTAATTATCGATTACTTCGTATGATATCTAATATCTTTAAATATATGCCTCATCATTCGAAAAAATTTTCTGGATAAAGCGTGAATATCCTGGAAAACCGATTTATCATTTATAAAAGATCGAATATATTAAGTTCTTTTCTCACAAAGCCATTCTCTAATAGATACTTCCTGTCCTCTTTGTTCATCTGACTATCCAGGTAAATAGCAAATTCAATCCATGCTTTCTTCTTTGCACAGTATTCAGGTGTTGGATGATAAATATCCCCATTTACTCCATAATTTTCATATGCACAGGATCCACCACAGGCAAACCTGGCAAAACAATGCTGACACTTTTTATTCTCAACAATCTGATGAGTTTCAAAGAATTTTCTGGGAACCGGTCCCGGGGTGTTAATTGAACCGAGACAGAACTTTTCAAGGCCGATAAAACAGTGGCAGGGGTATATCTTTCCATCCACGGCAACGGTCAGCATCGATCTGCCGACTCCACAGTACTGGTACTTTAGATGGGTCTGCCAACCTGATAGCATCCTTGATATATCTCGCGGTCTCACCAGTTCACGTAGCGTTGCAGTGTCCCGGGCCTTCATTGCCTCCAGGGTTTTTTTAACCTTGTCCTTCAAACTGATAAATGTCTGTCTTTGCATTGTTTCTTCTTCAGGAGAACATTGTGCAGGATCAGTATCATTCTCTGGAATAAGGGTTTCATGTCCCAGACTCGGTTCCTGAAGATCAAGGAGAGAGGGTCGTGCTCGATTTGTCCAGAAATTGGTGAATCCATAATCTTTTAACGTCTGGAGCACAAGTTCCTCGTCTGCATCGCCCCATAATGTAGCACAGGCAGGCAGTTGCGGGATCTTCTTCATTAGTCGCCTGACATTCTGTATTACTATGTCATGCGAATCGCGACCGTTCTTAAGGATTCGGTTATGCCTTTGGTACTCAGGTGTGCCATCAAAACTGATAAGCGGTGTAATCCCTTCATTTCTCAAAAAGTCAATAATTTCGTCGTTTAAAAGGGTGGCATTCGTAGTAACACCAAAAAGAAGCTTTTTCCCTGGAGCTTTTTCCTTTACATATGACACAACTTCCTGGATAAGAGGAAAATTCAGGAGCGGTTCACCACCGAAAAAACCAATTGATATCTCTTCAGTATCAGGATTCTGTGAAAGATACCAGTCAACTGCCTTCCTCGCTGTGTCGCTAATCATATACCCCCCTTTGTCGTACCGGCCTTCTTTTCCATAACAATAGATGCAGGCCATATTACATTCCTGGGTAACCATAAGTTCTAGCGCTTTTAATTGCAGGAGATAAGGGCGGGCTGTATTCCAGGCTTTTTTATCGATCTCAAGGTATCCCGAAGAATCAGTAGGATCAGAAGGACTTGCAATCAGCCTGAGACGTATAAGCCTTTCTTTTTCATCCGGTGCTATTTCAGTCTGAAAAACACCCTCTCTTTCTTTTAACCAGATATAGTCGCCCTCATCTAGAATGTCATAAAAAAGTGTTCTCGTCCTGATAACAAAAAAAAGGTCATCGACACAGAATGTATGAAACGGTTTCAAACTGATTATTTCCATAAGTTCTCAAATATTCAGGTTATTTATATGAGTTCCATATTCATCAATATGGTGCTGTCCTCTTATGTCGATGCCAGAGTTCTAATTGGTAGATAATTGACACAATGAGCATCTCGGTAGCGTCTGTTATCGCTGGTCATGCCTATCCTAATGTCTCTTATATCAGATAGTATCATTACATATATAATATAAAACTGTTTAAGACCTTAAGATTTTTAATTAATCGTTAGCATGAGTGAGATTACTATGAACAACATACAATCTGAAGATAAAGGAGATGAATCCAGTGGTCTCCAGGAAATTTTTGACAACTGTCCTTATCCAATGCTTATTATTACAAATGGTGTTTATGTTGAGGCGAATGAAGCCGCGTTTAACATCTTCAAAGCAAAAAAGAGGGAAGATATCATTGGTAAACCTCCGGATATTTTATCACCTTCCACGCAACCTGACGGGTTATCATCCAATGATAAAGCTCGTGACATTATAATACGTGCTTTGAAGGGTTCTCATGAAGTATTCGAGTGGCAGCATTCTACACTTGAGGGTAAGCCTTTTTTTGCTCGGGTCAATCTGAAGTCATTCCTTTATAACAATACTCTATCCATCATGGTGGCTTTCGAGGATATTACTCTTCAAAAAGAACGTGAAATCGAGCTGGAAACTTCAAAAATGAATATGCAGACGATATTTAATTCCACTCCCTACGCAATGTTGGTAATTACTGATGGAGTTTTTGTTGAGGCAAATATATCTGCACTAACTCTGTTTGGAGCCCGGTTAAAAGAAGATATCATTGGAAAACCTCCCTCTATTCTATCTCCAAAGAACCAGCCTGATGGTACACCATCTGACACTGTGGCTCTTAAGTATCTAAAGAATGCAATTGACGGGGCTACTGAATCATTTGACTGGGTCCATCAGAAATTTGACGGGAGGTTGCTGGATTGTCGCGTAATTCTTGACAGAATCAAATATAATGGTAAAGATTCTCTTATAACTGTTATTCAGGATCTGACTGAACAAAGAAAGCAGGAGAGAGAGATAATAAGACTTAAACAGAAAGCTGACTGGATAATTGATAATAATCCTGCCCTGATGTTTGTCGTGGGAAAAGAACTGGAGATTAAAAAAGCAAATGAAGCATGGTCAAAAACTTCCGGTTATTCTATTGAGCAGATTCTACAGATGAAAATTACTGACTTCAGTGTTTCAGAAAGAGAAGGGGGAAGTTTGAAAGATGCCTTATTAACACTCAAAACAATATCAGGGAATTTTAAAATGGAAGCTCCAAACGGAACTTTTTATTTTAGATATTTCTATGTCCCAATGGTGAGTGAATCAGGAGAAGTCGATGAGATTCTCGCAGTATATTTTGATGAGACCAACATTAAAAAGCTTCAGCAAAAGCTAGACACAAATATAGATGAGATTGCCTCTGCACTGAAAGAGCTTGCATTGAAGAACCTGACAATATCAGTACAGGTACATCCTGAAGACCCGCTTGCCATTGTAAAAAATAATCTAAACTTAATGACAAGTAATCTTCGCACAGTTCTCAAGGTTATTCTTTCTGATACAGAATCACTTGACAGATCAATAAAGGACATCAGTAATAATACAAAAGACCTTGCCGAGGCATCAACAAGTGCTGCAGTAGCAAGTGAAAAAGCAGCAGCCGACATATCAGAACAAAAAAAAGAACTTGAAGATATAGGAAGAGATGTATCAGACATGTCTGCATCCATTGAAGAGATAGCTGCCGGTGCTCTTGAAGTTCGTGATATCACGATACAAGTTGCGAAGTCAGGGTCTGAAGCCCAGGCGCTTGGCAATGATGCAACTCAACAGATGAAAGTAGTTGAAGAAGTCTCAAAAGTTTCAGTAGAACAGATAAGGGACCTGAATAACCAGATGAAAGAGATAGGAAAGATAGTCCGTTTGATATCAGATATTGCAAGCCAGACAAACCTTCTCGCGCTAAATGCCGCAATTGAAGCAGCCCGAGCCGGAGATGCCGGACGTGGCTTTGCTGTAGTAGCTGGTGAAGTTAAAAATCTCGCAGGTGAGTCCAGGGATGCAACACGTAATATTGAAGAGGTAATCACGAGACTGATGGACGGCAGCAATAAGACCGCATTGTCAATTGAAAATGCATATAATGCGATTGTTGCTGGAATTACAGCAGTAAAAACAACAATTCAGGGCCTTGACCAAATAGTTCATGATACTGGGATTGCATCTGGCAGCATATCCGATATTTCAAAAGCGACAGAAAGTCAGGCAAAGGCGACAAACCGGGTAAACCAGAGTATTGAGATGGTCAGGGGGACAATTTCTGCAAACCTCGTTCAGATGTCAACACTTGCAGCAAACTCGGAAGAATCGAGTGCTGCAACTGAAGAGATAGCGAGTGCGACATCCATAATAACAGATATGATTGAACAGCTTAGGAATAAAATTAATGAATTTAGGTTATAAACGAGTTTAAAAATTTTTATGGGTTTTTCCTTCGGATTTTACTGAAAGGTTCCAGGATCTGATATTAACAAATTACCTGTCGAATGACAACTCTATGCTTCAACCATAATATCCACTTCAATAAATTTTCCATCCCAACACTCATCCAGGTTAAAAAGAACTCCTTTCAGTATACCTGGAGTGTTTATCTTCATTTTCAGGATGTATTCATACATTCCCTTTTGAAGGTCAGATAGTCTCCAGGTCCCGATCTCAATATTGTCAAGGAAGATTATTATTTCTCCTTTTTCCGATGATACTGCTGATATAATTTCGATACGGATTTTCAAATTCCCTGAACTGACCTGGTAACCATCAAATAGAACAGTCCTATCGTCATTTGTCTGTATTAAATCGATAATTTTATGATATGATTTATATTCTGAATAAGGAGGACACGGATGTGCTACACTATCAATGTTCCTACTTGATTTTGACTTCATAATTAAGCGACCATCGGGTACCAATTTTTTTGGTTTCATATGAAACAACTTATTGATCGTGTTATTTCCTGCCCCTCCACAACCGATTATCTTTATACTAGCTGTAGTAAATACATCCTCGTCCCAACCTTCTGGTAATGTATTAGGGACCGCAATAGTGATATCAGGCACAATTCCGTTTTTTTCCGATACTCCTATAAATGCAGTAAGTGTTGAAGGAACTCCAAATCTTATTGATTCCTCTATTAATAAGTGCCTGAGTTCATCTGCAAAAAAATTCTTTTTGTTTTCGGGATAAACGGCTGCTGTATTTTCATCTATTTTTAAGTCGTAACCCACAGTTTTCAATCGTTCTCTGATCTTATCCGGATCAGCAAATGATTTTTGAATAAATTCAAGGGCCTGTATCTTTGCGGCTCCGAATAAAATTTTAATGGATGATGAAAGTGCATTATCTCCTGGTATTGCAGTTGTAACTCCAATTGTACCTGACTTTGCAGACATAAGTGAGAGGTTAACCGCATCACCCGTAAGTGAGGTTCTTCCATAAAGAAAAACTGGTGTTCCAGGCCGGATATCACCTATATCAATACTAGATATCCCTTTTTTAGATTGTCTGAAACCTGGGACATCAAAGAAATGGCTATCTGTTTTAAGAATTGCATCGTAGAATAAAGGTTGTTGCCAGCTTAAAAGGATCTCTTTGAGGACTTTTCCAACTTCAGCCTTGTCAGTGAGAAATTTTGCAACACCACCACCGAGCCTGGCAAGCTCAGTTGTCAGGAATGCATTTGGCGAGGAGTCGATAGTTATCACACTGATCCTTCTTGAATTGTAATTCATCTTCATGGATTCGGCCAATAAAAGTATCCTTGACTCGTCTGTAACCTGACCGTCAGTTATCACAACAATATGACGTGAAAACTCACCTTGAATCTGTCTTTGATTTATCGCCTGCTCCAGGGCAACACCAAGTTCGGTACCTCCGAATAGAGATATATTATTGACAAAAGACTTTGCACTTTCAATATTTTCAAGACTTGTCTTCATAAAATGGTTTTTACTGGCCCAGGCAGTTTTATCTGAAAATATGCATATATTGAAAAAATCATTATCACATAGAGTATCCAGAAAAGCAAACAGACTGCGTTTCGCTGCCTCCCATTTTGAACCTTTCATTGAACCCGACTGGTCAACGACAAGGATAATTTCCCTTGGGATAGTATTTAAGTATATTTTTTCAGGAGGATTAACAAGGGAGATTATATAGCGATGCCCACTTTCAGTGTCATCAACAGACCATGCAGTTAACATCTTTTTCTCTCCACTTGTTGTCCAGTGGAGTACAAAGTCCCTGTCTGGGATTTTGTCCTGGAATTTGATTCTTGTCCCATCAGGTTCATAAATTACTTCAGTATCAGGTTTTACACTGGTTACCTGGACAGCGGGTTTAAGTAAGAGATCCAAAGAAAATTTATAACCCGGGTCTATGGCACTGAGTAATGGATTAGCCTGTATGGCTGGATGTTTTTCATCACTCCTTATGTAACGGGGAGCAATTGTCAGGGGTATACGGACTTCCCATTCCTGCATGACTGCTCTTGCGAGCACAGTAAAAGTTGTTTTTACAGTTACTTCCATATCAGGGCAAATTCCGGTAAGGTGGAGGGTGAAAACATCAGCTGATTCCCGGGTGACAAGTGCAGCCTTTTTTCCTTCACTAAAAGCTCTATCATAGTTCTCTTCAGCAAGTGTCCTCTCAATAAGTTTTGTTCTGATTACTTCATCACCAAACGTGACTAAAACCTCTGAAACTGCAGCATCTCCAGGGAGAGGAAATCGATATAGGGCTTCAATTGGAGTTGAATTAAATTCCCGTGAAAACAGGAAAGTCTGTGAGAGTATAAGTGACCCGATTGGCCCATGAAAGGTTCCTTTAAGTTCCGATCTTTGCAATGGGACAAACAAATCTGAGTAAACTTTTCCCTCTTTCTTTGCATCTTTTAGGATTTCCAGGACTCCGGTCCCGGTTGGAATGCTGTTTTCATAAAACAATGCATTAATTGCCATTTTTCACACATCTCTGAAATTTTCCCGCTTCGTGCTGCAGGACTGTAAATATTCATCGATATCATCATCAGTAATCCGGTAAGCCTTTCCAATACGGAAAGCGTGGAGTTCTCCGCGGCGGATAAGTTCCCTGATTAGCTCATCCTTAACCTTCAGGCGTTCTGCAACTTCCGATATGGCGTAGAAATGCTGGTCAGCGAAAATTTTCCTTTGCCTGGAAGCACGCCGCCGCCCGAGTGCTATAAGGTATGGTTCACCTGGTTGTGGAGGCGTTGGATCAATATCCCCGGATTCACCAGATAGCCATTCTTGGTCATTATTTATCATTTCTACCACATGTATACAGATACATTTCGTGATATAACTGTATAAAAATGTATAAAACAGTATAAGTATAAATAAGTTACTATAAACACAATGAAATCTTACTGTCCTTAATGGTATGTATAATGGTGAATCTACCGGATTAAGTCTAATTTTACCTTTAACTTGCCGGCCTTTAGATAAAGGCTGAAAATAATATCTTTGAATCAAAATCTGAAAAAGTGATAAAATGACAGTTTCATTTACCTTATTGTACCTTCATTTATACTTATAGATTAATTATTCTCAAAAAATTAGACATTTGTATAAATTTACCGTACTATAAGGAAATAATTAATAACCAATACCTCATATAATATCATCTATGACAATAATACATGAGATAACTGTTCTTCCAGGGATTAACAAACAGGGAGAGAGAGAAGAATTCATTCCTATCATCATCAGGCCGGGTGACTGCCTTTCAATTGTCGGCCCTACCGGGTCGGGTAAAACAGCATTTATCAATGATATCGAGGTTTTTGCACAGGGGGACACTGCAACCAAACGTATTGTTCTCGTTAACGGTGAAGTGCCGGATGAAATGCTTGTCCGTGACCCTGCACAGAAACCGATAGCGATGATAACACAGAACACAAAATGCTTTGCAGATTTAACAGTAAATGATTTTCTCATAATGCATATCAAGGCCCGGGGATTATCTGATGCCAGTATTGTTGACAGGGTTATCTCTGTTGCAAATGGGTTTACCGGCGAATATGTGACTCCTGAGATGAGGGTGACCTCGTTATCAGGTGGACAGACAAGAGCCCTCCTCATTTCAGACGCCCTTGTTATTGGAAACAAACCTATAATTCTCCTTGACGAGATAGAAAACGCCGGAATTTTCAAAGAAAAAGTTATTTCATGCCTTAAAAACAATAAAAGAGCTGTTATTTTTGTAACTCACGACCCATATGTTGCTCTTCTCTCTGAAAGGAGGATTGTTATGAAAAACGGAGCTGTTACAAAAGTCATCGAACCGGGTCCGTCTGAAGAAGCAGCTCTATTTGAGATACGCAGGATGGACGAATGCCTTCATTCCCTGCGTGAACGCATCCGTTCCGGTGAACAGATACTTGGAATCGCGTGATACAACGAATGATACTTATCATTGTGGCAGGGCCGCCGAGTTCAGGAAAAACCTCGGTTATACGGCAAATAATCAGGCATTTCATATCAGAAAAAAAGATAACATATCTCAAGATTGATGTGGTTCAGGCCTTTGAGGATGAGGAGTTAAAAAAAGAGTTTGGAATCCCTACAAGGAAGGTATATTCCGGGGACCTTTGTCCTGACCATACCGGAATTATGGTACTTGAGGATGCCATAACCTGGGCAGAAAATGAAGAGGCTGACATTTTAATATTTGAAAGTGCGGGCTTATGTCTGAGATGCACTCCCTATACTACACAGTCTCTTGGAATCTGTGTAATATCTTCAATAAGTGGTGTTAATGCACCTCTTAAAATGGCACCTATGGTTGCCCTTGCAGATATTGCGGTCGTGACAAAGACAGACCTTATCTCGCAGGCAGAGAAGGAAGTATTTCGTGAGTGCATCGAAAAAGTCACAAATACTACAGAGATAATTGAAACAAATGCTCTTGAAGGGACCGGACTTCGGTATCTTATGAGGAGGATCAATGAAGCTCCCACTCTTGCAAAAGGTGATAAAGTCCTTCTCAGAGGTTCTCCACCACTTGGAGTCTGTACCATATGTGTTGGAAAGAAGGAAATCGGATGGCAGCACCATTTTGGAGTGGTACGCCCTCTTGATGGAGCAGATAACATCTATAGGGGGGATTAATATAACCTGGTCACCACCCGGAAAGGACTGTGGTGTATGCGGGGCGAGGACATGCAGTGAATTTATGGACCTCGTTTCGATTGGTGAAAAGAAAGAAAGCGACTGTACCTTTTATTCCAATTCACAATCAGTACTTCCTGAAAAACGGGTATATAGTGGCACTGACTGTGTTGGAAATAGTTATGATTTTGTTTTGAATCCTCTCCCTGGTGAACCATCTGCAAGAAAGTTTATTATACCGTTTAGACCTGATATCGTGGAGAAATGGGATATAAAACCAGGACAGATTATTACTGGCAGGCCTGCAGGTCCAGGTTGCCCGGTCTATCATGCATTAAAGGTTCTGGATGCAAATCCGGTAACAGGAGTACTTGCCTGTCATACTGTCGGCCCGCTTGTTGCAAGAACACACGATGTAATGGATCTCCAGGCGTATAATGTCCATGCTTTTGAAGGGACCGTCACTGTTATAAAGAAAGCACCAATGTTCGGACGCCGCCAGTGGTTTCTTCCCGGCCTTTGCATGCTTGACCTAGCACACACTGCAGTCGTGAACATGGTCCTTGAAAAATCATATGGTCTTCACATCCGGCTTGAGGATATAAGGATATTATGAAGTCATTGTCAATTGTTAACAAAAAGATAGAAGAGGGTCAGGCAACAGTTCTAACAGCTGATGAATTCAAAAAAAGGGTAGAAGAAGGGGAAAAATTCACTGTTGACGATGTAGATGTTGTTACAACCGGTACATTTGGGATAATGTCTGGGACAATGGCTGTCTTTAATTTTCCATTTATGCCCCCAAATACCTTTGAGAGGGCTAAAGCAGTTTTTATGAATGGAGTCCCGGCATTCCCTGGCCCCTGTCCAAATGAAAGGCTCGGTGAGATTGATGCAGTGGTCTATGGCACTTCAACCCGGGACAGTTCGTACGGTGGCGGCCACCTGTTCCGTGATCTTGTAGAGGGAAAATCAGTTCACATAAGTGTGGATACCGGGGAAAAGGTTCTCGAATCTTATATCTCCTTAACTGATATGCGTTATGCAGTAATGCAGACAACGAGGGCAGCTTTTAGGAATTATCATGCAATGGTAAATCCGGATTCTACCGAAATCAGGACAATATTCTCAGTAACAGGACTTAAAGGCCCGTTTAAAGAGGCATCTGTATCCGGATGCGGGAGTATAAATCCACTTGAAAATGATCCTGATTTTCATGTAATCGGGGTTGGAACACCTGTCCTTTTCAATGGTTCAAATGGATATGTTATGGGAATTGGTACCAGGGCAAGCAAAAAGAAGCCGAATATCTCGACTTTTGCAAACATGAAATATATGGATCCAACTCTTATGGGTGGTTTTATAACCTCGCATGGCCCTGAATGCCTTGTTTCTATCGGAATACCGATCCCTGTCCTAGATGAACTGACATTAATGAACCTGTTGAAACAGAATTCAGATTCACCTATGCCGGTTACAGACATAAGGACCAGGACACCGATAGGGGAATCTGATTATGGCTGCATCTGGGATAAAACCGATATAATGGTCAGGGTCCATAAGGAACTTTGTATTAACTGTGATGAGTGTAAAGTCCGTTCACTCTGTCCAACCTGTGCCATAACAGAAGAATATGATATTGACCGCCATTATTGTGTGAATTGCGGCACTTGCGTAAATAACTGTCCGTCACATGTCTTTACGGCAGACATGGGGAGAATTACGCTTGGAAATGATATAATACCTGTAACCCTCAGGCAATCTGACCGCTCCAGGGCTATACGGGTTTGTTCAATGCTTAAGAGAAAGATAATAAAAGGAGAATTCAACCTGAATGAGAGGATAATGCCGATAGAATGAAAGAAAAGTACTCTGTTGTATGTAGCGAATGTGGTGAAATTGTTCATGACAAATATGCCCAGTCATGTTCACACAACCATTCCGGCCTTCTGAAAACTGAATATTCAAAAAAAGATCTTGTTGTCCATAATTCTTTCGGAATATTCAGGTTTTCTGACTGGCTTCCTGTAGAAGGAGAGATTTTGGTTGAGTCTCGGCCTGTAACTTTCCATAATGCTGATCTTTCAAAGGAAACCGGGTTATCCAACCTTTCTTTAACCTTCTCAGGTTACTTTCCTGAAGAAGGTGCAAGGATGCAGACCTGTTCATTTAAAGAACTCGAAGCAGTCCCAACACTTCAGAGGATGATTAACAGGAAAAAAGAGGTTCTGATAATAGCTTCAGCCGGAAATACTGCTCGTGCATTTGCCCAGGTATCGGCTATCTCGAAAGTGCCTGTAATTCTCGTAGTTCCTGAGAATTCTCTATCACGTCTTTGGACTACAGTTGAATCTGAGAATATTCTGCTTATAACCGTGAAAGGCGATTATTCAGATGCCATTGAATGTTCACGCAAAATTACTTCAGTTGAATGCGTAATCCCTGAAGGAGGTGCAAGGAATATCGCAAGAAGGGACGGGATGGCAACTGTTCTCATTGATTATGTCATGACAAAAGGTCATCTTCCCTTGCATTACGTGCAGGCTATCGGCAGTGGAACTGGTGCAATTGCAGCGAATGAGGCTGCAAAACGCTTTTTAAAAGCAGGGAGATATGGTTCTGAACTTCCACATACTCACCTTGCACAGAATGCCCCTTTCACACCAATGGTTTCAGCATGGAGGGAGGGGAGGAGAGACTTAATACCTGACATAGATATGCCTGATGCACGTGAATCAATTGCAAAAGTCTATGCAGATGTCCTCACAAACAGAAACCCGCCTTACAGCATCCGGGGCGGAGTTTTTGATACAATGACTGACAGTAACGGTCTCGCATATGCAGTAACAAATGAAGAAGCGAGGTCTGCCGGAAAGCTGTTTACCGATTGTCTTGGTGTCGACCCTGACCCTGCCGCAGCAGTCTCCCTTGCTGCATTATTGCAGGCAGTTGACTCGCATTCAATAAAACCCAGTGATTCAGTACTATTAAATGTGACCGGAGGAGGTTACTCAAGGGTAAAAGAGGACTTTACATTAATTCCCGTTCCAGTCACAATAAAGCTGCCGTCCAATGAACCTGGGATTGAAGTCCTTAAAGATATTTCAGGGTGGGTGAAGGAAAATGTCTGACAGGGATCTTATTTCAGTCCTTAAGTCCTGTGGAACTGACCTTGCAATTACGCTTCCTTGTGACAAAGCAAGGGAGCTTTTTTTTGATATCCCTAAATATTTCAGGCATGTAGGGATTGTCCGCGAAGAAGATGGAGTAGGCATTGCGGCTGGTGCCTATCTTGGAGGTGCGAAACCCGTTCTCGTTATCCAGAGTTCAGGAATTGGAAATATGCTCAACGCACTCATGTCCCTTTCAAGGTTATACAGGTTCCCTCTTCCGGTAATTGCAAGCCTGAGGGGCGGGCATGATGAGGCAATCGCTGCACAGGTTCCTTTCAATTCCCGCCTCCCCTCGGTCCTGAAAGCTGTACAGATTCCGTATTGTGTTATCAACACCCCTAAAGATCTCTGGAAGATAAGGGACCTAATCACAATGTCGTTTAAAAAAGAGATTCCGGTCGTTGGGCTTATTTCACCTTCTGTCTTCAGAAATGCAGAACCAGTTCCCGAAACAGCGAGAACTCCCGCTTGTCTCGCAGGAAGGATGGATTCTTCACAATGTATGGATCTTCCTGCTCCCTCAATGACACGATACGGTGCAATTCAGACAATAATGGACACAATCAAAGATGAACTCATTGTCACGAATATCGGGGTCCCTTCTAAAGAGGTTTATGCAATCCGTGACAGGCCAAAAAACTTTTACATGCTCGGGAGTTACACACAGGCCTCATCCATAGGCCTTGGACTTTCACTTTCTACTGATGAAAAAGTCACAGTAATTGACGGAGACGGAAGTCTCCTCGGGTCATCGGTACTTCCGGTAATTGGTGAGGAGCAACCCAGGAATTTGAGAATAATCTGTCTTGATAACGGAACATTTGGAAGTACAGGAAATCAGCCGTCTCCTGCTTCCGGAAGAGCTGACCTTGCGACTATTGCATATGGTTCAGGGATACAAAGTCCATTTACAGTTTCAGAGAAAAGTAAGCTTGTTGAACTCTTGAATTCAGATATTCCAGGTCCTCTTTTTATAAGGTTTATTATCAATCCGGGTAATAGCAGTGTCCCGAATATCCCCTTAAGTCCTATCGAAATCAGGGAGCGTTTTATGGGAGCGATTCGAAAAGAAAGTGATCAATCAAAATAGCTACAATTTTTGCATTTGGGATCTATGTTGCAGTCCAGCATAAATTAGCAATTCAGGGTTAGTTTTCAATATCCAATTAAAAGTCGGCTTTTTTAGGTAGACTTTCCCTTTTGAGTATGAGGACCAACACTTATCCCATTTCGAATGAATTCCATCCGAATTGATTTTTCATTATCATATTCACTCTGGGTGAGAGGAATGACATCTATTGGTATATGATAACGCTGGACAGTTTTAACAATATGTTTGCCAAGGAGATGATAACGATTTGAAAATTCATAATTAAGAAAATTATTTCCCAATATGAAAGAAAAGCTATTCTTACGCATTTATTTTAATTGGTGTGCTGCACTATCATAATAAATGCCAGTTTATTGAATCGGATTTGATAATACATGTCTGAAAATATCATTAACCCAAATAGAGTTGTTGAGATTAAAGATATTACTGCAGGAGCGGGAGCTCTGGGACTCCTTGGATACGGAATGCCTGGTGTTCTTATAAGTCTTGCAAATGCAGGGCTCATACAGTCAGGGTCTGCAATACTTAGTATGGTTATCTTCATGGGAGGACTCGCTATGTTCACTGCCGGTCTGATGGAGTGGAAAAAGGGAAACACTTATGGCATGGCTGCCTATGCATCTTATGGCCTTTTCTTCTTCTCGTTTGCTGCTATTATGATCCTGCCCGTTCTCGGGCTTTCAAAAGACACGGGTGGACCGGGTACTATGGCAGCATATCTCGCTCTCTGGGGACTTTTCACGTTAATTCTGTTTATTGGTTCCCTGAAAATGTCACGCGCACTACAGGTCGTACTTGGGACTCTGGCGATTGTATTCTTCCTTGAAGCTGCAGGAGCGGCAACCGGAAATGGCCTCTTCATTATAGTTGCAGGTTATGTAGGAATAATAAGTGGATTTGCAGCGATTTATACTGCATGTGCACCGATCCTGAATGATATCTATGGGAAGACTGTCGCACCGCTAGGATAAGAGGTAAAATAAATTAATCGAAATTAAAGACTTTTAAGGAATATCTCTCTCTTTTTTTTAGAAATCTGAATATTAAACCTATCAAAAATTGGTAAGATAGTTAATGGGCCCTTTTTGCAATCTCCTTAACTGCCCTTGAGATAAAACAGCACTCTTCAGGCGTATTAAGAAAAGAGAGACTGATTCTCGTGGTCCCTTTCGACTCATTCAGTTTTTTATGAAGCAATGGTGCGCAATGGAGGCCGGTCCTCACAATTACACTGTATTTTTTTAAAAGGATATATCCGACATCGTCACATCCAAGTGATTCAATGGAGAGGGATATCACTGGAAGATCAGGGTCCGGGTTATCGAGAGTGATGTTTTCGTAATCTTTCAATTCGTCTATTATAAAGTGTGTCAGTTTCTTACAATGATTGTGAATTTTGTCAGGACCCTGGCTTGTGATATATCTTGTCCCGGCCCAGAGGGAGACAATACCCGGGTAGTTGTGCGTTCCAGCTTCAAACCTTTCAGGCATCTCTTCAGGGTGCTTTAAGTTTCCTGAATCTGTTCCTGTTCCTCCCTGTCTTACAGGTTCAATCTGCTTGTAGTCCTTAATCAGGAACCCGCCAGTTCCAGGCAGGCCAAAAAGGTATTTATGGCCCGTAAAAACGAAAGCATCTACCGGGAGCCGATTAAAGTCAACAGGAACCATCCCTGCGGTCTGGGCTCCGTCGACAATAAAAAACACACTGTTATTATGGAGCATTTTTCCGGTTTTTTCAATGTTTTGTATTGTACCAAGTACGTTGCTCCCATGAGTGAATACGGCAAGTTTTGTTTCAGGGAGTAACAGATCTTCAACTGACTCCTTTGAGATGTAACCCCCCTCTGCAGGAACAATACTAAGACTGACCTTACCCTTTGATTCGAGCGTGCTTAGAGGTCTTAGTACCGAGTTGTGCTCAAGTTCTGAGGTCAGGACATGAACAGGTTCATCAGTATTGTTGCAAAAACCATGAATCAGCATGTTTAGTGAATCTGTTGCATTCTGCGTAAATATTACATGATCAGGGTCAGGACAATTAAAGAAAGTAGCAAGACTCTCCCTTGCCAGTCCAAGGTAATCCTGCAAGCCCTCTATTGAACTTCTCCCTCTCTCAAAATAAGGACATTTTAATGATTCCTGCACTGCCTCTAGGACTTCTGCAGGTTTTGGCCAGCTTGATGCAGCATTGTTACAATAAATCAATTTATTTTTCATGGATTTATCTCTACGATAATTCTGTTTCGGCTACAAATCTAATAACACAGTATAAAATAATGGTTATGAATTGCAAAAAAGGTATACCTCATTTCCTATGAAAAACAATGTGCGTTTAAAAAAATTAAATTATATTGGGGTCGGGTTTCCTTAAATACACATTTGCATCAACCAATACTTTGAGGAGTTCTTCAAGTGATATTTCACTTGGAATTCTCAAATTAATTAGA